>NZ_JBWYIL010000001.1:0-484082 GCF_056779755.1 Acinetobacter sp. 24-47-66
AATTGCGGATACAAACGATACAACGCCAGAAATCACAGGTACAACTGAACCAGGAACAACAGTAAATGTCGTTGTTAAAGACAAAGACGGTAAAGTTGTTGCAGAAGGTCCAGCAACAGTTACAGGTGACACGTGGACATATACACCATCAGTTGAATTGGCAGATGGCGAATATGACGTAGTTGCAAAAGCAACAGATCAAGCAGGTAACACAGGTGAATCTCAGCCAGAGAGCTTCGAGGTTGACACAGTAGCACCGGAATTAACTATCGATGAGCTTAAGCCGACAAACGATACCACTCCTGAAATTACTGGTAAAACAGAACCG
Source organism: Acinetobacter sp. 24-47-66 (assembly GCF_056779755.1). Classification (NCBI taxonomy): domain Bacteria; kingdom Pseudomonadati; phylum Pseudomonadota; class Gammaproteobacteria; order Moraxellales; family Moraxellaceae; genus Acinetobacter; species Acinetobacter sp. 24-47-66. The sequence continues at coordinate 329 of NZ_JBWYIL010000001.1, forward strand.
GGAGCGATAGTTGATGTTGTGATCAAAGACAAAGACGGTGAAATTGTCTCTGAAGGTAAAGCAGAAGTTGATCCAGAAGGTAACTGGACGTATACACCGACTGAAGAATTACCAGAAGGTCATTACGATATAGAAGTAACTCCTACTGATAAAGCGGGTAACAAAGGTGATACTTCTAAAGAGCAGTTAGAAGTTGATACAACACCTCCTTCTGACATTACTATTGATCCAATTGGTGGTGATGATTTTGAATCGAATGATCCTCAACCTGAAATTACAGGAACAGGTGAGAACGGTTCGCTAGTGGATATCGTGATCACTGGTCCAGATGGCTTCGAAGAGAAGGCCACTGTTGAAGTTGGAGAAGATGGTAAATGGTCGTATAAACCAGAAGCTGAGTTGGAAGAAGGTGATTACAAAATCGAAGCTACTCCTAAAGATGAAGCTGGAAACGTAGGTAATCCAACGGAACAAGATTTTGTAATCGACTTGACACCACCAGATATCGATATTGATCCGTGGGAAGATGATAATGATCCTTGGTTAGATATCGATCCTTGGGATGATGAAGAAGCTGCATGGGATGTGAGTGAAGCTGCATCTGTACAGGCAGTATCATTAGCTGCTGAGCCTCAAATTGCTGCATTCTCTGCTTTCGCTGCACGCTCATTATTTATTGCTGAACCAGTAGTAACAGCATCTCAAGTAACGGCGGTTGATCCAAGTATTAATTATACGAATGATCCACAACGTACGATTAGTGGTAATACAGTAAATAATCCTAAAGAGGTTGCTGTAGAGATTAAAGATGCTAACGGTGCTGTGGTATCTAGTGGTTTAGCAGTGTTGTCTGCAGGCCGTTGGAGTTATAAACCAGCAGAACCTTTAGCAGATGGTATATATACACTTGTAGCCACTGCACGTGATGCTGCAGGTAATACTAGCCGTACAGTTTCGTTAAAATTTGGTGTAGATACACTTTCACCTGATTTGTCAGTTGAAGAGTTATATCCTACAAACGATACTACTCCAGCAATTTCTGGTTCAACTGAACAATATTCTAAAGTTCAAGTCGTGATCAAAGATAAGAATGGAAATACTGTTGTAGATGCACCAGCTTCTGTAGATAGCTCAGGCAATTGGACATTTACACCGCCAAGAGATTTAGCGGATGGAAATTACACAGTTGAAGTAACATCTACTGATTTAGCTAAGAACAAAAAAACTGAAACTCAGCAATTAACAGTTGATACCCAAGCTCCTGATGCTGTGATTATTAATCCAATTACAGATCCAAGTGACTTGAAACCAGTATTAACAGGTAAAGCTGAAGCGAATACTACTGTCGAATTAGTGATTAAGGACTCTACAGGTCGAATTATTGATTCCGCACTTGTTCCTGCTGATCAAAATGGTAATTGGACATATCCAATCAACAATAATTTACCAGAAGGTACAATTATCGTTGAAGCTAAAGCGATTGATGAAGCTGGAAATGTTGGTCCTTCGTCAAGCATCGGCTTCGATTTGGATGTGACTCCTCCAGATTCGCCAACGGCAACATTTAATGCAGATGGTTCATTAGTAACAGGTACTGCACAAGCTTTATCAACTGTTAAAGTAAAAGATGCAAACAACATCGTGATTGGTACAACCACTGCGGATAGCAATGGAAACTACTCAATTAAGTTGATACCAAGTTTGAACGATGGACAAAATGTATCTGTGACCGCTTCTGATGTAGCGGGTGAATCTGCACCACGTCAAGTGACTGCTCCAAACATTCCGTTGGATGCCATTGATAATGTTGCTAAAGCTGGTATCGAGTACGAGTATCCTGTTACAGAGAAATTCATTAAAGATGCGATTTCATATAACTGGTTGATTGGCTTCTTCGGAATTACGCTTGGTAAAACGAGTGGTGCTACAGAGTTTACAATTGGTGCAAACAAAACTGCAGATGTACAGCTTCAAGTAAAATCAGCATCATGGGGAACATTATTAGATTCAGTATCAATTGTTCTTTACCAGCAAAATAGTTCTGGTAAGTGGGTACCAATTGCCAATAATAAATCTGCAGGATTATTTGATTTCATTGGCTTATTTGGAGAGGTTGCTCATATCAATTTAGATGATTTACCTGCAGGTAAATATCGTATTGAAATGAGTAATGGTAACCTTGCTTCTTTACCAGGTTATGTACAGACTAATTTAGTAATTAAAGAAACTGATACAAGTACAACGCCTGTTGTGAAGTCAATCACTGAGGCGAAGGGTAATGTTATTACTGATCTTGATCCTGTACATGGTAAAGATCTTGTAGTTGCCGGTGCTGTTGTGAAAGCTGTAAATGGTGTTGCGATTAATGGTGCAACAACAATTAAAGGCGAGTTTGGTACATTAACTATTGATGCAAACGGTACATATGCTTATAAGCCAAATGCAAACCTTAACGCGATTGGTAAAACGGATGTATTTAAATACACGATTACTGATCCTGTAACTGGTAAGTCTGATACAGCTCAATTAGTACTTCAAATTGATTCTAAATCAGGTTCACCATTGGCTTGGAGCAAATTCACACCAGAAGCAAACGCGAATGATGCTGATGCATTGGCGAATGAAACAGCAGGTAAGTTTAATTCTACTTACTTGAATGAAACAGTTTCTGCTAAAGGTTTGGATAAGTTGATCTTTAATGTGTTAAATGACAACAGCCATAACGGTGGTAACGGCGTTGACACAATCAATGCCTTCCAATTAGGCAGCAATGTGAAGATTGATGTTTCTGAGTTGTTATCTGATAGTGCAACTGCTCAAAACATTGATAAATTCATCTTTGTCGAGAAAGACGGAAACAATACGAAGTTAAGTATTGATCGTGATGGCGCAGGTACAACTTATAACAAGGTTGACCTCATTACTTTCAACAATACAGATGTTTCACTTCAAGACTTGTTGAACAAAAACCACTTGTTGTTCTAATAGACTAATGTGAAAAAGAGGAACTTCGGTTCCTCTTTTTTTATTCTTGAATAAAAAAAAATGGGACATTTAAAATGTCCCATTCATTGTCTATAACTTATTTGAGTAGATTAAGAAAATTTAAATAATGTTGTACGAGGATTTGTTCTTGTTCCAATATTGGTGTATGACCTACACCTTTTAAGATGATAGGCTCTTGAGCATTTTTCAGTAATCCTTTCAGTTCAGATGCAGCTTCTACATTAATAATTTGATCACGATCTCCCCAAATGATGAGTGTTGGTTGATCGATTGAACGAGCCGCTAGCGCAAATGTTTCAGGTGTAAATGATTTGGACATGAGAATAAGTTGCTCAACGAGTTTCGTGTTATTCGTAACATTGGATATCATGAGCTTTTCTTGTTCGACTTTCAGTTCGTTCGGTATAAATGGAGGTTGCTGCGTAGCAATTTTAAATAACCGATCAAAATCTCCAGGTTTAGAAACGATAAAATTTTTGAGTAAGTTTAGGTCTTTTAAGTAAGGGGTATTGGCAGATTTAAATACACCTGCACTGTTAATGAGTAGTAATGATTTAGTATCAATTGGATACTGAGCTGCATAAAGTAATGCTACAGCACCGCCCATGGAGTGACCGGCAACATTTAGATTTTGATCAACATGAATGGCTTCTGCAAAGCGACGTAATTTTTCGGTTAGATTTGGAATTGAATAATCAAAATCTGCAGCTACTTTACTATCACCTTGTCCAGGTAAATCAGGGATAATGACGTGATAATGTGGTGTCAGATAGCGAGCGACTCGGTTCCAATTATCCCGACTGCCTGCTAGACCATGCACAAGCATAAGTACGGGTTTGCCTTTTGTTCCACCTTCGCTGTAAGCCCAATCGATGTCGGAAACTTTAATACGCTTGGTATTCAGTCCAGCCCAAGCACGTTCTTGTTGTAAAATATTTTGTATATTTATACTGCTTGGCGCGGCTTGAGTTGTCGATGTAATAGAGATTGTACCGACTGCAATTGAAGCAGCAAGTAAGTGTGAAAATATCCTTTTCATTGTATTTCTCTGTGTATTGTTATTGTGCAAATTTAGATTAAGTGAGTCTGTTATGAAATGCATTTGCTCAAATCAATCATTCGATAAACTATAGGTCAATTATTGATGAATCGATCAGCATCAGCGGAAATGGCACAGATGTTCTTAGCCACAGTATCACAAATTCCTTATGGGAAAGTAGCCAGTTATGGTCAAATTGCTGCGATGTCCGGACTGCCTAAACATGCACGTTTGGTTGGTCGTGTGTTGAATCAATTAGATGTGAGTAGCGATTTGCCTTGGCATCGTGTCATTAATGCACAAGGTAAAATTAGTCATCTGCGTTTGGATGATCAAGGTTTTAATTGCCAGCAAGCTAGATTACTTGAAGAGGGGATTGTGTTTAACAATGGCAAAATAGATTTTAAGGTTTTTGGATGGTTCGAGTAGCTCCGTATGATGGTATACGGAGCTATCAGTTATTATTGCTTTACGACAAAAACAGGTACATTGACTTCGGTGATGAGGCTTTGTGCGACACTGCCCATAATTAATTTCTTGAATCCTGTGCGACCGTGCGAGCTGATAACAATAAGATCAATATTAAGCTCATCAATCGCTTTCATTATTGTACGGTGAATACTTTCTCCTTCGAGTATTTTTGTCTCTACGTCTACTCCATATTCATTAAACTTTGCTTTAGCTTGAGCTAGGTTATCTTCAATAAATTTTCGTGCTCGTTCAATTAAAAGATTTGACTGCCCATCTGAGAGATATTCGGCTGCGATATAGGGATCGAGTGTCATCACTTGAACTACAGTAATTTTGCTATTAAATGCTTTAGCCAATTCAACAGCATGCTGAACGACGTTGAGTGCTACTTCTGAACCATCCACTGGAACGAGGATATGTTGATAACTCATGTTGTTCTCCTTTTTTAACCGTTTTAATTAAAAGTGTATAAGTTCATCATAGACCTTAATTGTTCAAAATAAAACCAAGTGTAAAACTATGGTTTTTTATATTAAGTTATTGTTTTTGATTTATTATCTTAAATTTTAGAGATATAAGATAGTAACGAACTATGAAGAATGAAATTTGATTAACTGAATCATAAAAAGATCAATTTGAAAGTATTGTAATGAGTAGAGATGTAATTATGGGTGTTTCAGATCTCTATAAACTCTAGAGTTGATATTTAGAATTAAAAAAGTATTAGCCTTACTTTAGCGACTATATTTTGAAAACCCACTCCGTTTGAGTGGGTTTTTTTATGTCTTTAAGAGTGATAATGATAAGATATTTGGAAAATAAGCAACTGAATTCTATATTTAATGAATAAGAAGTTTTTTGAATGGATTAAAGTAAATATTGGAAGTTGTTTATCATGGGCGATAACTTTTGGTTGGTTAATTTTTATCTATTTAAAAATTCACAACGGTGCAATACCTAAAGATTTAAATGAATTTGGTGATTTTATTGCGGGAGCTTTTGCTCCATTAGCATTTTTTTGGTTGGTTAGAGGTTTTTATCAACAGGGCAAAGGCCTTAAGCAAAATTCAGAAGCTTTAAAACTTCAAGCAACTGAGTTAGGAAAAACGACTCAAGCATTGGAATTGCAAGTAAAAGAAATGCAGGCTTCTGTAGAGCAGCAGTCACGTTTGACTAAGGTGTACGAAGAAGAACTTCAGCAAAAGCATTTTCAAGTGCAACCTTATTTTGAATATGCTTTTAAAGTGACGAAGAATTATTTAATTGATGAGCCTATATTTGATGTAGATGATAATGTCATTGATATTTATGAGGAAAGAAGAATCGAGTTTACTTTAACAATTAAGAACTTTGGTGATAGGGCAAGAAATTTGATAATTAGATCTCGTAAAGGACAACCCTATATTCAAAGAAAACAGTATAAACTTGAGAATTCAGAAAACTTTATTATAGTTTTTGAAGTTGATGGTAAGTTCGCGCAAGAATTAAGTGAGGGAAAACACAATTTGGTAAGGATGTTCAAAGTTCAATACCAAGATATATATGGTAAATCTTACGATAAATACATTAAGTGTACTGTCAACCCAATTACTTTCCATGATGATGACAATATTTATTTACATGAAGAAATTAATTTGGTTGCAAGAGAAGAAGCACTACAATCTTAATATAATTTTACGTAGATGATGTAATGTACTTCACTAAATTTTCAATATTATCGGTCTGCAACTGTTCACGCATTTTTAAAAACTGCTTTTCGTCTAAATCATAAAGTTTTAGAGAAAGCAGTTTTTTAATATCTTGTTCAGAAAAGCGATATTTAATAATTTTCGCAGGTACACCACCTACGACAACATAAGGTGGCACGTCTTTGGTGACGACAGCACCAGTTGCCACCACTGCGCCTTCACCAAGTTTTACCCCTTGCATAATCATGGCACGGGAACCAATCCAACAACCATCACCAATGACAGTATCGCCAGCAGGCACAAAACTACGCGTATCAAAAGGAAAAGCCGAAATCCAATCTGTACGGTGCAACTGATTTCCGCCCATCATGATGACGCACTCAGCACCAAAACAGACAAAATTACCAATATAAAGCTGATCGATGGGTTTTTCTGGTGTCGAAGCTTTGTCATGTAGATAACGCACCACACAACGCTCAAAACCTTGATCCCAATATGCTGAGTAATAGCTGTAATTGCCTTTGATATGAATATTCGGATTTTGGACTGTTTTCGAAATAAATTCGAATTCGCACCAATGCTTAACAGGGGAGTTGATCAGCTTTTCAGACATATCAATTAGATGACACACACGGAGAGTGTATTATATCGAATAGGCTGTTGGACTGGCATATTAATCTTCAAAACCCTTATTTAAACTCAGTAAGACTAGCGTTATTAGGAATACGTGCGATCACTTTAATTTCAAAATCAAACCCTGCTAACCAATTCACACCTAAAGCTGTCCAGTTGGGATAAGGTTTTTGCGTGAAAACCTGATTTTTGACTTTCATAATGGTTTCAAATTGATGTTCTGGATCGGTATGAAAAGTCATGACATCGACAATATCATCAAAATTACAACCAGCCCCAGCCAAAGTGTCAGCTAAGTTTTGAAAAGCCTGCGCAACTTGTTTTTCAAAATCTGGTTCAGGCGAACCATCTTCACGACTACCAACTTGTCCTGAAACAAAGAGTAAATCTTGCGATCGAATGGCGGCAGAATAACCATGTTGTTCATACAATGCATGGCGTTTTTTCGGAAAAATAGCTGTTCTTGTCATGAAATTATCTCCATTGAGATGTGAATTAAAAATTTAACATACGAATCGTATGTGAATAACTTAATTGACATACGTAGTGTATGTCAATTAGAATTTTTGTCATGGAAGGGATGCAAGTTATGTCTGTACGTGAACAAAAAATGGTGGAAACCCGCAAAAAATTGATTGAAGTTGCACGTCGTGCCTTTGCGATGTATGGATATGCTGATACATCCATGGATAAACTCACAGCAGAGGTGGGGTTGACGCGTGGGGCGCTCTATCATCATTTTGGTGATAAGAAAGGCTTATTTGCTGCGGTGGTTGATCAAATTGATTCAGAGATGGCTGCATCTGCCCAACAACATTTGAAACAGCCTGATGACCTATGGGAAGGGTTGATGCTGGAAGGGCGTACGTATATCGAACATGCATTAAACGCAGAATTTCAGCGTATTGTACTGCGTGATGGGCCAGCAGTATTGGGAGATCCAGCACATTGGCCAAGTCAAAATAGATGCTTGCAGAAGACACGTGAATGCGTAGAGCAATTGCTAGCTGAAAATAGATTAAAACAAATCGATGCACTTGCTGCTGCAGTCTTGCTTAATGGGGCAGCCATGAATGCAGCATTGTGGGTGGCGTCTAGTGAACATCCTAAAAAGCTATTACCACAGGCTTTACAAGCCTTCGAAATATTTGCGTCGGGCTTCTTGAAAATAAATTAATGTAAATTTTTAATCCAATAAAAAACCCCTCATCAGAGGGGTTTACAGCCTAAAATATCAAGAATTAAAGATATTCTACGCTCACAATTTCGTATTCAACTTCACCTTGAGGTGTCGTAATTTTAACTTCATCACCTTCATTTTTACCTAAAAGACCACGAGCGATAGGGGAATTCACAGATATTTTGTTAATTTTAAAATCTGCTTCGTCGTCACCAACAATTTGATACGTTTTACGTTCTTCAGTATCCAAATTCTCAATTGTGACAGTCACGCCAAAAACTACGCGTCCATTTTGCTCAAGTTCTTTAACGTCAATCACTTGTGCAGCACCCAATTTTCCTTCGATATCTTGGATACGGCCTTCACAGAAACCTTGTTGCTCACGTGCAGCGTGGTATTCCGCGTTTTCTTTAAGATCTCCGTGTTCACGTGCTTCAGCAATCGCTGCTGTAATACGAGGACGATCTACAGTTTTAAGTTGGTGTAATTCTTTCTCAAGCGCTTCTTTGCCTTGAGGTGTCATAGGATAACGTTGCATAGTTGTCCCTCAAAAAAGTAAGTATGAAAAAAATACTAAGTCTATAAATGAAAAAAAGCCCGCCACCAAGAGGTGACGGGACTTCTTGGTAGTGTATTAACCTACTGTTTGTAAGTCTTGCAAACGATATACATCCATTGGCAATTTGATTGCTAAAGCTTGGCAAACTGCATCTGCACCGTTAAGGGTAGTCGTATGATAGACCTTACCTTGAAGTGCAGAACGGCGGATTGAGAACGAATCCTGCTGAGCTTGTTTACCTTCTGTTGTATTGATAATGAGGTGTATTTCGCCATTTTTCAAGCGGTCCACAATATTTGGACGACCTTCAGTCACTTTATTTACACGTTCACATTCAATACCAGCCGCTTTGATGACATCGTATGTACCACCAGTAGCAAGGATTTTGAAGCCAAAGTCAGCAAGTTGTTTTGCAATACCTGCTGCACGTGGTTTATCAGAATCACGTACAGAGATGAATGCATGTTTAACTTCGCCTTCTGTTGGAAGACCTGGTAAACGCTCATTTGCACCTAATACAGCTTTATAGAACGCTTCGCCAAATGTTTTACCAACGCCCATCACTTCACCTGTAGATTTCATCTCAGGCCCAAGGATTGGATCAACACCAGGGAACTTGTTGAATGGGAACACTGCTTCTTTAACAGAGAAGTGCTCAGGGATAATCTCTGTAGTGAATCCTTGAGATTCTAAAGATTGACCCGCCATACAACGCGCAGCTACTTTCGCTAAAGACTCACCGATACATTTAGAAACGAATGGCACTGTACGTGATGCACGTGGGTTCACTTCTAAGATGTAAACGTCTTCGCCTTTAACCGCAAACTGTACGTTCATCAAACCAACAACGCCAAGTTCTTTTGCCATTGCAACTGTTTGACGACGCATTTCGTCCTGAATCTCTTTAGAAAGAGAGTAAGGAGGGATCGAACATGCTGAGTCACCTGAGTGAATACCTGCTTGTTCAATGTGTTGCATGATACCGCCAATCACAACGTCTTTACCGTCAGATACGCAGTCTACGTCAACTTCGATCGCGTCGTCTAGGAAGCGGTCAAGAAGAACAGGGGCATCGTTAGAAGCTTGAACAGCATCACGTAAGTAGCGACGTAACTCTTCATCGTTGTATACGATTTCCATCGCGCGACCACCAAGTACATATGATGGACGTACTACAAGTGGATAGCCAACTTTCGCTGCTTCAGCCATACCTTCTTCAGCAGATTTTACAATGCTGTTGTTTGGTTGACGAAGTTGCAGACGTTGAATCATTTGTTGGAAACGTTCACGGTCTTCTGCACGGTCAATCGCATCAGGCGATGTACCAATAATTGGTGCACCAGCTTCTTCTAAAGCACGAGCCAATTTAAGTGGTGTTTGACCACCGTACTGTACGATGATGCCTTTAGGCTTCTCAATACGTATGATTTCTAATACGTCTTCAAGTGTAATTGGTTCGAAGTACAAACGATCAGATGTGTCATAGTCAGTAGAAACCGTTTCAGGGTTACAGTTCACCATGATGGTTTCATAACCGTCTTCACGCATTGCAAGCGCCGCGTGTACACAGCAGTAATCGAATTCGATACCTTGACCAATACGGTTAGGACCACCACCGATCACCATGATCTTGTCTTTGCTGGACGGGTTTGATTCACATTCGTCATCGTAAGTTGAATACATATACGCTGTGTCTGATTCAAATTCAGCAGCACAAGTATCTACACGTTTGTAAACTGGGGTTACGCCCAAGTTCCAACGATGTTTACGGAATTGTTTTTGTGAAATACCCATCAAGTTCGCAATGCGAAGGTCAGATAAACCTTTACGTTTAAATGAACGGATGTTGTCCGCATTTAGATCGCCAAAACCTAAAGTTTTGATTTGGTTTTCTGTTTTGATGATGTCTTCGATTTGGATCAAGAACCATTTGTCGATCTTAGTCGCTTGGAATACATCTTCTAATGTAAAGCCGTGACGGAATGCATCAGCAACATACCAAATACGCTCAGGACCCGGAACACGAAGTTCTTGTAAGATTTTCTCACGCGCGCCTTCAGCACCCACTTCGATTTTTTCATCAAAGCCAGTTGCACCCACTTCAAGACCACGAAGTGCTTTGTTCATAGACTCTTGGAAGTTACGACCAATCGCCATCACTTCACCAACAGATTTCATCTGTGTAGTTAAAGTTGCGTCAGCTTGTGGGAATTTCTCAAAGTTGAAACGTGGAACTTTAGTTACAACGTAGTCAATCGCAGGTTCGAAAGATGCTGGAGTTGTACCGCCAGTGATGTCGTTTTTAAGCTCATCAAGGGTATAACCAACCGCTAATTTTGCAGCGATTTTCGCAATAGGGAAACCAGTTGCTTTTGAAGCCAATGCAGAAGAACGAGATACACGTGGGTTCATCTCGATCACAACCATACGGCCAGTATTTGGACAAATACCAAACTGTACGTTAGAACCACCTGTTTCTACACCAATCTCACGCAACACTGCTAAAGATGCATTACGCATTAACTGATATTCTTTATCTGTTAATGTTTGTGCAGGTGCAACAGTGATTGAGTCACCTGTGTGTACGCCCATTGGGTCAAAGTTTTCAATCGAACATACGATGATACAGTTGTCGTTTTTGTCACGAACAACTTCCATCTCATATTCTTTCCAACCAATTAAAGATTCATCGATCAATAATTGTTTGGTCGGAGAAAGATCGAAACCGCGTTCACAGATTTCAAGGAATTCTTCTTTGTTGTATGCGATACCACCGCCTGAACCACCCATGGTGAATGATGGACGGATAATCACTGGGAAGCCGAAACGTGCTTGAATTTCTAATGCTTCTTCCATTGATTCAGCGATTGCTGCTTTTGGACATTCAAGACCAATTTTACGCATTGCTTGGTCGAAAAGTTTACGGTCTTCCGCTTTTTCGATCGCTTCTTTCGTTGCACCAATCAATTCAACATTGAATTTTTCTAAAATGCCATGCTCATCAAGGGCAAGGGCACAGTTCAATGCAGTCTGACCACCCATTGTTGGAAGAACTGCGTCTGGGCGTTCTTTCTCAATGATCGCTGCAACAGTTTGCCAAGTGATTGGCTCGATATACGTTGCATCTGCCATTGCAGGGTCAGTCATGATCGTTGCAGGGTTAGAGTTTACCAGAATTACACGGTAACCTTCTTCACGTAATGCTTTACATGCTTGTGCACCTGAGTAGTCAAACTCACACGCCTGACCGATAACAATTGGACCAGCACCAATAATTAAGATGCTTTTAATATCCGTACGCTTTGGCATTATTTGCTCCTCAATTACTTCTTAGATGCTTCAATAAGTTCGATGAAATGATCGAACAATGGTGCGCAGTCATGTGGACCTGGGCTTGCTTCTGGGTGACCTTGGAAACTAAACGCAGGCTTATCTGTACGATGAATCCCTTGAAGAGTTTGATCGAACAATGATTTGTGCGTCGCTTTAAGGTTTGCAGGTAATGTTTCTGCATCCACTGCGAAGCCATGGTTTTGAGAAGTAATCATCACTGTACCATCTTCGATGTTTTGTACAGGATGGTTAGCACCATGATGACCATGAGGCATTTTCACCGTTTTAGCGCCAGAAGCGAGAGCAAGAATTTGGTGACCCAAGCAAATACCAAATACAGGTACGTTACGAGCGTCTTCAACAATTGTTTTTACAGCTTCAATTGCATAGTCACATGCTGCAGGATCGCCAGGACCATTCGATAAGAATACGCCATCTGGATTTAGAGCAAGAACTTTTTCAGCAGGAGTTTGTGCAGGCACGACAGTTAATTTACAACCGCGGTCTGCGAGCATACGTAAGATGTTGGTTTTGACACCGTAATCATATGCAACAACATGAAATTTTGCTTCTGGTTGGGAGAAACCTTGACCTAATTTCCAAGAACCTTCAGTCCATTCGAAACCGTTTGGATCACAGCATTCTTTCGCAAGGTCTAAACCATTCAGACCGCCGAATGCACGAGCTTTTTCTAAAGCTTCTTCTTCTGTAATATTTTCACCAGCTAAGATACAACCGTTTTGTGCACCTTTAGCACGTAAAATACGGGTCAGTTTACGTGTATCAATGTCAGCGATAGCGACAACATTGTGAGATTTTAAGTATTCGCCTAAAGATTGCGTAGATCGGAAGTTGCTGTGCAATAAAGGTAGGTCACGAATGATCAATCCGTTTGCCCATACTTTATGAATTCGACCTGACTCAGCGTCTTCATCATTACAACCTGTGTTACCAATGTGTGGATAGGTAAGCGTAACAAGCTGTTGTGCATAACTTGGGTCAGTCAAAATTTCTTGATAGCCAGTCATGGCAGTGTTGAAAACGACTTCACCAGTCGTACTACCCGATGCACCGATTGACGTTCCTTTAAAGATCGTACCATCGGCAAGGGCTAAAATTGCTGGGGTGCTCAAACCAAAGCTCCTGAAATTTAGGCTGTAAAAAAGCGAGTAGACGAAAAAAAAGGAAGGCTACTTTAAAACCCACCCTCCTTACATCTGCTCGCTTGAACTTAACACGGCATTATACGCAAACACCTTGATAAAGTCCACGTAAATAAACCTGAATTCGTCAGATATATACCTTGTAATTTGTTTAAAAGTCTGCTTTTTAAACTTTGGACAAAAGTCTAAGAATGTAAGAATTGTTTAATAATTCAAAAGTTAAGTTTTATCACGATGTATCAAAATTTATGTAGACTTACAATTAATAAGCTAAGTTTCTGAAACAGAATAACAAAGCTTCTAAAAAGCTGATTTGTTAAATAGAACAAATGTTGAAGTTGCTCCAAATGCTTCCTAAAAGTTCGAAAAAAGTACTGATTAGGTCAATTTACCAGTATTTTAGAAAGGACTGATTAAATATGGAAAATAGAGGTAAATATTGAATTGCTTGTTAAAAGCGTAGGTTCAATTATTCAAAGATGAAATTGGTAGTTAGCATGTTGGGATTTAAAAATTAAACCGAGATCGAATTTAAAGAGATTTGAGGCTACTTCGGTGTCTGTGAAGAAATATTTAAAAGCAGATTTGGCTGTTCAAGTGATTAAGGACAATTTTGAAAATTAAAAATGAATAACAGGAATTACAAATATAACTAGATATAACACGTTGAGATCAGTTGTATAAAACTTAACTCTAAAAGAGGTGGGAAGAGTCTACAACTATAGAACTTAAATATTGGGGTAAAAAAAATAGTGAGATTAAATCTCACTATTTTTTTTAAAACTGATGCAACCAATCGCGCTTGTTATGGAAGTCAGCCTCAGGACTACTATGCTGCATCGCATAATAATGTTTAGCTTGCGATGTGTTTAATACAGCGGATAAGCCAATAAAAATATCCTGCCATTTCAATTTATGTTTTAACATAAACTCCGTTAGATCAAGGCTCACATTTAAACCATAGTGCGTCTTTTTGAGTGAATTCAGTTCTATGTCATAAGCTGCTTGCGGTGGCATATCTTCAGGGTAACGATACTCTTCAAATTGATACGCTTGCCAAGCTTGAGAAGGGGAGAGATTGACTTCACGATAAAAGTCCTGATCTTTCACCCCAATGAAAATTTCAAAGCAGGTTTCTTCCCAAAGAAAATCTCGTCGTGGATGTCCAGCTACAATTTCCGGATAGACTAAGTATTGATTTGGGTCACGTAACCAATAGCCCACATTTAGTGTATATGGACTCACTTGTTCAATTGCACCAACCAAGGAGATATCAAAGTAACGGTCAAAAGAATTTAGTTCGTAACTTGCCATTCAATGCAACTCAAATTAATTAGAAAGATGTGCGTGGCGAACAAGATTCGAAAGTTTAGGATTTTGTTTTGCCGCTTTCTTGTATAAAAGTGCAATTTTTCCAATGGTTTGAACAACTTCTGCACCAGTAACTTTGGCGATTTCAGTAATGACTGCTGCACGAGCATCACGATCTTCACCGCCAATTTTTACTTTAATTAACTCATGATCATTTAAAGCACGTTGAGTTTCTTCAATGACATTTTCAGTTAAACCTTGACCACCTAACATTACCACTGGGTTAAGTGCATGTCCGATTTGACGCAAACGTTTGCGTTCCTGAATTGATAAAGCCGCCATAAAGATAACCTAATTTTAAAAACGACTTAGTATAGCAAATCAGGAGATCAAACGCTTATGTTTCTCAGAAATAATCGATCAACTTAAATCAAAAAAACATAAACGATAATCTTGAATTAGATACAGATGAATACTGCAAGGGGGATAAAATTCACGTACAATAAAAAGTTAGAAGATTACGTGTATTTAAAGAGTTATGGCAACACGCATTACCAATCAGAAGTTATCCAAAAGTAGTCGTGCGTGGATGAGAGAGCATTTAGATGACCCGTTTGTGAAAAAAGCACAAAAGGAAGGTTATCGTGCGCGTGCTGCATATAAATTGCTTGAAATCCAAGAGAAATACAAAATCATTAAACCTGGTATGACTGTTGTAGACCTTGGTGCTGCACCTGGTAGTTGGTCCCAAATCGCTGGAAAATTAGTGGGTGATAAAGGTTTAGTGATTGCATCAGATATTTTGGAAATGGATGCACTTCCAGATGTGACGTTCCTGCAAGGAGACTTTCGAGAAGAGGAAGTTTTCGAAAAATTGTTAAATATTTTAAATGGACGAACTGTAGACGTTGTAATTTCAGATATGGCCCCCAATACATCAGGTAATAAGGCCGTTGATCAACCTCGACAAATTTATTTGTGTGAACTTGCATTAGACTTTGCCAATAAAGTTTTAGGTCCGAAAGGACAGTTTGTTGTCAAAGTTTTCCAAGGAACTGGTTTTGACGAATTCCGTAAGGAAGTTGTAGACAGTTTTGAAGTATTAAAAACTGCAAAGCCTGCTGCCTCGCGTGCTCGTTCGAAGGAAGTTTTTTTAATTGGACAGGGCCGTAAAAAGAATTCGCAATAAAGTGACTTGCCAAGTCGCTAAAAAATGTGCATTTTGTACCTTTTGAATATTTTATTGCGAAATTGATTTACTCGCTTTTTGTTAAAGGTCACCCAATTTTGGGCATGATCAAATTAGATTGATATGGGAATAAAGCTTTGAGCGATCTCTTTAAGAATGCCGTTTTATGGCTTGTTATACTTGGTGTGCTGATATTAATTTTCAGCAACATTAGTGACCGTGATAAGCCTGCTGCATTGAACTATTCAGAATTTGTTGCAGCGGTTAATGCTGGTCAAATTAAACAAGTTACCATTGACGGTGAACGAATTAGTGGCGAAAAAGTAAATGGTTCTCCATTTGAGAGTATTCGTCCTGCGGTTCAAGATCCTGAGTTAATGCCGAATCTCATCAAAAATAATGTCGTTGTTGAGGGCACTGCTCCGCAACGTCAAGGTTTATTGATGCAGCTTTTGATCGCAAGCTTTCCAGTACTTTTAATCATTTTGTTATTCATGTTCTTTATGCGCAACATGGGTGGCGGTGCTGGTGGTAAAAACGGCCCGATGAGTTTTGGTAAGTCAAAAGCAAAAATGCTTTCAGAAGACCAAATCAAAGTCACTTTCACAGATGTTGCGGGTTGTGACGAAGCGAAACAAGAAGTCGTTGAAATTGTTGATTTCTTGAAAGATCCAACAAAGTTTAAGCGTCTTGGTGCTAGCATTCCTCGCGGTGTCCTGATGGTAGGTCCACCGGGTACAGGTAAAACTTTACTTGCGAAAGCGATTGCTGGAGAGGCTAAGGTTCCATTCTTTAGTATCTCAGGTTCAGACTTCGTAGAAATGTTCGTTGGTGTTGGTGCATCACGTGTACGTGATATGTTTGAGCAAGCGAAACGCCATGCGCCGTGTATCATTTTCATTGATGAGATTGATGCGGTGGGTCGTCACCGTGGTTCAGGTACTGGTGGTGGTCACGATGAGCGCGAACAAACCTTGAACCAGATGTTGGTAGAAATGGATGGTTTCGAAGGCAATGAAGGTATCATTGTTATTGCTGCGACTAACCGTGCTGACGTGCTAGATAAAGCTTTACTTCGTCCAGGGCGTTTCGACCGTCAAGTGATGGTTGGACTTCCAGATATTAAAGGTCGTGAGCAAATCCTGAATGTGCATTTGAAAAAATTACCTTCAGTGACTGGTGTGGATGTCAAAGTATTGGCACGTGGTACTCCAGGGTTCTCTGGTGCGCAATTGGCAAACTTAGTTAATGAAGCTGCATTATTTGCTGCACGTCGTAATAAAAATACGGTCGATATGCATGATTTTGAAGATGCAAAAGATAAGCTTTATATGGGGCCAGAGCGTAAATCAATGGTTCTACGTGAAGAAGAGCGTCGCGCAACGGCTTATCATGAAGCAGGTCATGCGATTGTAGCTGAAATGCTTCCAGGCACAGACCCAGTACATAAAGTCACGATCATGCCACGTGGTTGGGCATTAGGTGTAACTTGGCAGCTTCCAGAGTTTGATCAAACCAGTCATTACAAAGACAAAATGTTGAATGAGCTTTCTATTCTGTTTGGTGGTCGTATTGCAGAAGAAATTTTCATTAATCAGATGTCGACTGGGGCTTCTAATGACTTTGAACGTGCAACAAAAATGGCGCGTGCAATGGTGACTAAGTACGGTATGTCTGACAAGATGGGTGTCATGGTTTATGAAGAAGATGCTCAACAGTCATTTATGGGTAGTCTAGGTGGTCGTACTATTTCTGAAACGACTCAACTTGAAGTTGATCGTGAAATTCGCCGTATCCTAGATGAGCAGTACAAAGTTGCACGTGATATCTTAGAAAATAATAAAGATATTGCCCATGCGATGGTAAAAGCTTTGCTTGAGTGGGAAACGATTGATCGTGATCAAATCCGTGACATTATGGAAGGTCGCGAACCTCAACCACCTAAGGTATATGTGGCTGAGAATCCAATTGTAGATGTAACCCCTACAGATGGTCCTTCAACGCCTCCACCTTTACCAGCAAGCTAAAATGAAGGAGTCTCTTATGAGGCTCTTTTTTTTGTGTTGAAATTATCCCTCATGTTTAAATTTTACTTGATATCATGTAAATAGATTTTCTAGGAACATCAATATGCAACTTATCTCTTTACCTAATCAGATTCTTAAATGTGGTGCATTGGAACTTGATTTGTCAAAGCCTCATGTAATGGGTGTGTTAAATGTAACGCCAGATTCGTTTAGTGATGGTGGTAAACATAATAGTGTAGAGGCGGCACTAGAGAGAGCAAAGCAAATGATTGCTGAAGGGGCGAGTGTTATTGATGTAGGTGGTGAGTCAACTCGCCCTGGCGCATCTGTTGTTAATGTTCAGGATGAAATAGATCGTGTAGTTCCAGTCGTTGAAGCGTTGGTTAAATTGAATGTTGTGATCTCAATCGACACCTCACAACCAGAAGTGATTAAAAAGGCGGTTAAAGCTGGAGCGCATATTTGGAATGATGTCAGAGCATTAACAAAGCCACATGCTTTAGAAACAGCTGCGGAATTAGATATTCCAGTCATTATCATGCATATGCGTGGTGAGCCAACCACAATGAACCAGTTGGATCAATATGATGATATTACTTTAGATGTGATTTCAGAATTGCAAACTCGATTAGATGCAGCATTAAATGCGGGAATTAAACCTGAAAATATCATGATTGATCCGGGTTTCGGATTTGCAAAAAATGCACATCAAAACCTGAAATTATTAAAAGAGTTGTATAAATTAAATGAGTTGGGATATCCAATACTTTCTGCATTATCTCGTAAGCGATTTATTGGTGAAGCTTTAGGTGGTGTACCTGTCCATGAACGTGCAGTGGGTTCGGTGACGGGGCATCTGTTAAGCATACAGCAAGGAGCATGTATGGTCAGAGCACATGATGTAAAAGAAATGGTGCAAGCTATTCAAATTTGGGCAGCAATGAATAGTGTTGGTTAAATTAAAGGTTGATTTAAGACAGTGAAAATCATCAATGAAAATATTGGCTTAGTTATACTTTGATTAAAAGTGAGATTTACTCCTCGTTTTTATTGTTGGTTTAATGTCTAGCTTGTGTTATATAAGCTCGGTTTTTGTTAATGCTATTACTTGAGCTTTAATATGTTGAATGATGTACTTCTCCCGATGTTCGACGATGAATATTATCCTGATATTCTCGTGGCTGAAATTCAGCAACTCATTGAAAAATTCTCAAAGAAGGTATCTAAGGTGAATTCCGATGCTGAGATTTATCAAATCGCCAATGATATTGTGGCGGAAATTAATGAGATGAAACCTCAGTTCGAAGATCTTGACTCTTCTCTTGATGATGCAGCAGCAGACTATATTGCTGAGGCAATGATGATGGTCGTTCAGGAAGAGGGATTTTTGGATATCGAAATGGAAGAACTTGTCTCAAATAGAGAGTGGTAAATCGCTCTCTATTTTTTTGTGTTGTTATTGTTGTGGCTAAACGCTAGGCATAAAAAAACCAGCTTACGCTGGGTTCTTTATTTACACCATTATTCTCTATCAGAAGAATGGTGCCCGAGGCCAGACTCGAACTGGCACGCTTTGAGGGCGGGGGATTTTAAATCCCCTGTGTCTACCGATTTCACCACTCGGGCATGTGCGCAATAATAGAGGACACTTTTAAGCTTGGCAAGAGAAAATCGTATTATTTGCTTTCTTTTCAATCAACTTGCATTGATTAGATTAAAAATTATAACTTTGGGGGTGATGGTTTATGATATTTGGACATTAAATTGTCATCTGATTGCAATTTTAGCTTCATAAATACGGTTTAAGTTCGAAGTTAAAATAACTCGCCAATTCGTAAATAAAATGAAAAATAAAATCTCAAGACGCGCATTAATTAAAAATTCATTGGCTGGATTAGGTGCGATTTCACTGCCTGTTTCGATTACAGCATGTAATGGCGATGGTCAAACCAGCAATGAGCATAAAGTTGAATTTTTGCATGGAGTGGCGAGTGGAGATCCATTACAGGATCGAATAATTCTTTGGTCGAGAATAACACCTACAGATATGACGGCAACATATGAGTTAGATTGGGAAATTGCACTTGATGAGAATTTTTCAAATATTGTTCAGATGGGGGAAATCAAGACTTCTGCTGCTAAAGACTTTTGCTTGAAAGTCGATGTACTTAATTTGAGTGCCGATACTCGTTATTATTACCGATTTAAATATGGGCAGATACATTCTCCAATTGGTCGTACGAAGACCTTAGCAACCAAGACCAATGCGGTTAACTT
Organism: Acinetobacter sp. 24-47-66; assembly: GCF_056779755.1. Taxonomy (NCBI): domain Bacteria; kingdom Pseudomonadati; phylum Pseudomonadota; class Gammaproteobacteria; order Moraxellales; family Moraxellaceae; genus Acinetobacter; species Acinetobacter sp. 24-47-66. The sequence continues at coordinate 20,205 of NZ_JBWYIL010000001.1, forward strand.
TGCCGTATGCTCATGCTCAAATTATCCTGCTGGTTATTTTTATGTGTACCGTGAAATTGCGAAGCAGGACGTGGATGTTGTGCTGCATCTGGGCGACTATATTTACGAATATGGCAAAGATGGGTATGCAACTGAACAAGCCGAAAAGCTTGGTAGAACACTCGATGTGGATAATCAAAACGAGATTTATCGCTTAGAAGATTATCGAAAACGTTATGCAAAATATCGAACAGACCCTGATTTACAAGCGGTTCATCAACGTCATCCATTTATTCTGATTTGGGATGATCATGAGCTGACAAATGATGCATGGCGAGCTGGTGCGCAGAATCATCAACCTGATCTAGAGGGGGATTTCGTAGCACGAAGAACAGCAGCCTTATCAGCTTATTTTGAATGGATGCCAATTCGCGAAAAAAGCAATAACGATATTCTTCATATTTATCGTCAGTTTAATTTTGGTGATTTAGTTCAACTTAATATGCTAGATACACGTATGTTGGCACGAGATGAGCAACTGACTTTTGCTTCATTTATGGATGGTGAAAATCTAAGTGTTGAGCAATTTAGAGCGGCATTATTGAATGAGCAGCGACAGCTAATAGGGATAGATCAGTTAAATTGGTTGGCGAATAGTCTGCATAGCTCTCGCGCAATATGGAATGTATTGGGTCAGCAAGTATTGATGGCGAAAATGTTGGTACCTGCTGAGGTATTACAAATATTAAATGTCGCCAAAAGTGGAATGGTAGATGGCAACTTTTTAATTGAAGCTCAAAAACGTCTCATGGAGTTGGTTGCAATTAAGTTGCGTTATAAAAATAATGATCCAAGCTTAACTGACGCTGAATTATCAAGAATACTAACCGTGATTCCTTATAATTTAGACGCTTGGGATGGTTACTATGCTGAGCGTGAGCGTGTTTATGCTTTATATGAGCAGTACCAGAAGAAAGTTGTTGTGTTGGCTGGAGATACCCATAATGGGTGGGAGTCTGCATTACATCAACAAAATGGTGAGAAGGTGGGGATTGAATTAGCAACAAGTTCAGTTTCTTCACCAGGTATGGAGAAATATCTCAATTTACCTGAGAACTTAATGCAACAATTTGAACAAGTGTTTATCCAATTGATTGATGAATTAAGCTTTTGTAATTTGAATCAACGAGGCTATTTAAAATTGAGCTTTGATTCTACGCAATTGAGTGCAGATTGGCTGTTTTTAACAGATATTCATTCACAGGAGTATCAAGTTGATCAATTAAGATTGCACTCGACAACGTATGATACCAATTTGAATATAATTAAAGTAATGCAGCAAGCAAGTTGATCGTAGCGCTACATGATGCTATCGATATATTTTTCAATATCGGTATGCTTGTAGCGCATACACAATTTGTTTTCATAGTTCATCAAATGAACATAAAGTTGCGCATTTTTTTGTTTTTGTTCAATCAATAATTGATGCTGCTTTGAGTTTTTGGATGAAAAGATTAGTTTTAAGTAAAGCTTGAAATTTTGTTTATAACTCCAGAAAGCCACTCTGCGAATTTCTTGAATATAGTAATAGTTTTCTTTAGAAGTGTTTTCTCGGAATAAATTCTCTTTATAAAATTTAACGAAACCAAAATTCATAGCGAAATAAAACAAAATTCCCTGTAAGAACCAACTTTCCATAAAAGCGATATTTAAACTTTGTAAAAGAATGAGGATGGTCAGTTTGAATGGGGTATTTTTAAGTTGCTGGTAAGTTGAGATACTACTGTGCTTGATCTGTTTGAGGATGATTGGCGTAATCAGCATAAAAAATAACATGATACACAAAACAGCACTCCCACCAGATTGAAAGCCTTCTAAAAAAACAAGGTGTTGTTTAAGCAAAAGGGTTAACAAATATGAGCAAGGAAGGAAAATCATTAATGCAAGTGCAAGCGGGATCAGTTCTTTACGCTCATCTAGAATCCCTTTGGTCTTTAACTGACTATAGAGCAAGAAGTTTTTTTTAAACGCTTGAGGATATTGTTGTTTTAGTTCTTGAAGATATTGAGCAACTTGCTTATTTTGATTCATTTGAATATGAAATTCTGAAGATGAGTGATTATAGCAGATGAGTTTAAAGAAAATGCAGACATAAAAAAACCAGCTTACGCTGGGTTCTTTATTTACACCATTATTCTGTATTGGAAGAATGGTGCCCGAGGCCAGACTCGAACTGGCACGCTTTGTGGGCGGGGGATTTTAAATCCCCTGTGTCTACCGATTTCACCACTCGGGCTTAACAAGATGGAGGCGGAGGTCGGAATCGAACCGGCGTACACGGAGTTGCAGTCCGCTGCATGACCACTCTGCCACCCCGCCATGTCTTGTTGATGCGTATATTAACAAGCTCTGAAAAAAAAACAATAGTGCTTTTATTCGTATGTGCAGAAAAACAGCATATAACGGAAATTATTTAAAATATTCATGTAGAATGTGCGAAATTGATTCATATCAACACTTGGGAGATGTGCCGTGGCATTAGTTTTAGATGGTCGTGCATTGGCAAAACAAATTGAGGCTGATTTGTTAACTCGCGTAGAAGCGTTAAAAGCAAAATCAGGACGTACTCCAATTCTTGCGACGATTTTAGTAGGTGACGATGGTGCATCTGCAACTTATGTGCGTATGAAGGGTAATGCATGCCGCCGTGTTGGTATGGATTCACTTAAAGTTGAACTACCAAAAGAAACGACGACAGAACAATTGCTTGCTGAAATTGAAAAACTCAATGCAAATCCTGATGTTCACGGTATTCTTTTACAACATCCAGTACCAGCGCAAATTGATGAGCGAGCGTGTTTTGATGCGATCTCACTTGAAAAAGATGTGGATGGTGTTACTTGCCTTGGTTATGGTCGTATGGCAATGGGTGAAGCGGCTTACGGTTCTGCGACACCTGCAGGTATTATGACGATTCTGAAAGAAAACAACATCGAAATCGCAGGTAAGCATGCGGTTGTTGTAGGTCGTTCTGCAATTTTGGGTAAACCAATGGCAGCTATGCTTCTCGAGGCGAATGCTACTGTAACGATTTGTCACTCTCGAACACAAGACCTTGCTAGCTTTGTGAAGCAAGCGGATATCATTGTGGGTGCAGTGGGTAAAGCTGAATTGATTCAAAAAGATTGGATTAAACCTGGTGCAGTAGTTGTTGATGCTGGTTTCCATCCACGTGATGGCGGTGGTGTGGGCGATATTCAACTTGTTGGTATTGAAGATATTGCTTCAGCTTACACACCAGTACCGGGTGGTGTAGGTCCAATGACAATCACAACGTTGATTCGTCAAACAGTTGAAGCAGCTGAAAAAGCTTTAGGTTAATATTATCTCCCTCTCTTGCGCCGTATACGGCTCAGGGAGAGGTTCGGGGTGAGGGTATTGAGTTAGATAAATCCTCTCCCTAACCCTCTCCTTTAAAAAAGGAGGGGGAACTCTCTTTATTAATTTAGGTTTCGTATTTGAAACTCAAATTTTGCATATTTAAAAATAAAATCCAATGAGCTGTACTTTCCAATTTCCTAAAGCGCCTGAACATTTACTCAAAGCCTTACATGATGTGATTCCACATTGTGAACTTCATGCACAGCAATTGCCTGATACACCAATTTCACTTTGGCTCATTCCACCCGTTTTTCCAACCGATAAGCTAGATGATGAAGTTACTCGCCGTATTTGGAATGATACGCCATATTGGATTTTCTGTTGGGCATCAGGTTTAGCAATGGCACAATGGTTATTGGCTGAACCGCATCATGTGAAAGACAAAGTGGTTTTAGACTTTGGCGCAGGTTCAGGCGTAGTCGCGATTGCAGCGAAAATGGCAGGGGCAAAGCGTGTCATTTGCTGTGATATCGACCAAGTTAGTTTGGATGCGTGTCGTGCCAATGCTGAATTGAATGATGTTGAGCTTGAATATTTGGATGACTTATATAAAGCTGAGCAGGTTGATATCTTGTTGGCGGCTGATGTGTTGTATGACCAGTGCAATCGTTTCTTCTTAGATGAGTTTTTAAAATTTGCACCTGAGGTGTGGGTGGCGGATAGTCGTGTAAAAAACTTTAGTCATCCGAAGTATGAAAAGCTTGATGAACGCAGTGCAACGACATGGCCAGACTTGGATGAATCACCTGAATTTAGAAATGTCAGTTTTTATAAGACACTCAATGAAGTACATTGAGTGTCCTAAGTTTAGAGTGTGCAGTTAAAGCGAACGACTTGTAAGAGGCTAGGCTTAGTTTCTAAAGAAAGACGTGTATTGTAGTCTTCATTGCTGTATAGGCTTTGAGTGTTTGAGAGTCCGAATGATGTTCGTGATTGACCAATTTGAACCTGTTGAGTTTCTTGAGTTTTATAATTGGGATTAGCAATTTCATTTACACTCAAAATGGTGGTTTTATACTGTTGAGTATGTCCTAAAACTTGTTGGCAAGTGCGTTGCAATTTGTGTTCATCAATATTTTGGTTGGCACGTGCAGAGAGGGTATACGAAATAGTGGCAAAATTTTCTGATTTGTTTTCAATTTGATATCCTGTAGCTCCATTGTGCTGTCGCGGAACAGATTGACAGGCTGTAAGCATAAGTACGATTAAACAAGAGCCAATCATTTCTATTTTTTTCATTATTTGATCCTAATAAGCTGTTTAAATCAGTATGCCATAAGTGTGACAACTTATTGGTACTAATAAACGTTACTAAATACACTTTATTCAGTTTGTTTGAAGTAAAAAAAAGGTCACCGAAGTGACCTTTTTTCTCATCATATTTAAGCAGATTTAACCGCTTCTAAAAGCTCAGCTTGACGTTTTTTCAACGCTTCTGGTAAACGATCACCAAGTTTGTTGAATAATTCAGTGTGGCTTTCGAGTTCTTTGATCCATTGCTCTTTGTCTTGAGAAGTCACAAGGTCAAATTGCTCTTTCGTAAAGTCTGAACCAGTCCAGTTCAACTGTTCGTAAGTTGGAACACGACCAATTGGAGTTTCAACAGCGTCAGCACGACCTTCACAGCGATCGATAATCCACTCAAGAACACGCATGTTTTGACCGAAACCAGGCCATACAAAGTTGCCTTCAGCATCACGACGGAACCAGTTCACGTTGTAAATACCAGGAAGCTTGTTACCAGCAGCTGCAGCTTTCTCGCCAACTTTCTCACCCATTTCTAACCAATGTGTGAAGTAGTCAGCCATGTTGTAGCCAGCAAATGGAAGCATCGCAAATGGATCGCGACGAACAATACCTTGTTGACCAACAGCAGCAGCAGTTGTTTCAGAACCCATCGTTGCAGCTTTATAAACACCGTCAACCCAGTCAAATGCTTCTGAAATTAGAGGCACTGTGTCCGCACGGCGACCACCAAAGATGAACGCAGAGATTGGAACACCTGCTGGATTTTCCCAGTCAGCATCAATAGAAGGGCATTGACCAGCTGAAACTGTGAAACGCGCATTTGGATGAGCTGCTTTTTCTTCACCAGTATGTGGTTGACCTTTCCAGTTCGTTAGGTTGGCAGGTGCTTCTTTAGAAAGACCTTCCCACCATACTTCACCGTTGTCAGTCACGGCAACGTTTGTATAGATCACGTCTTTATGAAGCGTAGCCATACAGTTCGGGTTCGTCTTTGTATTTGTGCCAGGAGCTACACCGAAGAAACCTGCTTCAGGATTGATTGCATATAAGCGACCATCTTCACCTGGTTTGATCCAAGCAATATCGTCACCTACAGTTTCAATCTTCCAACCTTCATAACCTGTTGGTGGAATTAACATTGCAAAGTTTGTTTTACCACAAGCAGATGGGAATGCAGCTGCGATGTAGTGTTTTTCACCTTGTGGATTTGTCACACCAAGGATGAGCATGTGTTCAGCTAACCAGCCTTGCTGACGACCCATGAATGATGCGATACGTAATGCTAAGCATTTTTTACCAAGCAATGCGTTACCACCATAACCAGAACCAAATGACCAAATTTCACGAGTTTCTGGATAATGAACGATGTATTTTTCTTTGTTGCAAGGCCAAGCAACGTCTTTTTGACCTTCTTCCAATGGTGCACCTACAGTGTGTACACATGGAACAAATTCGCCATCAGTGCCTAGAACGTCATAAACAGCTTTACCCATGCGAGCCATTTTAGACATGCTGACTGCAACATAAGGAGAGTCAGTAAGTTCGATACCAATGTGAGCAATATGAGAACCTAAAGGTCCCATAGAGAAAGGTACAACGTACAAAGTACGACCTTTCATAGAACCGTCAAATAAACCGTTTAATTTTTCACGCATAACCGCTGGAGCTTCCCAGTTGTTAGTTGCGCCAGCATCTTCTTTGTTTTCAGAGCAGATAAAAGTACGGTCTTCAACACGAGCAACGTCAGAAGGATCAGAGTTTGCAAGATATGAACCAGGGTGCTTTTCTTGGTTAAGCGCTTGCATTGTGCCGTTAGCGATCATCAAGTCGATATAACGTTGATATTCTTCTGCGCTACCGTCACACCATTCAATTTTTGCTGGTTTTGTTAGTTTAGCAATCTCTTCCACCCAAGCAATAAGCTTAGGGTGACGAACGAATTCTGGTGCGTTCACTTGGGTCATGGTGAGGCCTATATCAAAAGTGTACAATGTGGTGTACAAATAATATCTAGATGCTGGTTTGCAGACTCTAGATTCAGTATGAAAAAAAAGTGGCTGTATTAAAGCATATTTTCTTAAAAAAAATAAGACCAAAGGCTTAAATAGTGCTTAAGACTTGTTTGGTGTTAAGTTTATGTAATTATTTGATATTTTTTTAAAAAATGAGTAATTTCTTATTCATTTTTAAATTTTATGTTTGGTATTTGTAGTTAAAATATTTATTTAAAATAAAAACTTAATTAAATTATGAGATCAATTCTCATCATCGAAAAATTAAATGAACATCATTTAAAAATTACATAAATTGGCTTTTAATTGAGTAGTAAATAGACGAAATTTTAAAGTAATTCAATTTTTAAAGCCATAAAATGAATTCAATGCTTAAGCCTTTGTCTATGATTTTTAATGAAAAATCTGGATTCCATGCCACCAATAATGATCAAATTTATGAGCAACTCATGCATTACTGGACAGATCTAGGTTTTGAAATACAAGTTTTTGATATTGCATCAGAAATGAGTGTTCAAGCACTCATTGAAAAAGTTCATCTTCGACATTTAAATCACGATAATCAGGGGGTGATTGTGGTTGCTGGCGGGGATGGAACGTTAAATTCTGTGGCTAATTATTTATTACATCAAACCATCCCTTTGGTAATTTTACCTTTAGGGACATTCAATTATGTTGCACGAGTTTTGAATATTCCTTTAGATATTCTCGAAGCTGCAAAACTGGTGGTTGAAGGTAAGCCTAAAGCGGTACATGTGGCAAAAATTAATGATGCCATTTATCTAAATAATGCGAGTTTGGGTCTTTATCCATTGTTTATTAAAAAAAGAGAGTTATATAACCAAAAACTAGGGCGTCTACCATTACATGCCTATACTTCTGGCTTAGATGTGTTGATTCGTGATCGTAAAGAATTAAAGTTAGAAATTGAGGTGGATGGTGTGAATTATGCAGTTAAAACTCCTTTATTATTTTTAGGCAATAACCAACTTCAATTAAAAGAAATGAACCTCAATATCGCTAAAACGGCAGAAGAGGGTCGGGTTGCGGGAGTTGTACTTGCTCGCACGGATAAGCTGAGTATTTTTAAAACACTCATCCAACTCATTCGTGGAAAATTAGATCAGGCAGCAGACGTATATAGTTTTAGTGCGGATCATGTGCGAATACGTTCTCATCAAAAAAAAATGACAGTAGCAATCGATGGAGAAATTATTCAACTGGATTCACCATTAGATATTCATGTTGAAAGAAATGCACTGACCTTAATGGTGCCACAATGATTTTACATTTGTCTGATTTGCATTTTGGAACTGAGCAACAAGACTGTTTAGATGCAATTGCTCACTTTGTTGCAGAACATTTGATCGAAGCTGTTGTGGTCAGTGGTGATCTCACTCAAAGGGCAAGATTTTCACAGTTTTATCACTGCAAAAAATTTCTAGAAGAACTTAATGTTCCTTATATTGTGATTCCGGGTAATCACGATATTCCTTTGTTTCATTTATGGCGCAGATTTTTAAGTCCGTTTCATCGGTATAAGTTGTTTTTTGGTGAAATGGAACAGACCTTAGAAACTGAGCATTTTTATATTATAGGAATCAATACAATTCATCCTAAGTACCATACGAAAGGTCGTATTACTGAGTTTCAAATTCAGGAAATTGATCAAAAAATGAAATTGGCTCCTCAAGATAAATTAAAAATTCTGCTTACGCATCAACCTTTCTATAGTGGTGATCACGGTATAAATATGTCTAAAGATCGTCCTAAAAATACTGAAAAAGCCCTAAAGACATGGGCAAGCTCAGGGTTGAATGCAATTCTACATGGTCATTTACATGTATCTGCTGTTTATGATCTGAATAAGATTTTCCAACTTAATGCTCAGCATCCAATATTGGATATTCATGCAGGTACCGCTACGTCACATCGTTTACATCATGACTTTTCTAATAGTTTTAATCTAATTGATGAAAAACTGAAGGTGCGTGAATATCGCTTTGATTCGAGATTCAAGAAATTTTATTTAGTTGCAAATCGGAATGAAGGCTAAATTATCGAAATGCCTAAAAAAAATACAAAAAATTAAATTTTTTTTCATTTTCCCCTTGAAGCAATTTTTTCCATCCCCACAAAAGTGACATCAAATAATTTTGGTGGTGATCTAAGGAAATTAAGATCACGACTATTAATCAAAAGACTTAGTCTGATGGAGTATTTTTATGAGCAACATTCGTCCATTACATGACCGTGTAGTAATTCGTCGTGTTGAAGAAGAAACAAAAACAGCTGGCGGCATTTTATTGCCAGGTTCTGCTGCAGAAAAGCCTGCTCAAGGTGAAATTATTGCAGTTGGTAATGGTCAGATCACTGACAATGGCGTTCGCGCTTTAGATGTAAAAGTAGGTGACAAGGTATTGTTTGGTACTTATGCAGGAACAACTGTGAAAGTAGATGGCGAAGAACTATTAATCATGAAAGAGTCAGATATTTTAGCTGTTTTAGAAGGCTAATTGATTCTTTTTAATACTACTCATTTAATCAATCAGATTTAGTAATTTTAATAATATTCGGAGTCAAATATGTCAGCTAAAGACGTTAAGTTTGGTGATTCAGCTCGCACAAAAATGATCGCAGGTGTGAATATCCTTGCAGATGCGGTTAAAGTTACACTTGGTCCTAAAGGCCGTAACGTTGTTATCGATCGTTCATTCGGTGCGCCACACATCACTAAAGATGGTGTTTCTGTAGCGAAAGAAATCACATTAAAAGACAAGTTTGAAAACATGGGTGCTCAACTTGTTCGTGAAGTTTCTTCTAAAACAAATGACATCGCAGGTGACGGTACTACAACGGCAACTGTTTTGGCTCAAGCAATTTTGAACGAAGGGATCAAGTCAGTAACTGCGGGTATGAACCCAATGGACTTGAAACGCGGTATTGATATTGCAGTTAAAGCTGTTGTTGCAGATATTAAAGCAACGGCTAAACCAGCATCTGATTCGAAAGCGATTGAACAAGTTGGTTCGATTTCTGCGAACTCTGATACGACCGTTGGTTCACTGATCGCTCAAGCGATGGAAAAAGTGGGTAAAGAAGGTGTAATCACTGTTGAAGAAGGTTCAGGCTTTGAAGATTCTCTAGATGTTGTAGAGGGTATGCAGTTTGACCGTGGTTATATTTCTCCATACTTCGCAAACAAACAAGATACATTGACTGCTGAATTGGAAAACCCATTTATCCTTCTTGTTGATAAGAAAGTAAGCAACATCCGTGAGTTGATTACTGTTCTTGAGGCAGTTGCGAAAACAGGTAAACCACTTCTAATCATCGCTGAAGATGTTGAAGGTGAAGCACTTGCAACGCTTGTTGTAAACAACATGCGTGGCATCATCAAAGTATGTGCTGTTAAAGCACCAGGCTTCGGTGATCGTCGTAAAGCAATGCTTCAAGATATCGCGATCTTAACTGGTGGTACTGTGATTTCTGAAGAAATCGGTATGCAGTTAGATCAAACAACACTTGAACATTTAGGTACTGCACACAAAGTAACTGTATCTAAAGAAAACACAGTGATTGTTGATGGTGCAGGCGATGCGAATCAAATTGCTGAGCGTGTTCAACAAATTCGTGCGCAAATTGAGGAATCAACTTCAGAATACGACAAAGAAAAACTTCAAGAGCGTGTTGCTAAATTAGCAGGCGGTGTAGCAGTGATCAAAATCGGTGCTGCAACTGAAGTTGAAATGAAAGAGAAGAAAGATCGTGTAGACGATGCTCTTCATGCAACTCGTGCTGCTGTTGAAGAAGGTGTTGTTGCGGGTGGTGGTGTTGCATTAGTACGTGCAGCTAAAGCACTTGACGGTGTAACGGGTATTAACGATGATCAAAACGTAGGTATCAACATCCTTCGTCGTGCGATTGAAGCGCCACTTCGTCAAATCGTATCTAACGCAGGTGATGAACCATCTGTAGTGATTAATGCAGTTAAAAATGGCGAAGGCAACTTCGGTTATAACGCTGCGACTGGTGAATACGGCGATATGCTAGAGATGGGTATCCTTGATCCAGCGAAAGTTACTCGTTCTGCACTTGAGCATGCTGCGTCTGTTGCGGGCTTAATGTTAACAACTGAGTGCATGATTACAGAGATCCCAGAAGATAAACCAGCTATGCCTGACATGGGCGGTATGGGTGGTATGGGCGGTATGATGTAATTCATCCCACAGCCTAAAAAATCCCCGCTTTAAGCGGGGATTTTTTTGTCATCTGTCTGATAAATATTTGAATACTATTGTAAATATTGAATAAAAGCCTAGTAGAGCGCTAATCTAATGGAACATTAACACCATGATTGGGGGTGATGATGTTAACTGTTCAAGAAAATCAAATCATAGAAGAAATTTATGAGGCTGCCTTAAAGCCACATCACTGGGAAAATGTTTTAAAACAGGTCGTGGAATTTACACAGAGTTCAACGGCGATCTTTACTTACTTTGATCAGCTTCGGCCCGAACAAAATTTTATTTACACCATTAATATCCCGATTGATGGAATTCAAAATTATCAAACGTATAACTTAGATGTCGTAGACATGCGTATTCACGGTCAGTTAATGAATACCTATGGATTAGAGCATGCCTATCAAATTGATTGTCGATCATATGCTGAAACAGATAATGAGGATTTGAAGAACTTTTATGAATATTGTTTAGTTCCTTCAAACATCTGTTATCTCAGTGGGGTATTGTTAGAGTATGGAAAATATAAATGGGGCGTGCTTGCGGTACATCGACCATCAGATGAAGCTGCTTATGATACTGCTGAATTACAAAGTTTAGAAAGACTCGCAAAACACTTTAGAAGAGCGATTCAAATTCATCGACAAATTAAGCTTCTTCAAAATGATAGAAGTAATTACACCGAAATTTTAGATAAGTTGAATGTGGGTGTGCTCGTCGTTCAATCTAATCTAGAAGTGAGATTTGTGAATCAGTATGCGAAGGATTGTTTGAATGATACGAGTATGATTGAAATAGATTTGCATAACAGATTAAAAATAATCGAGCCTTATAATGCTCAATTAAAAAAATTGGTGCAGAGCACATTCAAAAAGAATGAGCGTTATTCATTAGAGAGGCATGATCAAGAAGAAGTTGGGGGTGCAATGCAGTTATATAGCGATCGACATCAATCTGCTTACTTAATCACAGTCTCACCACTTAAGGTGCTGTCAGATTCAATGATCTTAGACAATAATCAAGTTGCATTATTCTTATCAAAAATGCAGGATCGAAAACGCTTGTCTAAAATATTACTGAAGTCAACATTCCAACTGACAGCTCGAGAAATTGAAATTTGTCAGCATTTTATGGACGATCAGCATCTTGAAAATATTGCTTTGAAATGTGGGATTACGCTGAGTTCACTGCGGACATATCTGAAAACGATTTATCAGAAGTTAGGATGCTCCTCACAAGCTGAAATGATGCGGATTTTGATCGAATTTATTGATGCTTTTCAGCATATTGAATAATCCCCCTTTAACGAAGATGTTGAAGGGGGGATAAAATTAATTCATTCTGGTCAGTGTAAATGTGCCTTCATCTGCTACGGTAAAGCTTAAACTTTGAGTAGAAATTTGTAATGGTAAGCCTAAATGCGCGTCTGTATTGGATAATCCAGCACAACCATTTGTATCAATGCTGAGGGGCGTGGTAACAAAGAGCTTGTTGTCGCGTAATTGATAACGACCATACTCAATACCAGGGCCACCACAAGGTCCGTCATATGGATCTGGTTGATCATCGCCAACAGCATCAACCATAATAAAAGTGTTATTAGAATTAAATACGAAAATTTGTTTACCACTTGAGGACTGCCATGCGCCTACAATTCCACTATTATTTCGAGGAACTCGCGTAAACTCTGCACTTTCATCAGGATTTTCAGCTTCAGAAATCTTAAGTATAGAACCATCAAAAGATAGTTTCATTGAACGCGATTCCCCATGATCGAGAAGTCCCCAATCTTCATTGGTATCAATCACAGGCGTAGTAATATTTATTGAAGAAGCGTATAAACTTCCACTTAGGGCATCTAGATTTATTTTGGCGTATTCCATGCCATTTGAAGAACTATTAGGCTCGTTCGGGATTGGTTCACCGAGCATATATTCGCCATTCTCTCCAATAAATAACACAATTTCAGACTCATCATTTTTTGCATACCATACGCCTTGAATATCTTTGAGCAGTGAGCTGCTAAAATGTTCTTTAGCTTGCTCTTCACTGACTACTATATTGGAGGCAATTTCAGGAATATTGATAATTTGACCTTGAAGTCGCTCTCTAAAATCACTTGTCGCATTGCTGAAATCAATCGATGTTGGCGAGAAATTTGAAACATCATCTGGGATTTGTATGGTCTCTTTATCCTCATCGATATCCAATGATTGTAAAAAAATCAGTAGATTGATAATTCTCTTGTTACGTTCATCTGCATTTAAATCTTCATTCACGAGTTCATTTGGTGTCACACGAGCTAAACCTTGTACGGTACCAATTTCGATATCACCAATTTTAAATGTAATGACATCTCCATCTCGATATTCAAACTCCCCATTTGCATTGGTCTTCTTCGCATTGTCATTATTGCCATTCACGATATATGTCGCACCTGCTACTGGGCTGTCAGTCAGTATTCCTATTTTAATCTGATCATCATTTTTTGCGGATTTATCCGAACCACCACAAGCTGCTAAACAGGTACTGAGCGCCAGTGTTATAAGAGCTTTTTTCATCATTTCCCCCAAATCATTCGTATTTTTGTACCTCGAATATAGTTTTAAAAAATTGAATATGACTATCCTCAAATTGGGAGGGGGTGATGGCATTAATGCTGCGTAATTTTAGAAATTTTTTACTTTTGAGAAATTGCGCATATTTTTTTTTGAAAGATCAGATAAGCGGTTCATAGGTGAGGGCTTCATATTTTCTTCTTAATTCGATCAATGTTGATCGTTTCTGTTATTAGTTCTTGTTTTTTTATTCATAGTCACTGAATATCAATTAAATTTTTATATATTTTAATGAAAACACTTTCTAGAATTCTTTTGACGGCTTAACGACTATGTTATCTAAGTTCTTTATTGAACGACCTATTTTTGCTGGCGTACTTGCGATTATTGTCATGGCAATTGGTATATTTGCGGTGATGAGCTTACCGGTAGAACGCTATCCTGATATTGCTCCGCCAAGAATTACTGTATCAGCAACTTACACAGGAGCTGATGCCGAAACAGTTGAGGAAAGTGTCACACAGGTCATAGAACAACAAATTAAAGGAATTGATAACTTACTTTATTTTAGCTCTACCAGTAATGCATCTGGGAATAGTCGAATTAGTTTAAGTTTTGAAAACGGAACTGATCCAGACACAGCACAAGTCCAAGTTCAAAATAGCATTAATGGGGTGATCAATCGTTTGCCTGAAGACGTGCAGCGTCAAGGGGTCAATGTCTATAAATCCTTAGGTGACACCTTTATGGTGGTGGGGTTATATGACACTACGAACCAAAGTAATAATATTGCGTTGTCAGATTATTTGGCTGATCACATTGAACCAGAAATTGCGCGTGTAGAAGGTGTTGGTGAGGTTGATGTCTTTGGTTCTCAATATGCCATGCGTATTTGGCTAGATCCGAACTTATTGAAACAATATCAGTTGATGCCTAGTGATATTCGTGCCGCAATTGAAGCACAAAATACACAAGTTGCTGCAGGTGGAATCGGAGATTTACCGACAGTAGCAGACCAGTATCTTAATGCAAAAGTTACCGCTGGATCACGACTAAGAACAGTCGATGAATTTAAAAATATCATTGTCAAAGCGACCCCTGATGGAAGTTTTATTTATTTAAAAGATGTAGCACGCATTGAGTTAGGTGCTGAAAATTATCAAGCTTTTAATACCATTAATGGATCACCTTCAGCAGGCTTGGCTGTTTCAATGTCATCTGGTGCAAATGCTCTTGCAACCTCAGCTAAAATTAAAGAAGTACTTGAGGACATTAAGAAAAAACTTCCTGAAGGCTATCAAATTGTCTACCCACGAGATAACACGCCGTTTGTTCAAGAGTCCATTAAAGAAGTTGTAAAGACCTTAGTTGAAGCCATTATCTTGGTCGTGTTGGTCATGTTTATCTTTTTACAAAGCTGGCGCGCAACACTTATTCCAACGGTCACGGTTCCAATTGTTATTTTGGGCACTTTCGCCGTCTTATTTGCGCTCGGAATGACCATCAATACATTGACACTTTTTGCATTAGTTCTTGCGATTGGATTACTTGTAGATGATGCAATTGTGGTGGTCGAAAATGTCGAACGTTTGATGCATGAAAAGGGGCTATCTGCAAAGCAAGCGTCTATCTTATCTATGCAAGAGATGACGGGGGCTTTAATTGGAATTACAGTGGTGCTAACTGCAGTATTTATTCCGATGGCTTTTTTTACAGGATCGACAGGAGTTATATACCGTCAGTTTTCAATTACCTTGATTGCAGCCATGTCACTGTCATTGTTGGTCGCGTTAATTCTCACACCAGCATTGTGTGCGATTATTCTTAAACCTAAACAACAAGAAGCAAAATGGGCGACATGGTTTAATACAAAAATGGAATCATTACGATTGCATTATCTAAAGTGGATTGAAAAAAGCCTGTCACTAAAATGGATCGTTTTAACCAGTTTTTCTGGGTTAATTGTGATTTTTGCTTTGTTTTATAAGTCGCTTCCAACCAGCTTTATTCCAAGTGAAGATCAAGGTTTTATCAGTGTCCAATTCAGTTTACCTGAAGGCGCACCTATGACAGAAAGTCAGCTTGTTGGTGAAAGTATTCGAGAGTATTTTCTTGAACAAGAAAAACAGAATGTTAGGTTGGTTCAAATTCGTTATGGACGAAATTTTTCAGGAACGGGTCAAAATTTAGGAACAGGATTTGTAGCATTACATCATTGGGATGATCGTCCAGGTGAGGCAAACTCTGCACAATCCATTCGTGAACGAGCGATGGAGTTCTTTAGAAAAGACAGTCGCGCTCGGATTATGGTGAGTTTGCCAGGTTCTGTAAGTGGTCTTGGCGATACAAACGGCATCGAGTTTTGGCTGCAAGATTTAAATGGACAAGGACGACAGTATTTAGAAGATCAATTTCAAGCGCTAGAACGACAGGCAATCAACTTCACGACTTTTGAAAATTTGGGCAAACGCTCTAATCCAGATAAAGCCAAATTGAAAGTGAATATCAATCAAAAATTAGTGATGGCGAATGGTCTTTCACAATCTGCGATTAATAGCACTTTGGCTGCAGCTTGGGGTGGTTCTTATGTGAACGACTTTATTGATCGCGGACGTATTAAACGCGTCATGATGCAGGGGGATGCCGAGTATCGTTCAAAGCCTGAAGATCTCAATTTGTGGTCTGTACGAAATAATCAAAATCAAATGATTTCATTTGGTAATTTTGCCACTGTGGATTGGGATGGAGGCCCTGATGTGGTGACTCGTTTCCAAGGTTATTCCGCGCTACAAATGGAAGCAGACACTGCAAAAAATGTGAGCAGTGGTGCTGCAATGCGTGATATCAAGTCTATGGTTGATCAATTGGACGGGGTTGGGCTAGCGTGGAGTGGATTATCGTTTCAAGAGCAACAATCGAGTACACAAGCCATTTGGCTTTATCTCATCTCTGTTGGCTTTATCTTTCTATGTTTAGCTGCCTTATATGAAAGTTGGTCGATACCTTCTGTTGTGATTGCTGCTATTCCATTGGGTATTGGCGGTAATATTATTTTTAGTTGGTTGGTCGGATTTCCAAACGATATTTACTTCCAAATTGCGTTACTTACGACGATTGGGTTGTCATGTAAAAATGCCATCTTAATTGTTGAATTTGCGGCAATGGCTCAGGAGCGTGGAGCTAACGCGATTGCTGCTGCTTTACAAGGTGCAAGTTTGCGCTTACGTCCAATTTTAATGACCTCGCTTGCTTTTGGTGCAGGGGTTATACCTTTGGTATTTGCTTCAGGTGCGGGTGCTGCCAGTCGTCAAGAAATTGGTGTCAGTGTCCTTGGTGGGGTAATTTTCGGCACAATTTTAGTTCTAGCCTTTATTCCCTTTATGTTTGTTATCGTTCGGAATATTTTTAAATATAAATCAAAATCAGCATCTGAAACTTAATGTGGTATCCGCAGTATAAAGAGTATGGTACTGCGGTTGATTTAATCCATTTTTAAATATCAGTTTTTGACAAGATCAATACGCACTAACATTTTCAATTAGTGTTAGCATGCCTTGCGTAATTCTAAACGATAATAAATGAAGCGATTATGGATCAAATTAAACAAGATCATAAAATTGAAGCATTACAACAAGCATTGATCAATTCTGATGTCGCTCAGATTGATCATATTGCGGATACGATTAATCCTGCAGATTTGGCTTTGTATTTACAGCAATTAGAAATTGATCAACAAATACAACTTATCCACCATTTAGAAAACGCAGCATATGTATTTGAGTTTTTGCCACTCAATCATCAAGTACAGTTGGTTAAAAAAATGGACGGTAAAAGTACAGTCCAGTTAATTCGTTCAATGCATTCAGATGCTCGAACTGATTTGTACAAAGCTTTACCGGATCAAATAAAAACATTTGTTTTTGCGAATTTAGATCGAGAAACAAAGCAGCAAGTTCAATCTTTGGCACTGTATGCTGAGGAAACGGCTGGTGCGATCATGACATCTGATTATGTCACTTTGCCATCAGACATCTCAATGCAACAAGCTTTAGAGATTTTGCGTCATTCCGCCAAAGATACTGAAACCTTATATCTGATCTATATTACCAATCAATTTCAGAAACTTGAGGGTGTAATTTCTCTTCGAGAAATTGTGCAAGCACCTTTGGATAAAACAGTCCAAGAAGTCATGACCACTGAGGTCATTTACGGACGGGTAGATGAGGATCAGGAATCAGTGGCAAAAAAATTAAGCCACTATGATTTTATCGCCTTACCCATTTTAGATCATGATGATCATCTACTCGGTATCGTCACTTATGATGATGCTATGGATGTATTCCAAGAAGAATTTACCGAGGACTTTTTGAAAAGTGGGGCGGTAGAGCTTAAAGAAAATATCAGTATTCGTTCAGCACCAATATTATTGTTATTTAGACAACGTGTTTTTTGGCTAGTGTTTCTGGTCTTTGGCAGCCTACTTTCGAGTATTGGGATCGCCCATTATGAAGACATCATTGCTGCGCATATTGTTTTGGTTTTCTTTTTACCGCTATTGGTTGGGAGTGGTGGTAACGCAGGCTCCCAATCTGCAACCTTGATGGTTCGAGCAATCGCAACTGGCGATGTAAAAGCCAAGGATTGGTTTGTGTTGCTTGGTCGTGAAGCGATGGTTGCTCTATGTTTGGGTACAACGATGGCTGCAGCTGTTTCAATTCTTGGCTATATCCGTGGAGATATGATGGTCGCTTTAGTGCTTGCGATCAGTATGATGGGTATTGTCATGATGGGCTGTCTGATCGGGATGAGTTTACCATTTGTACTCAATAAACTAGGACTCGATCCCGCAAGCGCATCTGCACCCTTGGTCACTTCAATATGTGATGCAACTGGTGTATTGGTCTATTTATTTATTGCTTCACAACTCTTATTCTAAGGCTATGACTGATGGAGTATCTTTGCAGGATGTTGCTTAAATGACAAATAAAAATAAATTAACCCAAGCTGAAGTCATCAAAATGGAACGCGATCTTGCCAAGTTCGCAAACATGATGGATTCCGTCGTAAGAATTCCATTCACTAAACAAGGGGTAGGGGCTGATGCAGCATTGAGTACGATTCCTGTGGCGGGTGACGTAGCTGGATTTGTACTTACGTGTTATGCAGTATTACAAGCTCGAAAAATCGGTGTGCCCCAATCTAAATTGAATGGCGTGCTTAAACTTGCTGTGATGGATGGTGTAGTAGGTTTAATCCCTGTTGCAGGTACACTCTTTGATGTGTTTATTCGACCGAGTCGCAAGGCTTTAGATGTGGTTCATGATCATATTCGTGAAGAGTATCAGATTCATTCAGACCATCATGTGGTACACCCATTTTTACATGAAAACTTAGAGCGTAAACAGCAGAACTCTGCCTTCTGGCGAAATCCTGTCGTGGCATGGATTTGGATTCATATTCCTGATTTACTGGGTCTTCTGTTTTTAATTATTTTTGGTGTTGCCTTATGGTTTGGTGTCACGTTCTTATGGCAATGGTTTCAATCTATTTAAAGTCTTATAGATTGAGTCCATTAAAAAAGCCTCCGTATGGAGGCTTTTTTTAGATGCCGATTAAGGACAATCAAGTTGTTGTAATGCTGCTACACGTTGCTCAATTGTTGGGTGTGTTTGGAAGAGTGCAGCAAGGCTGAATCCTTCTTCACGACCTGATGAAATTGAGAACGCTTTCATTTCTTTAGGCATTTGATCTGGCATTTCAGTTTCTGCTTGCAAGCGAAGTAATGCACTGATCATGGCTTGTTTACCTGCTAAACGCGCGCCAGCCTCATCAGCACGATATTCACGATAGCGAGAGAACCACATGACAATTGCCGAAGCAAGAATACCGAATACGATATCTAACACGATTGTAATGAGGAAATAGCTCCAGCCCGGTGCTTCACCTTCTTCTCGACCAAATACGTTGCGATCTACAAAGTCGCCGACGATACGCGCGAAGAACATCACAAACGCGTTGACTACACCTTGCACTAAAGCAAGGGTGACCATGTCACCATTTGCAACGTGACCAATTTCATGCGCCAACACTGCACGTAATTCATCTTTATTCATGCGTTCCAATAAGCCTGTTGAAACAGCGACTAAAGCATCGTTTTTGTTCCAACCAGTTGCGAAAGCATTTGATTGATAAGATGGGAAAATACCAACTTCTGGCATTTTAATACCAGCACGTTGAGAAAGTTGTGCCACTTCATTGAGTAACCATGCTTCCGCTTGGTTGCGTGGAGCATTGGGATCAATTAACTCTGTACCTGTGGTTTTCTTTGCAATCCACTTTGACATGAATAGGGAGATTAAAGAACCCACCATACCAAAGACAAAACAGATCACAAGTAAATTGCCAAGATTCAAGCCACCCGCGCCATGGTAACTACCGACACCGAAGAGTGACAAGATTATGCCAGCTACCACCAGTACCGCGAGGTTGGTCAGCAAAAACAAACCAATCCGCATCATCGAGAAAATCCTCTTATAAATAAAATTTAATAAGCTTTTTGAATTAAAAAACCTACGTCAAATATGCTTTCGAATAGGGAAAATTTCAAGAAAAAAATAAAAAATATAACGAAAAAATTGATATTAATTCGAAATATAGATTTTCGCTGATGCTGTGGCATTATTTGTAGAATATGAACCAGCTGGTGCGTCAGTAAAACTGCCATCAGCGGCCACAATAATTTGGCGAGGAGGTGACTTTGGTTTAGCTGGTGCAGTCACTTGAACTGATAAATTCTGATTGTTATAGCTCGGTGAACTTAACTTAGAAGATACCGATGCTGAATAACTATTGGTTGGATTTGAGCCTACACCATTGGCGTATAAATTATTGTAACGACTGAGTACACGTCTGACATAGTCTTGAGTTTCGCGAAAGGGCGGAATTCCACCATATTTAGCAACATTTCCTTCGCCAGCATTATAACCCGCTAATGCCAATTGCGTATTGCCATTAAAGCGTTTCAATAACCAAGCCAAATATTTTGCACCAGCGAAAATATTTTGTTCAGGATCATATGCATTATTGACATTAAATCGTTGTGCAGTCGCAGGCATCAATTGCATAAGACCCTGAGCACCAACAGGGGAACGTGCATGTATATTAAAACCAGACTCTGTGTGCATCACCGCTTTAATGAGTCCTTCAGAAATGCCGTGTCGTTGAGCTGCTTGGCGAATATAGCCATCAAAGGCATTTCGATTTTTACTATGGCTTGGGAGAACAGATGCTTCGTTGCTTCCCCAATTGCTGTAACTATGAATATTGCTATCTGGATAGTAGGTTTTCTTTTCAACTTTAAGATGGTTGTATTTGTTTTTGCGGTTGGTCAGTACGGTAGTGCCGTTTGAATCTTTCAGCTGATAGATTGTTTGACCTGCAGAAGCCTGTGGCGAGAATATTAGAAAATTCACACACCCAAATAACGCTATGACTTTTATTTTATTTGTAGTTTTCATCATTCGAACACTATTTTTGTCCCTAAATGATATGTGGGTGATTTTCTGCAATGGAGATGTCTCTCAACTATGTAATGTTTTTTAACAATTCGTTGTAAAAAAATCAAGTCTTAATTGTTGGCTTAATATCCAAAAAAATTATTTATTTTTATTTATAAACAACTGCTTGACACATATAAGTCATTGAATTTTAAGGATATAGAATAGTGGTTAAAAAATGATCAATCTAAGGGAAAGCACCATCTTATCTTGCCAAAACTTTGTCAACCCCTAAAAAGTCCACAATTTTATCCACAGGTTTTGTGGAAAACTGTGGAAAAGTCCAAAAGATAAGCAATTCGACTAAAAAATGAACCCAAGCGTCCATTTTAGATGTGTGAATAAGACAGTGTTATGAAAAAATAAAAATTAGATGTAAAAAACAGATTCTTTAGATGCGATTAAGCACTGAATCGGCTAAAATTGCGCAGTATTTTTTTTTATGGTTAATGTCGTCTATGTACTCGCCAGTTGAATCCAACCAAGGATTTAATTTTAAGCCAGAGCCACCTACAAGTTCTGCATATTATCGTTTATTAAAAAAACTTCGTCGTCAAGTAGGTCATGCAATCCGTGACTACAAAATGATTGAGGATGGCGATAAGGTCATGGTATGTATTTCAGGTGGTAAAGATAGCTATACCATGCTGGACATTCTCCTGCAGTTTAAACGCATAGCACCAATCAATTTTGATGTTGTGGCTGTGAATCTTGATCAGAAACAACCAGGGTTCCCTGAGGATGTATTACCCCGTTATTTAGAAGAAAATAACATTCCGTACTACATCTTAGAAAAAGATACATATAGCATTACCAAAAAGCTTACACCTGAAGGTAAAACCTATTGTGCAGTGTGCTCACGCTTGCGCCGTGGTTCTTTATATGGTTTTGCTCAAGAAATTGGCGCGACCAAAGTTGCTTTAGGTCATCATCGTGATGATATTATGGCAACGTTCTTCTTGAACCTATTCCATGGCGGTAGTTTAAAGGCGATGCCACCAAAACTACTTTCATCGGATAAAAAGAATATTTTGATTCGTCCTTTGGCGTATGTTGAAGAGAAAGACATCATCAAATACGCTGAAATGCGCAAATTCCCAATTATTCCATGTAACTTGTGTGGTTCGCAGGAAAACTTACAGCGTGCAATCATCAATGATATGTTGCGTGAATGGGATAAAGCTCATCCAAAACGTTTACACAGCATTTTTGGCGCGTTACAGAATGTCTCGCCATCGCAATTGGCCGACCGAGATCTTTTCGATTTTGAAGCCTTAGATGGACAACGTGAAGTTGATTTTGATGTGACTTGCTCAACAGCCGAAGGGGACACACCAAATAAGCGTATTAGCATGGTCAATCTCGGTTTTGCTGCTGAGTAATTCGTCTTAATTTAAAAAGCACTTTTCGAAGTGCTTTTTTTTATTTCTTAGATTTTTACAATTTAATGAAGGCGTTGAGTCGATTTACAAAATGATGTTTTTTGTCACTTTAGGTCGTAGTACCGATACAAAAAATCATTGACAAACTTGTGAAAAAATAAAGATTTGATGATATTTAGACGATTAGTTTTATTTACAAAAAAAATCGAACGCAGAGTACAAAAAAACGTATCGCATTTGGAAAATATCATGCTATAACTCTCTCAAGCGTAAAGCTTCTACATGTTGTTATCTTGGATAGGTAACGCAATAAATTGAATAAATACATCGAGGAAAGAACATGCCTGCATTTTTAACTGATGATTGGTTTGCAAACGTTGAGAAACTTACAGCTGAAGCTGGTGATTTGAACTTACCACCATCATTAGCAAATCTAGCATTGAATCTTGTAGTAACAGGTAGCGAAGGAACGACTGAATTAGCGCTTGATAGCGGTAAGATCCAAAAAGGCGCTTCTGCGAATGCTAAAACAACTTTAAACTTAGATGCGGATACTTTACGCAAAGTATTCTTAGAGTTTGACATGGCTGCTGCTATGCAAGCATTTATGACTGGTAAAATCAAAGTTCAAGGCGATATGTCTCAATTGATGGCTTTACAAACAGCGAAGCCAAGCCAAGAACAAAAAGATTTGTTCAAAAAAGTTTTAGAGCAAACGACTTAAGACTTTTTAAACAAAAAAAAGCTTACCTTTAGGTAAGCTTTTTTTTGTTAAATACTCACCAAACTTGGTGTCGTTTTAATATGTTCTAAATAAGCACGAATACGAGTGACGTATTGGATCGCTTGCTTATAACGTGTATTGTGCGATTGATTACGGTAAAGAAAATCATATACCTGTATCCAATCATTCGGATTTTTTCCTTGGGCTTTTAGGCGCTTCATAATCGCATCTGTGGCACCTGGCCCCATATTGTAAGCCACGAGGGCATACCAATAACGATCATGTTTAGGAATATAATCATATTTCGACATCATCAGATCAAAATACTTCGCACCACCTGCAATACTTTGAGCAGGATCAACACGATTCGACACACCCATTGCTTTTGCTGTGTTGTTGGTGAGCATCATGATGCCACGCACACCTGTGGGAGACACAGAATTCGGTTTTAAGAAAGACTCTTGATAACCTATCGCAGCGAGGAAGTGCCAATCTAAGTCGTATGTTTGGGCTGACTTTTTAAAGCTAGCTTTATAAATTGGCATACGTGTTTTCAGATTGCGCTGAATAGTATCCCAATCATCTTGTTTAACCACGTTGCGGTTGTAGAAAGATGCCATTTGACGGATAGCACCATTTTGCTTGCTTTGACAAACAAAACCGCTGGCAGTATCTGTTAAAGGATCAGCAGCATTTTTAAAAACCCAATTGATTTCTGGATTAAGCCCATTTTTGCGTAAGCTTTCAAGGTCACCACATGATGCGGAAAAACCTGAAAGATTCTTTTGCTCAATGGTCATGATCGATGCTGTGGTCACCGCGAAATGAGCTTTACCTTGCTGCACCATTTTCAAAGCGGCTTCATTACTTTGAACCGTTTTAAAATCGAGTTTTACATTTAAGTTTTGAGCGTAACTGCTCACCAAGTCATAGCCAAAGCCATGTTTGAAGTTACCGTCTTTAAAAACCACGGTGGGATTTGACACGGCCACCACTGTAAGCTTGTTCGAATTTACAATGGAGTTGTATTGGTTGTCGGTCTTTGTTGCATTTAATGCATGAAATGGGATAAATGCTGTAGCGAGGACCATCGCTTTAAACGAGAGAGAAGAAGTTAGTGAATTAAGGCAAAGCCTCGATCCAGTGTTTGAACTACTGCGCATGTTGTCTCCGCTACAAGTAATTTATGCCCAAAAAAAGCAAAAGCAGTACCGCCTTAAACTTTTATTTAAAGTTGATAAATTCAATTAGGGTGGGCGTCATGAACGTCATTCAAAATGACATGTGTGGGTGGATAAAATATTGAAGAAAAGATCTTCGTACAAAAAGTAATCAAGATAAAACATGGGCGCATATTAATGGTCAATTTTACTCATGTCAAATTTTGTACAAAAAAAAATAAAAAACATGGTTTTAAGATATTGATAAATAAAAAGAAAAAACTTTATAAAATTTTTCCATGTAGAAATGCGGTATAAAATGTTGCAATGTGTCGCTATAACGTAAGCAAAATACTCATTTTATCGCCTATGAAATCGAATTTAATTACCCGAAGTGGGCATGACAAATTGGTCGCAGAACTACAGTATTTATGGCATGAGGAACGACCTGAAATCACCAAAAAAGTGAATTGGGCTGCCAGTTTAGGTGATCGTTCTGAAAACGCAGATTATCAATACAATAAACAAATTTTACGAAAAATAGACCGTCGTGTTCGTTACCTCGGTAAACGACTTGAAGAGTTGCGAATTATCGATTTTTCTCCTGAACAAGAGGGCAAAGTATATTTTGGCGCTTGGGTAGACATCGAGAACGAGGAAGGACAATTAAAGACGATTCGGATTGTCGGTGTAGATGAAATTTATGATCATCATCCTCAACATATTTCAATAGATTCACCTATGGCACGTGCAATGTTAGGTAAGGAAGTAGATGATGAATTTGAAGTACATACCCCCTTGGGGAAAAAAACATGGTTTATTAATTCAATTCGCTATGAAAAGCTCGAAAATTCAGCAAAATAGTGCTTTTTGATTTAAAAATAGGCAGGCGAGCAAAATTTCTTAGAAAAGTGTTTGCCAATTTTAAAAAATATTTATATGATAGCCGCCATTGGAAGCGTGGCAGAGCGGTTTAATGCACCGGTCTTGAAAACCGACGAGGGTGTGAGTCCTCCGTGAGTTCGAATCTCACCGCTTCCGCCAAATTTTTAAAAAGCCACTAATTATTAGTGGCTTTTTTATTTTCTTCATGTTGGTGCGATACTAAGACAGATATTTACTGTTTTATTTAATTTTTTGAGCATATTATAAAAAAACCACCCTAAGGTGGTTTTTCTACAGCGTTTAAGCCACTTTTTCTGGAAGATCGAACCAAATCACACGAGCATCTTCCGATGCTTTAATCTGCGCTGGATCAATAAATGCAATAGCATCTCCAGCATTCACAATGTGTTCAGCGACTTGAATTGAACCACTAATCACATGTAGATAGCTGACATGTTGTGTTGCAACAACTTCAAGTGAATGACCTTTCTCCAAAACAGCTGTTTTAACCTCCGCATTTTGGCGAATATGCATGGGTGCTTGTTCTGTCGGTCCACAAATCAGATGCCATTGGTTTGGTTGTTCAGCAGGATCGAGTTGAATTTGTTGGTAATTCGGCTCTGCATCGCGCTGATTTGGAATAATCCAGATTTGCAGTAAATGAACTGTTTCATCACCTTGGTTTATTTCACTGTGTTGAATGCCTGTACCTGCACTCATCAGTTGCCATTCACCAGCTTTGATATCACCGTGGTTACCCATACTATCTTTATGTGTAATCGCTCCCTGTAATACACAGGTGAGAATTTCCATATTGTCGTGTGGATGTGTACCGAAACCTTGATGACCAGCAATGAGATCATCATTAATGACACGGAGAGCACTGATGCCCATGTGGTTAGGGTCATACCAGTTCCCAAATGAGAAGCTGTGTTTGGATTCTAACCAACCCATTTTTACATGACCACGTGATTCACTGCGATGTAAATAAGCATTCATGATGATGCTCCTTTCATTATTCTTAAAGATGATGTTATTTTAATAGTTTAAAATGAATAAGATAGTAGGTTAGGACAACGTATCGTTCTAATTTTGAAACATAAAAAGGATAAAAAAGCCTGCTTGAAGCAGGCTTTTTAAAATTAGATTATTCTAAGAATTTTACTGTAACGCCAGAACGAACTTTGTTACCCAGATCATTCGCATCCCAGTTTGTTAAGCGGATACAACCGTGTGAAGCTGTCTTTGAAATGCTTGATGGATTAGGTGTACCGTGAATACCGAACGATTTTTTGCTTAAACCGATCCAGATATTACCTACAGGACCATTAGGACCAGGTGGTAATGAAAGTGGCTTCAAATTTTTACCTTGTACAAAGTTACTTGGTGAATAGCTATACCAAGGGTTTTTCGCTACACCAGTAATTTTGTATGTTCCAGTCGGAGAAGGAGTGTCAGCACTACCGATGGTTGCTGGGAATGAGCCAACCATTTGGTTTTGTTGGTTAAACAAATAAAGTTGTTTAGCGCCTTTATGAGCCACGATTAAATGAATATTTTCTGGAAGTTCATTGCGAATGTTGGTCACAATAAGCTTTTCACCCGCTTTCTTAAATGTCGCTTTAGGATTTAGTTTCTTGAGAAACTCTTCATCCATATGGAATTTTTCAGCCAGCATTTCACTTACACGAGTGTAATACAGACCTTTCATTTTCGCTTGTAAAGCATAGTCATGAGGAATTGAGGCTGCATAAGGACCTTTTAGGTCTGCTTCGGTAATCGTATATTCAACATAAGCAGGTTTACCAGCTTGGCGTGCAACTAGAGCATCCCAAGTTTCTTTCGTCAAAACACCTGTAGCCTTTAAACCATTCATTTGCTGGAATGAAGCAATTGCTTTAAGTGTATTTTTTCCACTTGTACCGTCAATAGCACCTGGTGAAGCATGTGAATTATTTAACATTACATGTGCACGGGCATATACAGGGAATTGACCTTTGCCAATATTTTCATACCATTCAGCATTATTCAGACTGTCTAGCGTCCATGAATTTGCTGTAGCAGGTGCTGATGTAGATGGAGCTGAATTTGTCACTGCTGAAGATGCAGGTGCACTGCCAATGTCCGCAGTGCTATCCTCAGTTCTTTCTAGGTTTTGAAGCGTATCTGCAGCTTGATTTAGATCATTTTGCTCTTGCTGGCTAATTTGGGCTTCAGAGCTAGATTCTACCGCGAGAGGATCAATTGGATCTTGAATAGTATCTAAACTCGTTTTTGTAATTGGAGAAAGCGGTTGTTCAGCAGTACCAGAAGCAGCCAATGCAGTTCCAGACATAATACAACTTAAACTCAAAGCAAGAATTGAGCGAACGAACATGTAATTCAACCTTAAGAATTATTCATATTGATTTATAAAAACACGGATAAAGTATTGCAGAAAAAACACGGATATGCAGTATTTGTTTTGTTTAAATCAAATAAATTCCGATAGTCTCAATCTTTATTTTCATTCTAACTAAATACTTTAAAGTGCAGCTTTTTGGTATGATGAATGGAATTTCAATTTTGCATCGAGAAAGTAAATGACGACCTTAAAAAATGATCGTTTTCTGCGTGCCTTATTACGTGAACCTGTGGACTGCACGCCAGTTTGGATGATGCGTCAGGCTGGTCGATATTTACCTGAATATCGTGCGACACGCGCAACTGCGGGAGATTTTCTTTCTTTATGCAAAAATAATGACTTTGCTTGTGAAGTGACTTTACAGCCGCTTCGTCGCTATGACTTAGATGCAGCCATTTTATTTTCAGATATTTTGACTGTTCCTGATGCTTTGGGCTTAGGACTTTATTTTGAAGCTGGGGAAGGACCAAAATTTAAGAAAACAGTCCGTACTGAGCAGGATGTAGCCCAATTACCAAAAATTGATGCTAAATCGGACTTAGACTATGTCATGAATGCAGTGTCGACAATCCGATCAGCATTAGGTGGCCAGGTACCGCTAATCGGGTTTTCTGGGAGTCCATGGACACTCGCGACTTATATGATCGAGGGTGGGTCGAGTAAAGATTTCCGTTACACCAAGCAAATGATGTATGCACAACCTGAAGTTTTACATGCCTTGTTAGATCATTTGGCTGATTCAGTCATAGATTATTTGAACGCACAGATTGAGGCAGGTGCGCAGGCGATTCAAATTTTTGACAGTTGGGGTGGTGCACTTGCACATCGAGAATATCAAGAATTTTCACTCAATTATATGCACAAAATCGTGAAGGGTTTAAAGCGTGAAAATGAAGGCCGCAAAGTACCAGTAATTTTATTTACCAAAGGTGGTGGTCAATGGTTAGAACCTATGATCGCAACTGGCGCAGATGCGTTTGGACTGGATTGGACAACCCCTTTAAATGTTGCACGTCAAACTGTTGCTGGTCGCGCTGCCCTACAAGGTAATTTAGACCCTGCAACATTATATGGCTCTCCTGCGAGTATCGAAAAGTCAGTAAAACTAATGCTCGATGATGCATATGCTGCTGGTGAAAAAACGGGTTATGTTGCAAACCTTGGACACGGTATCACCCAATGGGTAGATCCTGCGAATCCTAAAGTTTTCATTGATACGGTACATGAGTACAGCGCAAAATATTTAGGCTAAACATTTAGGATGAATGTGTGAGCTTTTTAAAATCATTGTTTGAGTTTCATTATAAGGCAGCATCCGCTGCCTTATTTGGTATTTTATTACTGCTTGCCTTTGCTTTGACGGCTTCGATGGGGTATCAAGAATATTATGGATTGTACCGATACGACTACCTCTTGATTTATGCAGTGGTTATTCAGGTCTGTTTACTGCTTTTAAAGTTAGAGTCTTGGGCTGAAGCCAAAGTTATTGCAATTTTTCATATGGTGGCAATGGTCATGGAGATTTTCCTGACACATCCACAGATTGCATCATGGCAATATCCGCAACCTGCGGTATTTAAGATTATGACCGTGCCACTTTTTGCGGGATTTATGTATTCTGCCGTGGGCAGTTTTTTTGCTCGTTCACTCAGGTTTTATCGTGTAGAAATTGAGAACTTACCTATTTTTTTTAATATGCTGAGTTTAGCGATCTTGTCCTATTTAAACTTTATGACGAAGTTCTTTATCCCAGATATACGATATTTACTGTTTGCATGGAGCGTGTTGATATTTTGGAAAACTAAAATAACGTTCAAGCTTAAATATCATGAAATGACCTTGCCAATGCTTCCTGTACTATTGTTGCTGGCATTTATTATTTGGATTGCTGAAAATATCAGTACTTTTTATCAAATTTGGTTGTATCCAACGCAAGTGGAACAGTGGCATATGGTGGGATGGGGGAAACTTGGTTCTTGGTATCTCCTATTAATGCTGAGTTTAGTATTGGTTTTAAAAATCTTAGGTGAAC
Source organism: Acinetobacter sp. 24-47-66 (assembly GCF_056779755.1). Classification (NCBI taxonomy): domain Bacteria; kingdom Pseudomonadati; phylum Pseudomonadota; class Gammaproteobacteria; order Moraxellales; family Moraxellaceae; genus Acinetobacter; species Acinetobacter sp. 24-47-66. The sequence goes on from NZ_JBWYIL010000001.1 coordinate 49,830, forward strand.
GGAATTCACAGGGTTTGTGGCGATTGAAGGGCGAATAAGTTAATTCATCAAAAAAACTCGATACTTGATGGCATTGGTAAGATTTGTTTTGCGTTCTTGGCTTGATATCGCTATGTTAAAGAAGTTCGTAAAAGAACAAAATTGGAACAATAAAGAACACTTGAGCACATCAAGTTTGGAGTGATGTTATGTATAAAAAATTAGCTTTAGCTGCGGTATTGGCAGTAGGATCAACAGCTGCATTTGCTGACCGTGATGTGGGTTGTGGTATCGGTTCACAAGTTTGGGCAGGTCAGTCTGGTAAAGTTGCAAAAATCTTAGCAGGTACGACCAACGGTTTATTTGCTAACCAATTATTCGGTATTACTTTCGGGACGTTAGGCTGTAGTGGTACAGGTACAGTAACAGCACAAGCAGTAACATTTACAAATGAAAATGCCGAAGCTCTTGCACGTGATATGGCGGTAGGTGAGGGGGAAAGTCTTAACGTCCTTGCAGAGCTTCTGAATATTAAATCTGAAGATAAAGCACGTTTCTTTGCAGTATCAAAAGAAAATTTCTCTGAAATTTATTCAGCGGACAATCAAGATGCATTCCAAGTCCTTGCATCTCTTCAAACTGTTATGTCTCAAGACGAAGTATTAAAAGCTTACGTTTAATTGCGAAAACCCTGTCTTATGGCAGGGTTTTTTTGTTTCATCATTATTAAGTTCATTTTATGAAATTTGCTTTTTTTTCTGCCTTGATTGTCAGTAGCTTTCTGACACATGCATATACTTCTCCAGTTGAACAATATATTGCTCAAGCACAACACCATCAGCTTGATAAAAATAAAACTTGGCAAAGATTAATGTATGCACATCAAGCGAAGAGTGAAGTCAGCTATTCAGGATTTTTTTTTAGTGCAAATGGTGCAGATAATTTAGAAGAGGAGCTGAATGCAAATATTCGTGAATTATTTATAGATCGAGGACAAGATCAATCCATTTTATGTCGTTTCCCAGCTCGCTCTGCATGGTTAATAGAACAACTGAAAATAAAACAGGAAGAGCTTCCTAAAGCAGATTGTCCTGCTCTAGAGGAATGGATTGGACAGATCAAACCGTATCAAGCAACGTTGATTTATGCGACAGATTTCATGGGAAATCCAAGTTCGATGTTTGGTCATACCTTGCTACGTCTTGATCCTAAAGATCAAAAAGAGCTTAATCTTATTTCTTATGCAGTCAACTACGCCGCGACGGTCGAAAATAGTGATAGTTTTTCTTTTGCTTGGAAAGGTTTAACGGGTCAATATCCAGGTGAATACTCGTTAATGCCCTACTATCGAAAAGTAAAAGAGTATGGTGATTTCGAAAGCCGTGATTTGTGGGAATACGAATTAGCATTAAACCCAGAAGAAACAACACGTTTAGTACAACATATCTGGGAGTTAAAGCATGTCCAATTTCCCTATTATTTTATAAGTGATAATTGTGCCTACCGCTTATTGGGACTCATTGATTTGGTAAAACCCGATGCCAATCTACAAGTACAGTTTAGTCATACTGCAATTCCAGTCGAAACCATCAAAGCGGTGCAGCAGCAAGGCCTCATTAAAGATACTGTTTATCGCCCAGCACTTGAAACGCAGTTACTTCATCAAGCCAAACAACATGGTAATGACTTAGCACATTCGGCACATCAATTAACGCTGGTGCAACCAGCACAAATGCGTGAATTTTTAGCTCAATTTACGGCCAAGGATCAGGCGCGTATTCTTGAGATGGCATATGATCATTTGTATCTACAGCTTATTTCTCAAAAAATCGAAGCGAGTATTGCGCAACCTAAAATACGACAAATTTTGAGTTTAAGAAGCCAACTCCCTGTTGAAAAACAACGTACTGAAGTGGCAAGACCACGAATTGACCCTGTGGATGGGCATCATGCTCGAAAAACATCGATTGAATTTGGACAAGTGCAGGACGATACGTTTGTGCAAATCAACCATCGACAAGCTTATCATGATTTATCTGATCCTCAGGGGGGATACCGACTTGGAACACAGTTGAAATTTCTTGAGGGAAGTCTTGAGCTTCGGAATGATCAACTCAAGTTGGCTGATTTGGATCTTTTAGAAGTGAATTCTTATAATCCAATTACGCCTTTTAAGACGCCGTTGAGCTGGAGATTTGGATTCGGTTGGAAGCAAATCTCAATTGATGATTCTGGAAATTTCAGTGATACCGAGCAACATGGTGTTTTGAATCTATCAACACAGTTTGGATATAGTTGGGCAGATGCAGATCGTGAACACCTGTGTTATGCGCAGATGCAGAATCATATTCAAGCTGGAAAAATTTTAGAAAAGGGCTGGAGATTGGGGCTAGGGCCAACTGTAGGTTGCCAAAGTTTATGGTCAGATCGAGTGAATAGCTTAGTGCAAATTGAAATCCCTTTTTGGGAAGATCAGCAGGCTTGGCAGCTCGGACTACGATCCTCAGTTCAGTATGCACTTAACTCGCAAAGTGCTATCTCTATTCACTGGAATTATCAATTACAAGAACAGCATGATTGGCATCAAACCAGTTTAGGATTTACACGCTATTGGTAAATACACAGTACTAGGAAGTACTGTGTTGAAAGGTGAAGCTTGTTTTTAAACGATTACATTCACATAGTACTTTTTCACTTTCTCAACGACTTCGAATGTTCCAATGAATCCTGGTGGTATTACACCTGCTTGACCTGCCGAAACTTCGATAAAGTGATTTTTACTTTGAGTGTGGATGCGAACTTTTCCTTCTATAATTTGAAAGAATTCTTGTTTATTGTCGGCAAATTGAATATTCCAAGCACCAACTTCACATTCCCAAATCCCACATTCCATATGCTCGTGTTCATAAAGACTGTAAGTGTGACGTTCGGGATTGCCTTGGACGAGACGATCAGGACGCGGGAAGTCGACTGACTTTTCTGCGTGTTGTTGACCTTGACCTGCAACATGAAGAGATGTCATATATTCACCTTAAGAAATTGAGCCTTGGAATACGGTCTAAAAAAAACCTCAACAAGGTTGAGGTTTTATGAATTAATAACTTTCTGGAACAGCGCTCAGAAACTCGCGACGTTCATCTTTGTTAGTTTTAAAGTCACCAACAAATGATACTGTACGAGTGGTTGACTCTTGTTTGCCTACACCACGCATCATCATACACATATGTGCTGAATCAATGACAACAGCTACGCCTCTAGCACCAGTCACTTGAGCCACAGCTTCAGCAATCTGTTGAGTTAGATTTTCTTGAATCTGTAGACGACGGGCAAACATTTCAGTAATACGTGCAAATTTAGATAAACCTAAAACTTGACCTTCTGGTAAGTAGGCAATATGCACACGTCCATAGAATGGCAGTAAATGATGTTCACAAAGCGAATAGAATTCGATGTTCTTGACCAAAACCATTTCACGGTTGTCTGAAGGGAAGACCGCATTGTTGGTCACTTCTTCAAGCGTTTGGCTATAACCTGACGTCAAATACGAAAAAGCTTTAGCAGCACGCATTGGTGTATCTTTAAGACCAGGACGAGTAAGATCTTCGCCAACGGCAGTTAAAATGTTGGCGTAGGATTGCTGCATAGACATAAGACGTGTTCACTTACACAGATGTTGAACAAGGACGGCATTGTATCAGAAAACGATTACAATGCCGTATATTCAGAAAAAATTCCGATTATTGAGTAAATTTTGGATTCTTTTCTGCACGTTTAAGCAGAACTAAGACCGCGCCAGTGCCACCTTGTTTTTCAGGCGCACTGACAAAAGCTAAAACATCACGATGTTGTCTGAGCCAACTATTAACATAGGTTTTTAAAACAGCTTCAGGGCCTTTACCATGAACAATTTTAATGACGTTTTGATTTTGCTCTTTCGCCATCTGAATAATTTGCAATACAGCTGAACGTGCTTCTTCTACGGTACAGCCATGCAAATCAACTGCTTCAAACCAACGTAAATTTCCAGCTTTCAGATCTTCAAATACTTTATGTTGTAAGGTCGCAATTCGATAACTCAGACTAGCCTGACTGCCAACTGGATTGAGCATGGCTTGAGTATCAGACATCACTGTTTCATCAGTATGCATTGGACCTTCAGCAGCAGCACGTTTTGCTAAGGTTTGAGCATCCAATTTCTTTTTTACTGGTTTCTCAATTTTTGCAATATTGCCATGATCAATTTTTTGAACGCCTTGCATCTGCTGACGAAAGAGTTCTAAATCTTCCTCATGCTCTTGTTCAACCGTCTTTTCAATAGGTTTAGGAGCTTCAACACGAGGAGCAGGATTACTGATTTGTTTCTTAAACTGTTTCAGTAAATTAAATTGATCTTTTGATAAAGAAGAATCATGTTTACTCATAACGTGCTTGTGACTTTAAAGTGGAAGAGGAATGAATGAGATTATAATCCGAAAATCCCTCAACTTTGTAGTGAGAAGTATTTAAGTTGATTTTAAGGTGTTGGATGAATTGGAGATAACTTAAGGGATAAAGCAAAAAAAAGAGATTGATTATTAATCTAATTTATTTTGAATTTGTTCTAGATATTGTTGTTGGCATTAATGGAGGCAAGAATGGATTCGGAAATCCATTCTTATGAGATTGAATTATTTTTAGTCGAACAATTTACCGCAGAATATTAGAGTCAAATATTCTGAGGTTCGCCAAACAATGCGGTAAAGGCATGATCAGGACGAGGCTGTTTCATAAAACTTTCACCCACAAGGAAAGTGTGAATGTCATTTTCTTGCATCATGGTGACATCCGCTGAGGTTGCAATGCCGCTTTCCGTCACTAATAAACGAGATGGTGCAAGTTGTTTTTTTAGACGAATTGATGTGTTCAAATCAACATCGAAAGTTTTTAAATTACGATTATTAACGCCTAATAAACAACGATCTGATAATTTGAGAGCACGTTCTAGTTCATATTCATCATGCACTTCAACCAGTACATCTAAATGATGTTCAAATGCAGTTTTCGACATTTCCTCAAGTTGTTGATCTGAAAGACATGCAACAATGAGAAGGATACAGTCTGCATGCAATGCGCGAGCTTCAATCACACCATAAGGATCGATTAAGAAATCTTTTCTTAGTGCAGGCAAATCACAGTGAGAACGAGCAATATGAATGTTCTCATCGGCACCTTGGAAGAAATCAATATCTGTAAGTACTGATAAACATGCCGCACCTGCTGATTGATACTGTTCAGCTATTTCAGCAGGATTGAAGTTTTCTCGAATAATGCCTTTAGATGGAGATGCTTTTTTGATTTCAGCAATGACAGCAGGACGTTTGTGCTGTAGTGCTTGAGCAAAACCGCGAACAGGGCTAGCGGCTTGAGCGAGTTCTTCGACGTCCTTATAACTACGTTGTTTTAATCGTGCAGCAAACTCTTCTTGTTTACGGTCAACAATTTTGCCAAGAATAGTATTCGCGATATCTAACATAAGAATGTCCTGACTTAATTAAGCTTCATAATGTTTTATTGTTTTTGTGAATTCAGAAAGCACATCCATCTTTTCAAGTGCCTGACCACCATAAATGATGTCATGTGCTAATGCCACACCTTGTTTATAACTCGAAGTTAAACCTGAGACATAAATACCAGCACCAGCATTTAATGCAATCATACTGGCCGCTTTTTCACCTTTCGGTGATTTTTTCTTACCTAGTGCATCTTTGATCAGTGCCAAACTTTCAGCAGAGCTATCAACAGATAAATGCGTCAATGTTTGAGACTCAATCTCTACATCCTCAGGGAGGATTTCCCATTCAGTAATTTCACCATTTTTTAACTCAGCAACATAGGTGGATGAAGCAAGACTGATTTCATCTAGCCCATCTTTAGAGTGAACAACCATGACGTGCTCAGCACCAAGTTGCTTAAGAACTTCAGCAATAGGTCGACATAATTCTGTTGAGAACACGCCAATTACAAAGCGCTTTACACCAGCCGGATTCGTAAGCGGGCCAAGTAAGTTGAAAATGCTTCTGAAGCCCAATTCTTTACGAGGACCTGCTGCATACTTCATTGCTTTATGATGGTTTGGAGCAAAGAGAAAACCCACACCCAAATCGCGGATACAGCGTTCAGTCTGTGCCATATTTAGGTCGAGATTAATACCAGCTTGCTCTAATAGATCTGACGAGCCTGATTTTGATGACACACCTCGGCCACCGTGTTTGGCAATCGTTGCACCTGCCGCTGCAATCACAAAACTTGATGCAGTTGATACATTAAACAGGTTTTGTCCATCACCACCCGTGCCAACAATATCGACTAAGTATGGAAGATCACTGACATCAATCTTGATCGCATATTCACGCATCACACGTGCAGCAGCAGTAATTTCGTCAATACTTTCGCCTTTTAAACGCAACCCCATCATTAATGCACCGATTTGTGCATCAGTCGCTTCACCATCCATAATGGTGCGCATAACAGCTTCCATTTGAGGCTGTGTTAATCCAATATTTTTCGTAATGTTGTTTAATGCTTGTTGAATATTCATGTCTTGCTCTTACGCATAAATTTCTAAGAAGTTTTGGAAAATTTTGTGGCCATGTTGGCTGAGTATCGATTCTGGATGGAACTGAACACCTTCAACGGGAAGGGTTTTATGTTTCACACCCATAATTTCTTCCATAGAACCATCTTCTTCATTGGTCCAACACGTCACCTCTAAACATTCAGGCAAAGTCGCTTGATCAATGACTAAAGAATGATAGCGAGTCGCTGAGAATGGAGAGGGTAGATTGCTAAAGATCCCTTGATCAGAGTGGTACATGTCAGATAAACGCCCGTGCATGACTTTTTTTGCACGAACAATATCTCCACCAAATGCTTGCCCGATACTTTGGTGACCTAAGCACACCCCAAGCAGTGGAATCTTGCCTGAAAAGTGTTGAATCGCTGGGATTGAAATACCTGCCTCAGAGGGAGAGCAGGGACCAGGTCCAATGACGAGATATTTTGGTTGCCATCGCTCAATATCCTCCAAAGTCACGGCATCATTACGGACCACTTTTACTTCCTGATTTAACTCGCCAAAATATTGGACGATGTTGTAGGTAAAAGAGTCATAGTTGTCGATCATCAGAAGCATTTTAAGCTTAACCTCTTGAAATTTATAATTTAACTTAATTTAGCTTTGTTATTCAGGTTGATAAGATGCATCACAGAGTGTTGACTGCATCCTTGTCTAGTAACTCAAAGCGATTAAGTGGCAGTTATCATAGCAGATTCTTTTATCAGCGCAGGTTAAATTTTGGGGTTCAATACATCAGCAATATTGATCACTTAAATCAAATTAATGTGTGAATGAATGGTTCTAGGTGAAGAGCGCTAATAAATGAAATATTGATCTGAATCTAAAAGCTCATACGTGTTATTCATAAGTTTTTTAATCATTGTGTTTGATGAATAAGATTTGTTTTAAAAACAAACAAACAAAATGCAGTCAGTAAATTTATAATTTATAAGATTTAGTCTCGCAGTCGTTCACTTTTACATCATTTAGCGAAGATATTTAATTTTACTGAACTAATATGATGCACAAAATTTAGATTCATCATGGCTCGATGTGTATTAATAAAGTTATGATTGAGTTGGATTATTTGTCTTTCAAATAAAAACAAAATATTAAAAATTTTTATTTAATGATATATAAAACAATGTGTTAAACGCATGTGTCTGAAAATTTGATCCATTTTTCTAATTTATAAAAATTTATAAAATATATCGTTTGGTAAATTAGGTAATTAAATCCCTGAATAAACTTGACTTTAAGTTTAATAATTAAACGTTCATGCTCTGAGATGCACCATTTTGATACAGGTTGTAAATAAATATTTTTTATTGCGATGAACTGTGCCTGAATATGGTGCATTTAGTTTTAAGCACAGTATAATAGTCGCAAAGCAAAGTGAATAAAGCTGTTAATCTGATAAGGATTTCAAGATTTTAGCTTTGCTTTTAAAAGTTGGTACGGTAATTGCTTTAAAACTACCAACTACTAACACGCACTAAATGTGCAACAAAAAATCATCGGAGCAAAATGAGCATGGCGAACAAGGTCCTACAACTCATCCAAGAAAGTGGCGCAAAATGGGTAGACTTCCGTTTTACGGACACTAAGGGTAAAGAACAACATGTTACTTACCCAGCAGATACTATCGATGAAGATACTTTTGAAGATGGTAAAATGTTCGACGGTTCTTCAATTGCTGGTTGGAAAGGTATCGAAGCGTCTGACATGATCTTACGTCCAGATGCTGAAACAGGTTTTATCGACCCGTTTTTTGCAGAGCCAACTGTAGTGGTGACTTGTGATGTTATTGAGCCATCTACTGGTCAAGGTTATGACCGTGACCCACGTTCAATTGCTCGCCGTGCAGAAGAATATTTAAAATCTACTGGTATTGGTGATACTGCTTTCTTTGGTCCAGAACCAGAATTCTTCGTATTTGACGAAGTTAAATGGGACATCGATATGTCTGGTGCTCGCCATACATTAATCGCTGAAGAAGCTGCTTGGTCTACAGGTAATTCTTACGAATCAGGTAACTCAGGCCACCGTCCACGCGTTAAAGGTGGTTACTTCCCAGTGCCTCCAGTTGATTCTCACCACGATATGCGTGCAGAAATGTGTGCGAAAATTGAAGACATCATGGGGCCAGGTCGTGTAGAAGTACATCACCATGAAGTTGCATCTTGCCAATTAGAAATTGGTGTGAGCTTCAACACAATGGTTCGTAAAGCTGATGAAGTACAACAGTTTAAATATGCTGTTTGGAACGTTGCTCATCAATATGCTAAAACTGCAACGTTTATGCCTAAACCAATGGTTGGTGATAACGGTTCTGGTATGCACGTTCATATGTCAATTTCTAAAGACGGCAAGAACTTGTTTGCTGGTGATGAATATGCAGGCCTTTCAGAAATGGCATTGTATTTCATTGGCGGTATCATCAAGCACGCACGCTCATTAAATGCGATTACTAACCCTTCTACAAACTCGTATAAGCGTTTAGTGCCACATTATGAAGCGCCAATTATGCTTGCTTACTCAGCGCGTAACCGTTCAGCTTCTATCCGTATTCCATACGTTTCTAGCCCGAAAGGTAAACGTATTGAAGCACGTTTCCCAGATCCAATGATGAACCCGTACTTAGGTTTTGCTGCATTGTTAATGGCGGGTATCGACGGTATTCAAAACAAGATTCATCCAGGTGAAGCTTCAGACAAGAATTTGTATGATCTACCTCCTGAAGAAGAAGCAAAAATTCCTACAGTTGCACACAGCTTGGATATGGCTTTAGAAGCTCTTCAAGCCGATCACGATTACCTTCTTAAAGGTGGCGTATTCACTAAAGAAATGCTTGATGCTTACATTGAGCTTAAAACTGAAGAAGTTCGTCGTCTTAATACGACAACTCATCCAGTTGAATTTGATATGTACTACAGCCTGTAATTCGTTCACGAATTTCGCTGTAAAAAACCCGCGCAATGCGCGGGTTTTTTGTGTTTTGAGTTAAAATAAATGTAGTCAAATATGAGAAATATTTCATGGCAAAGCCACGTAAAAAGCACACGGGATTTTTTCCTTGGAATGATCCAAGTGATCACGAAAAAGGATTCAAGCTCAATTTTTCTGAAGTGACCTATTTGGAAGTTGGCAGAACCATCGAAGGCTATAAGCAGGCACAATTTCTTGAACTAAGAAATCCTGATTTGGCTTTACAATTTGATTATCCACATGAATTTTATATCAGTGCCGAAGGTTTTATTTTAGTAAAAACGCCACAAGGCAAATTTGAAGTGATTGCAAAATCTGACAATGCTTGAATGTGTGTAGCTGCGCCTAAAAGTAAGATTTATTCCTTGTGATCATCCAAGTCATAGTTGAGTAAGTTTTCACGCTCATAAGGTGCATCCTCAGCAGGATATCTTAAATTTTCAATATTTTGGCTCTTGGCGATAGACCATATAATACTCTCTCCAGCGGGGATATTAGAGCTGAAATTCTTATATAGTGGATTAGTATAAGCATCTGTTGCATTGATTATTTTCCAACCTTTGCTTTCTAAGGCTAGAATGATCTCGCCTAGAAACTGTCCATTAATCGCATTCGTATGGAGTAACAATACATGTTGAGGAGAGTGTTGAAGGGTTTGCAATGCGAGTGAGTCATAATATTCAGCTCGATCAAGAAGATGATCAATATAAGCACGCTTCAATCTTTTAATGTGTGACGTTTTTCCTGCTTTTAGATACGCTAGATATTTTTGATTATAAAACCAGTCACTTGCATCAATACTGACACCACCATGCTGGTAATGATTTTGTTTTAACCAGTTTTGGACTTGATCTCTTTTCGCAATATTATTGCCTTCTTTGAGATAGGGATATCTAAAAATTTTCCTATAGTTTTTTAAATCACGAAAAACTAATTCATTAATTCTAATGCTCTTGATGTAGTCTTTCGCCAAAACTTCAGGTTTATTTAAATTTTCGTGAAAAGCACTGTGATTGCCAACAATGTGTCCGTGTTTATCCCATTGACGTATTAAGTCTTTACCCGCATTGTCACCGATTTTGATGTAACTTGGGAAAATGATAGATTGAATATTTTTGTTTTTTAAATGCGCTAGTATTTGTTGATTAATGTGTGGAGCAGTAGGATCGATAGTTGGATTTAATCCATCATCAAAACTCAGTGCTAATTGACGAGCATGAGCTTGGGAAAGAAATAACAGTGATATAAATAAGTACAAGCTAAATTTAAGCATGTTTAATGAAGTTGTTTACGAATGAATGTTTATAGCATTTTTTTGGGGGGGCAGTATGAAATGTGTGAGTGTGATGCCTTAAACTAAACCATAGGTTTGGTGCATTAGTTCTAAAGCTTGGGTACACTTGAGAGTATAAAATAATGGTAGTCTGAAATATGCTTGAAAGCCGTCAATTTAATCATCAGGAAAAATTAATGTGTCCTGAGTTAAAAAAATGGTTGTACGCCTCAGGCTCACTTACCCAACAACTGACAGATTTAGCTGATGGAATATTTAAAGTTCAACGAATCCAAGAGCGATTTAAACGTTTAAACTTTAATGATGCTAGCTGGATGGGTGTATCACATCAGCATACTTCTTGGGTTAGAGAGACTCATTTATTTGGTTCTGATTGCGAACCTTGGGTAAAAGCGAAATCTATTTTTCCAATTACCAGCCTTCAAAAAAAAGCACGTCTCTTTCAACATATTGGAAATCAGCCTATAGGTCGATTCCTGTTCCAACGCACAGAACCGCAATGCCAACGTCGCGTGATCTTACTTGAGGATGGATGGACCAGACAGAGCTGTTATACTTGGCATGGCTGTAAATTTATTGTCCAAGAAACATTTTTACCAGCATTTGAACGTTTTATAAAAACTCATTGAGCTAGACTTTATGGCAACCGCACAAGCAATCACCTGGCGCGAGCGTTTAAGCGCTTATTACTATTTATGTCGTTTCGATAAGCCAATTGGTACTGAGTTAGTCCTGTGGCCCACCTTATGGGCGCTGTGGGTTGCAGCTGGTGGAATACCTGATGTAGTGACACTGCTTGCCATCGTATGTGGCACTATATTTATGCGTGCAGCGGGATGTGCCATTAATGATTTTGCTGATCGTAAAGTGGATGCACACGTAGAAAGAACTAAAAATCGTCCATTAGCCACAGGTGTGATTTCGGCAAAAGAAGCAGTTTGGGTGTTTATCGCACTCGTTGCTGCAAGTGCTTGTACATTGTTTTTCCTGCCTATTGAAACTTTTTATTGTGCTTTAATTGGGCTGGTACTTGCTTTCATCTATCCATTTATGAAGCGCTATACGCATTTACCTCAAGTGGTACTGGGGATGGCATTCTCATGGGGTATACCGATGTCATTTACGGCAATGGGCAAGCCTTTGGATTGGACGTGTTGGCTACTTTATTTCGGTAATTTGGCTTGGACTGTGGCTTATGATACTCAATATGCAATTACGGATCGCGAATATGATTTAAAGATTGGGGTTAAGTCGACGGCTATTTTGTTTGGAAAAAATGATATTAAAATTATCAGTTTATTGCAGGCGATGAGTGTCATTTTAATTGGTGCTGCACTATGGCTTGAACATATACTTGTCCCTTTTGGATTAATCGCATTAGTGCTCGTGGTAGGTGATTTCATCTATCAATGGACCAAAACACGTGATAAAGATCCGCAATGGTGCTTCTGGGCATTTAGACATAACCGATGGGTAGGGGTGATGATCTTTATGGGTATTTTTATTGCATTCATATAAACTGAATATTAAGTAAAAATAAAGTTATTAAGCATCCTAGTCGGATGCTTTTTTTATGTTTAATTAAAAGTACTCATGGAGAGTGATAATAATGAAGGGAGAGAATGATGAAGTATGTGATTAAAAAAACAGTTATCGCAATGTACTGTACGGCAGCATTACTCTTAACGGCTTGTAATAGTGATGATGATAAAAATATTTTTCAAGAAAAAGTGTTTGTTGCTGAGAAAGCTTATCAAAAAGATAGTCTAGAGCAAGCTTCCAAAATCCAAATTATGACTTATTTAATGCCGAATGTTCTGGGTCAGAAAACTGAGGCTACAGCTATGGTCATGTTTCCTAAGACTGCTCAGCCAGCAGCAGGATGGCCAGTGGTGGTATGGGCACATGGAACAACTGGTGTTGGAGACGAATGTGCACCAAGCAATAATTTACTTAATTCGAATTTTGAAATTTTAGCGAACAGTCTTCTTAAAGAAGGTTATGTAATTGTAGCCCCTGATTATGAAGGTTTGGGAGTTAAAGGGATTCATCCTTATCTTCATCTATCTAGTGCTGCACAATCTGCGATTCATGCAATAAAGTCAGTTCACCAAGCATATCCATCACGATTAAATAAATCTTGGATGTCTGTCGGCCAATCCCAAGGTGGTCATGCATCATTAGGAATTGCACAATATGCCAATAATGATCCGTATTTCAAAGGGGCTGTAGCGACTGCTCCAGCATCCAGTTTGGGTTACATTATTACCCAAGTCGCACCAAATGCCATTTCAGCGATAGAAAGTCAAAATAGAGATTTGGCAATCGCTATTTATTCAGAGCTATTAGCTTATGCTGCTTATACAGGTGTAGGGATTAAAGCATATGAACCTAGATTTTCATTAGCAACGATATTCCAAGCTAGGTCTCAAGCTGTGGCAGAGAAAGCTGAGGGGTCGACTGGTGAAAATGGCATATGCTTGATGCCATTAATTGATGAGTTTAGAACAGATATTAAGACTTATTTGGAATCAAATTCAACACAAAAAGTAATGGACTATCCTGGGTTAAAGGTTGGCTTTGAAAATGATCCAGTGGTGAGTAGTTTTTTAAGTAATAATCAGCCTGGAACTCAAAAACTCATGAAACCAGTTTATGTGGTTCAAGGTGAAAATGACACCGCTGTGCCATATCAAGTAACACAACAATTAGTAAATCAGTTAAATGGCTTGGGGACTCAACCTCCAGTTGTATTAGATATTGTGGCAGGAGCATCGCATACACAAGCGATTGTTGAGAAAAATGAAGAGGTTATTGATTTTATTAAATCGTATTTACCGGTGCGCTAAACGTGACTATGTCAGCTAGGGTGTTGCATCCTGGTTGACACTTAAAGCTAAAGTTTTTTCTATGACTTTATTCTGTTATATTGCCTCGGACTCAATAACACAGGTTTTGTTGATGACTTCATCAAAAAAGAAATTCACCACTAAATTTATTTTATTGGCAAGTCTTGGTCCCCTTATCCCGTTGCTTATCATTGCGATCGCTTTTTTTGCAGTAAAGAGTGATGCAAAAAACAAAGCAGAGTACGATCGTTTACGTGCAGAACAGGCCGCGCGAATTGAAGCTAGAGAAAAACAAGAGCAACTTGAGCAGAATGCTTCATCTGTTGCAGAGCCTTTGAACTAATTATTTTTTAGCAAGAATGTCTTTTCTGAGACTTTGAATACTTGGGATATCGTTATAGCGAAATACTCGATATCCTGCTTCATAAAACATTTGATCGCGTTCAGCATCTTCTTGTTCCTTACCAAGATGACTGGGATCATCGAGCTCGATAATGGCGATAACTTTAAGCTGATCATCCAGTAAGACAAAGTCAGTCACTTTTCGATTAAATTTAGCTCGAATCTTTAGACTGGGGTTTGTGATTAAAGCGCTAAAAGCGACTTGAGCAAGCACATGGTATTGCGGAAAACTCTCTTTTAATCTAAAAAACATTTTACTTTCAAATGCGGTAATAATGCGTTTGGGGTAAAAGCGTTGTGGCTTTTTAAATAATTGTTGAAAGATAATGGTGAGCAGGGCAAGGGTTGCAATAACACCAATAATTAAGAAAGTAATTTGACTGGATTGAAACACAGGAATTCGTAAATAAAAGCACATATAAGAAAAAACCCACTCGATTGAGTGGGTTTTTAGAATCTTGGCTCTCCAACCTGGGCTCGAACCAGGGACCTGCGGATTAACAGTCCGTCGCTCTACCGACTGAGCTATTGGAGAATCTGGTACGCATTCTATGAGTCAAATGAAGAGAGGTCAAGCCTTAACATTGAAAAATATTAGAAATATGAATCAACTGATTTAAATTTAATCTAAGTGAAACGATCTATAGCTTTTTTAATAAATGGACATACTCTGCTTTGCTTTTCAGTGGATTCGCTTTACGGCATAAACTCATAAGTTCCATAATGGTTTGTTGTGATGATTCCACATGTACCTCGTTTTGAATTTTTTTAATCAGGAGTGTGTGTTCAGAGGATAATTCTGAAGTGCAGTGATACAAACGTTCATACATAAGTGCAGGGGCTACTTTATTATGTTCAGATTTCTGAGTGCATTGAAATATAAAGATGAGACTGCCAACAAGTAGAGACCAGAAAATCAGTGATTTAAGCCAAGGTGTATTCATTTTTAGATTTTTTTAGAAAATTAGAATAATTCTATAGCAAATCAAAAATTTAGGCAGAAAAAAACCCAAGTCATTATGCTTGGGTTTTTAGAATCTTGGCTCTCCCACCTGGGCTCGAACCAGGGACCTGCGGATTAACAGTCCGTCGCTCTACCGACTGAGCTATGGGAGATTAGATTGGCTCTCCAACCTGGGCTCGAACCAGGGACCTGCGGATTAACAGTCCGTCGCTCTACCGACTGAGCTATTGGAGAATCTGATGCGCATTTTAGGGTTGAAATTACTAGTCGTCAACCAATTATTGTAAAGAAATGAATAGTTTGATTTATTAATACTCAAATTGATGTAAATAACAAAAAAACCATCCTAAAAGGATGGTTTTTTAAACGTAATAAGACGGTTAAATCTTATTTTTCTACGCCAGCTTCTTGACCAGCATATTTCGCATTAGCGTAATCCCAGTTCACTAAGTTTTCTAAGAAAGTAGAAATATACTTAGGACGAGCGTTGCGGAAGTCGATGTAGTAAGCATGTTCCCAAACATCGATCGTTAATACAGCTACTTTACCATGAGCAAGTGGAGTATCAGCATTTGAAGTTTTCATGATAGAAAGTTTACCATTTACTTCATCAGCAACTAACCAAGCCCAACCTGAACCGAATTGAGTTGTAGCAGCAGCCGCAAATTCTTCAGCAAATTTTTCGTAAGAACCGAAAGCTTCGTCGATTTTAGCAGCTAAAGCACCAGTCGCTTTACCACCACCATTTTTAGCCATACAGTTCCAGTAGAATGTGTGGTTCCAAACTTGTGCTGCGTTGTTGAAGATACCCGCTTTAGAAGCATCACCAGCAGAAGCTTTGATGATTTCTTCAAGCGTTTTACCTTCAAGATCAGTACCTGCAATTAGGTTGTTTAAATTAACAACATAAGTATTGTGGTGTTTGTCGTGGTGGTATTCTAAAGTTTCTTTGCTGATGTGTGGAGCAAGATCTTCGTAACCGTACGGAAGAGCTGGTAAAGTAATCGTTGTCATGTTTTAAGTTCCTTGCATTGTGCTGGGTTTTACATCGAAGTGCACTTATTGTAATAGATTCTCACCATATTTTGCGCATTACTTATAAATAAGAATACAGAATAAAGCGTGAATTAATACGTATAAGCTCACTCCAATTTAAAACGCGTGGTTAAATCAATTTAAATAGGATTATTGAGTTCAACGTAATGATATTCAAGACCAAATTGTTCACAAATTGCTTGACCTAGTCGTTGAACACCATAACGTTCAGTCGCATGATGTCCACATGCGTAATAATGCACATCTAATTCTACAGCTTGATAAAAGGTACGCTCACTGACTTCACCTGAAATATAAGCATCGCAATTTTGTTCGGCAGCTTTAGTGATAAAGTCTTGAGCCCCGCCAGTACAAAATCCAACTTTTTGAATACTTGGTTTATCAGCCATCAAATGTATCGCATCATAATTAAGTTGTTGTGACACAAAAGCTTTAAACTCATCTGGTGTCATTGCATTTTTTAAATAGCCGATATTTCCAATGGGATGACGTTCACTCGGATCAAGTGCTTCAATTTGATCAAGATGAAGTAAATCTGCTATCGCAGCATTATTTCCCAAGCTAGGGTGGCTATCGAGAGGTAAATGATAAGCTAATAGTGAAATATCATGTTGAATGAGTGATTTAATTCGCTTGCCACGCATTCCTGTAATAGGAGATGGCTCACCTTTCCAAAAATAGCCATGGTGAACCAATAAAACATCAGCTTGCAGCTCGATTGCAGCATCAATGGCTGATTGAGAAGCCGATACAGCACAAACAATTCGTTTTACTTCTGTTTTACCTTCGATTTGCAGACCATTGGGAGCGTAATCTTTAAATTCATTGGCTTTTAGGGTCTGATCACACCATTGGATAATGTCGTTTAGCTTTGCCATAATGTTCTTAAGTCTGTGAAAATATAAAGATCAAAGCATATTTTTAATCTTAACTAAAGCCGAACAAAACTATTTTCACAATTTTAGGTATATAAATTTTTTTTGATTACAATATGCAGTCATAAAATACTTTTGTCATCAATAAATTAAAATTCTCAGAGGATATTAAAGTGCGCCGGTCCTTTACATGGTTACCATGGGTGTTACTCATTATTGTCATTATTAGTTTTGTCACATGGCAAAAACTAAATCAACCAAAGCCTCAAATAGCAGCTGATGGATATAAAATGCCAGCTGAAAAAGTAGAACCTTTGGTGGATACGACACGTTCTGGGGGAGTAGTGTCATACAATGCTGCGGTAAAGGTTGCAGCACCTGCAGTCGTTAATATTTTTACAACACAAACTGTAAAAAAAGTGGATCATCCGATTTTAAATGATCCTGTTTTTAGAGAATTTTTTGGTGGTCAATTACCTGAACGTTTTGGACAAGAACCAAATGAAAATAGTTTGGGTTCGGGGGTGATTGTTCGACCTGATGGTTATATTTTGACTAATAATCATGTGATTGCACAGGCTGACCAGATTGTTGTGGCTTTGTATGATGGTCGTCGAGCAGAAGCCAAAGTAATTGGAACAGATCCTGATACGGATTTAGCAGTCATTAAAATCGAAATGGACAAACTGCCAGTGCTTCCTTTCAAACTGAGTGGAAATGAAGTTGGAGATGTTGTACTCGCAATTGGTAATCCATTTGGCGTGGGACAAACAGTTACGCAAGGGATCATATCTGCGACAGAACGTTCGGGATTGGGTATAAATTTCTATGAAGATTTTATTCAAACCGATGCTGCTATTAATCCAGGTAATTCTGGGGGAGCACTCATTGATGTTGCAGGTAATTTGATTGGGATTAATACTGCAATTTTCTCGCAATCGGGTGGTTCTTTAGGAATTGGTTTTGCTATTCCTGCTAAAGTCTGCCAGCAAGTTCTGAATTCAATATTAAAAGAAGGCAGAGTAATTCGAGGGTGGCTAGGTATTGGTTTGGCGAATCCGACGCAACCCGATGTATTACAACCTCGTGAGAAGGGTGTAATTGTGAGCAGCGTCTATGAGTCTGGTCCTGCAGATAAAGCTAAGATTAAAGTCGGTGATCGGATCATGAAAGTAAATGATCAGGAGATCAATAATCCATCACAATTGATTAATTATGTTGCAATGCAATCACCGAATACCTCTGCAAAAATTGAGATTTTACGTGAAGGTAAGAGCATCAATACTGAAGTGGTTATTGGTGAACGACCAGCTGAAACCAGCGATCGTAATAGCCAGTATATTCCATTACCTCGTCGTTAAATTAACAAGCCCCAGTAATATGGGGCTTTTTTATAATTCTTAGATTCTATATTGTTTCATACCTTTGAATGAATCTGAATAAATCTGCTATTTAATAATTAAATACGGTCATGCATTCCTAAGTGTCGGTGAGATAGAGTTTTAACACATGCAAAATTGAATTCACTCAACAATGATTAAACAGTGTACGAAACAAAAAAAGCCAGTGGTTCACTGGCTTTTTTTGAGAATAAAATTAGCTTTCCTGTTGAATACCCGCAACCAACCAATCATGACTAGAACCTGCTGGTTTAACGAAATGCCAAACTTCAGCAAACGGTTGTGGAAGGCTATTTAAGTCTTCACTTACGGTACCCGTGAAACGAACGCTGACAACGTATTGACCATTTTCAGTCGCAGAATCAACAACCATAGCATTCAGATTTGAAAACTCAGCTACGTCTTGATCTTGGTTACCCATAATATCGTTATACATCGATTGATAAAGATCAGGCGTCAAATAACGTTGAATCTCAGCAATATTACTTGCCGTATTCATTGATTGAATATGGTTGAAGCGTTGGCGTGCAATGCGTAAGAAAGCAGCTGGTTCAGTTCCGTCAGGTAGCTGACTTCCACTAGACATTGTTGCTGCACCAAAAGGAGCTTGTGGTGCTTGACCAAATGGCGCTTGAGATGCAGCTGTGCCACCGCCCACAGATTGACCAAAAATATTGGTATTGTCATTAGACACTGAAGGGCGAGGTGCAGCAGTTTGACCAAACGGTGCAGATTGTGGACCTGAACTGTTTGGTGCATAAGGGTTGTTAGCCGCTAATTTTTTTTTTGCTCCGAATTTACGGAAGATGAAGAACGCAGCAGCAGCAATAATCAACAACCATACCCAACTTGGGATACCACCTTCTTCCTCAGGTTGTGCAGCAACTTCTGCTTGACTCGCTGGAACAGTATCATCATCTGCTAAAGCATTTGCTGCGACTGCACCAATTGCAGCACCAGCAACACCAGCAGCGACCATACCACCCACACCAGGACCAGACTTTTGTGGCGCAGTCGCTGGAGCAGCAGGTTGTTGGGCAGGAGTAGCTTGACGTGGTTGCTGATATGATTGGGTTGGAGCAGCAGAACGGCTCATACCATGGCTTTTACCACCACCAGCACGTTTTGCTTCTGCAAAAGGAGCTACCATGAGTGTCGCCATTAAAATACCCGCAACTAAACTACGCTGTCGAACTTCCATCTAAAATTCCTATTTTAAAAAGTTAATTTCACACTGTATTTATGCAGTCTTTTGGCTTAAATTTCAACTTAAACCTCAATTTTTTTCAGTATTCATACACAGTGTATAGTTAAATAAATTGATCAGCTGAATTAATGTTCATCCGCTAAGCTCATCGCTTCAGTTAAAGCTTCATGTAGACGGGCAACGGCGATAATGCGAACACCAGGAATATCCTTTTGTGGTGCATTCGCTCTAGGGACTATAATATATTTAAACCCGTGCTTAATTGCTTCCTTCAACCGTTCCTGCCCGTTAGGTACGGGACGAATCTCTCCCGATAATCCCACTTCGCCAAATACAGCCAATTGCTGAGGGAGTGCTTTTGCTCTCAAACTTGAAGCACAGGCCAATAAGACGGCGAGATCTGAACCTGTTTCAGTAATTTTTAAGCCACCAACAACATTCACATATACGTCTTGACCAGAAGTTTGAACACCACCATGACGGTGCATGACGGCGAGTAGCATATTCAAACGGTTTTGCTCAAGACCCAATGCAACACGGCGAGGTTGACCATGCGCGTCATCTACTAGGGCTTGCACTTCAACTAAGAGTGGACGTGTGCCTTCTCGACTAATCATGACGATAGAACCAGGAATTGCTTCATCATATCGGCTAAGAAAGATGGCTGAGGGATTGGCAACCTCTCTAAGCCCTTTATCGGTCATCCCAAAAACACCGAGTTCATTGACTGCACCAAAACGATTTTTAACAGCTCGAATCATTCGATAACGTGAATCAGATTGACCTTCAAAATAAAGTACGCAATCGACCATGTGTTCTAAAACACGAGGGCCAGCTAAAGCACCTTCTTTGGTCACATGACCCACAATAAATAAAGCTGTTCCGCTGTTCTTCGCAAAACGTGTCAGAAGGGCTGCAGATTCTCGAATTTGAGAAACGCCGCCTGGCGCAGACTGTAAGGTTTCAGTGTATAAAGTTTGAATCGAGTCTAAGATCGCGACAGCAGGTCGTTCATGCGCTAATACTTCGCAAATACGCTCTACGCACGTCTCAGCCATCACTTTTAATTGATCAGTTGGAAGATCCAAACGATTGGCACGTAATGCAACTTGAGATAAAGATTCCTCACCAGTGACATATAGAGCGGAACTTTTCGCGGCAGCCATATGGGTTGCCGTCTGCAAAAGAATTGTTGATTTACCAATACCAGGGTCACCACCGATCAGTACAACTGAACCAGTAACAAGCCCTCCGCCTAAAACGCGATCAAATTCTCCAATCCCTGTTGCTAAACGTGTTTCGTGAGAAACTGAAACTTGATTCAATGTAGTGATTGATGCTGCTTGACCAGCATAACCACCTGCAATTTTTGGATTTGCACGATGCGTAATCGCAGGGGCAATGGTGACTTCAACTAAACTGTTCCATTCTCCGCATTCTGAGCATTGACCTGCCCATTTAGGATGATCTACGCCACATTGTTCACAGCGATATACACTTTTTGCTTTAGCCATAACTTGATATAGGTTTTTTGAATTTCTATATGCTGAGCATACTGAGTAAAGGTCACGAAAACAAAAAAATATTGATCAAATTTAAAAACAATAAGACAAGTCATGACGTGTGCTTTAACGAGATATTGAATTAAAGCGATCATGAATTAATTTATACTCATATCAAGAATCGACTGAGTTATTTGATATGCGCTTGTACGCCCAACATATTGATGCCATCGCACGTGAAATACAGCGTGATGTGCTGTTTATTCATTTTGAGAATTACACGGATGATCAGAATGAGGAAGAAAATATTCGAGATCTTGTGATTACATGGCTTGAACAACATGAAATTGAATTTGAGCCATGTCTAGGTTTGTCAGGTGAGGATGAAATTGATAGCTATCTGGGTGACCTATATCTAGATATTCCTTTTGATGAGCAAAATAAGCAGTATCAGCTGGTTAAAAATTATCTTGAAGATGATCAAGGCAATATGAAAATTGAACATGTTCTATTTTTTGTATTGAGCTTAGAGGTTGCGGAAGAAATTGCAAAGGATCAAGAGGAAAAACAAAATTTGAACGATCAGAAATTTTCGTGAAAAGACAAAAAAAGCCTCATCAATGAGGCTTTTTTTGGTTTGATTCTATTAATTTGTTTAATAAAGCTCACCAGATTTTCGTCGTTCAATAAAATCTTTAGATTCTTTCGCAATAACTCCAGAAAGTAACAATAAGGCAATTAAGTTTGGTGCTGCCATTAAACCATTGAAGGTGTCTGCGAAAAGCCAAACTAAATCAAGTGTGACGACACAGCCTACAAATACTGAAGCAATATAAATGAGACGATAAATAAATACTGACTTTTCACCCAGTAAATAGGTGCAACATTTTTCGCCGTAATAACTCCAACCTAAAATAGTTGAATATGCAAAAAAGATGATTCCGAACGTAACAACCCAGCCCCCAAATCCTGGTAGTAATTTGTCAAAAACACTAATGGTCAGAACAGCCCCAGTTTGATCACCAAATGTTTGTCCAGCCATGATGAAGCCCATGACTAAAACAATACCTGTGATTGAACATACAACAATTGTGTCAATGAAAGTACCAGTCATTGAAACTAAGCCTTGACGGGCAGGGTGGTCAGTTTTAGCTGCTGCCGCTGCAATTGGAGCAGAGCCCATACCAGCTTCGTTTGAAAATACACCACGGGCAACACCGTAACGAATCGCTGCACCAATCGCACCACCTGCTGCCGCTTCACCTGTGAATGCATAGGTAAAGATCATTTTTAAAGCAGGAACAACTAATTCAAGGTTATTGAAAATAATAATTAGCCCGCCAATGACATAGCCTAGAGCCATGACTGGAACAATAATTGAGGATGCTTTGGAAATAGACTTAATACCGCCTAAAATCACCAATGCAGAGAAAATTGTAATAATGATGGCAGTGGTGAGCGTGCTTATACCCAAACTATTTTCTACTGCTAGTGCCACTGTGTTTGATTGAACTGAGCTACCAATACCAAAGGATGCTAATGTACCAAATAATGCGAAGAGGACTGCGAGCCACTTCCATTTCGCGCCAAGTCCTCGTTCAATGTAGTACATTGGACCACCAGACATTTCTCCTTTTTCATTTTTTACACGGTATTTGACCGCCAAAACACCTTCACCGTATTTGGTTGCCATACCGAAAAATGCAGTCATCCACATCCAGAATACAGCACCCGGACCACCCAGTACACAAGCAGTCGCTACCCCTGCGATATTACCTGTACCAATCGTGGCTGAAAGTGCGGTCATGAGTGAGGCAAATTGTGAGATATCTCCCGAGTCTTTTTTTTCTGGGTGTTTCCCGAACACTTGTTTAAATGCCAAAGGAAGCATCCTGAATTGCCAAAAAAGTAGACGGAATGTTAAGAAAACACCTGTCCCAACAATCAGCACCAGCATATAAGGTCCCCAGACTAAGCCGCTGAGTGTTTCCATGATTGATTGTATTTCTTGCATAAATTACCTTCTTATTTTCCTGATTGTTTTTTACATGCATGATCAAGCAAGGGATATGCCATACTTTTGCGCGATCAAACACATCATTCCTTTTGATTATTTTTTGCACTTATATTTTTTACATATAACAACAAGATTTTCAATATTTTACTCAAAATAAGATAAATAAATATGATGAATAATTGATCACTCTAGTGATATATAAGAAAAATGAATTAATACTTTAAACTAATTAGAAAATATTGATCGTGCTAATTTTCTTTTTGAAATCTGATTTTTTTCAGTTAAGTTGTGCCGATTAATATATTTGGTGAATTTGAAAATGTCAGATCAAAATATAAATTCGCCTCAGCAAAATGGTGAATTACAACGAAGTCTATCCAATCGACATTTGCAGTTAATTGCAATTGGAGGCGCAATTGGGACAGGTTTGTTCATGGGCTCTGGGAAAACAATTAGCCTAGCTGGTCCTTCAATCCTTGTAATTTACATGATCATCGGTTTCATGGTTTTTTTAGTGATGCGAGCACTAGGCGAATTGTTGCTTTCAAATTTGCAATATAAGTCGTTTATTGATTTCGCCACGGATTTAATTGGACCATGGGCAGGTTACTTTGTGGGCTGGACCTACTGGCTGTGTTGGATCACCATCGGTATTGCAGATTTATCGGCGATCATTTATTACCTTCAGTTCTTCAATAATGGGATGCCTTTTAGCCCTGAAGAAGGGGTAATGATTAGCATCGCTGCAATCGTATTTATTATGGGATTGAATCTTGTTACAGTGAAACTGTTTGGTGAATTAGAATTCTGGTTTGCTTTAATCAAGATTATCGCAATTGTGGTTTTAATTGGCGTTGGCTTTTGGATGATATTTACAGGTTTCACTTCTACATCAGGTGAAATCGCAGCATTTAGCAATATTTGGTCAAACGGCGGGATCTTCCCAACAGGTGCAATCGGTTTCTTGGCAGGCTTCCAAATCGCAATTTTTGCTTTTGTGGGTGTAGAACTGGTGGGTACAACCGCAGCTGAAACTAAAGATCCTGAAACGAACTTGCCGAAAGCTGTCAACTCGATTCCTATTCGAATCATTATTTTCTATGTTTTGTCGTTGCTGGTGGTGATGTCGGTTACACCATGGAATAAGATTGATCCGAATATTTCCCCATTTGTAAACTTGTTTAGTCAAGCAGGTATTGCAGCCGCTGCTATTATTATGAATTTGGTTGTATTGTCTTCAGTGATGTCATCGATGAACAGTGGCGTATTCTCAACCAGCCGCATGCTGTTTGGCTTGTCGCGCGAGACTCAAGCTCCTGAAGCTTTTGGAAGACTGAATAAGCGAGCTGTGCCAGCGAATGCCTTGTATTTCTCAGCAGTATGTTTGTTACTAGGGGCAGCACTGCAATACTTCGTACCGAATACGGTGGAAGCATTTACTTTAGCGACAACACTTTCCACCATTTTATTTATTTGTGTATGGTTGATGATTATTTGGAGTTATGTGGTGTATTACAAAACACGCCCAGAACTTCATGCCAAATCGACATTTAAACTACCAGGTGGATTGGTGACATGTGCGATTGTTGCTATATTCTTTATTGGCATGATTGGAGTATTGGCTTTAGAAGATGATACTCGCCGTGCATTGATGGTGAGCCCGATTTGGTTTGTTATTCTGATCATTGGTTATTTTGGTTTTTATAAGAAAAAATAAAAACTTATAAATGATTTGCAATTTAGGTCAAAAGAAACGTCAGTAATTACTGGCGTTTTTTTATTTCTGTTATTAATCTGTTGCGTTAAATACTTTGGTGAATTAGATGATCAAGGTATACTTCTATAAATTTTACTGATAGGTGTAGGTATGCGTATTTTGATCGGAGTTATCAGTGCAGCCGTTGTTTCAATCTTGGCTGGATGTGGTCAGACTGGTGCATTACAACTACCCAGTGATCCAAACTATGACAAGCGAGCACAATATTTAATTTATAAAAACAATGATCGCCCAAGTCAGGATCAAGCTGAACCTAAAGCAGATGCTGCACCTACTCAAGATTAATATTCATTTATTTTTTTTCTCCAGCGCAATTTAGAAAGGATACATCCATGAGTTTCCCTCGCATTCAAGGGGTTTTGCACGCAGAACAATGTTCATTGGATCAACTTGCTCAGCAATTTGGTACACCACTTTATGTTTATTCAAAAGCAACTTTTGAAAAACATTATTTGGATATGGATC
Organism: Acinetobacter sp. 24-47-66; assembly: GCF_056779755.1. Classification (NCBI taxonomy): domain Bacteria; kingdom Pseudomonadati; phylum Pseudomonadota; class Gammaproteobacteria; order Moraxellales; family Moraxellaceae; genus Acinetobacter; species Acinetobacter sp. 24-47-66. The sequence continues at coordinate 75,200 of NZ_JBWYIL010000001.1, forward strand.
GTGCTTTTAACTTTATCGATCACCAAATTTGTTTTGCAGTGAAGTCAAACTCAAATATCGCAGTTCTAAATATGTTGGCGAAACTTGGTTGCGGTTTTGATATCGTGACTGGAGGTGAATTAGCACGTGTTTTACGCGCAGGTGGTGACGCTTCTAAAATTGTCTTCTCTGGTTTGGGCAAGTCTGAAGCTGACATTCGTCAAGCATTAGAAGTGGGTATTGCTTGTTTTAATGTGGAATCATATGCAGAGCTTGACCGTATTCAAAAAGTTGCAGCAGAACTTAACGTAAAAGCTCCAATTTCACTTCGGGTAAATCCAGATGTTGATGCCAAAACACATCCATATATCTCGACTGGTCTTAAAGAAAATAAATTTGGTATTCCTTCTGATTCGGTATATGAAACTTATAAGTATGCAGCAAGTTTAAGTCACTTAGATATCGTAGGAATTGATTGTCATATTGGTTCACAATTGACTGAAACTCAACCTTTTGTTGATGCACTTGATCGTGTCATGAACATGATTGAAGCATTGAAAAAATTAGGGATCAACCTCAAACATATTGATATTGGTGGTGGTCTTGGTGTGACTTATAAAGATGAAGTTCCACCGACAGTTGAAGAATATGCAAATGCTTTACGTCCTGCATTAGAAAAACTAGGTCTTAAAGTGTATATGGAGCCAGGGCGTAGTATTTCGGCGAATGCTGGCGTATTGGTGACGAAAGTTGATCTTTTAAAACCAACCAATCATCGCAATTTTGCAATTGTTGATGCAGCAATGAATGACTTAATTCGTCCTTCTTTGTACGAAGCTTGGATGGATATCCAAGAGGTTAATCAAAATTCGCAAACTGAGAAAAAAGTTTGGGATGTGGTTGGTGCGATCTGTGAAACAGGTGATTTCCTCGGTAAAGAGCGTGAACTTGCGATTCAAGCGAGCGATCATTTAGCTGTTTTGGGTGCAGGTGCTTATGGTTTTGTGATGAGTTCAAATTACAACAGCCGAGGTCGTGCAGCAGAGGTGATGGTTGACGGTGATCAAGCACACTTAATTCGTCAACGCGAAACGATTGAGTCTCTGTGGGAACGTGAGTCCTTATTGCCTTAAGGAGACAATAGATGTTGCTAGAATTTACTAAAATGCATGGTCTAGGTAATGACTTCATGGTGGTTGATTTAATCAGCCAACGTGCTTATCTAGATCCTGTCATGATTCGCCGGTTGGCTGACCGTAATTTTGGCATCGGTTTTGATCAGTTATTAATTGTTGAAACACCAGACCATCCGAACGTTGATTTCAAATATCGCATTTTTAATGCGGATGGTTCTGAAGTTGAGCAATGCGGCAATGGCGTTCGTTGTTTTGCCAAATTTGTTCATGATCGTCATTTAACCAATAAAACTAAATTCAAAGTGCAAACAAAGGCGGGGATCGTCGAGCCTGAGTTGGGTGCGAATGGATGGGTGCGTGTGAACATGGGGTATCCGAAGTTCTTACCGAACCAAATCCCATTTCTAGCAGAAGCGCCTGCTGCTTTATATGATTTAGCTTTAGCGGATAATGAGACGATCAGCATCGATGTTGTCAATATGGGAAATCCGCATGCAGTGACCATTGTTCCAGACGTGTTAACTGCTGATGTTGCTAAAATAGGCCCTCAAGTGGAATCTCACGAACGTTTTCCTGAGCGTGTAAATGCTGGATTTATGCAGATCGTTGATGAAAAACATGCTCGATTACGAGTTTTTGAACGTGGTGTGGGAGAAACATTAGCTTGTGGTACAGGTGCATGTGCTGCTGCTGTCTCAGGTATGCGCCGTGGTTTATTGTCTAGCAATGTGGAAATCGAACTTGCCGGCGGTAAATTGCTGATTGAATGGAAAGAGGGAGATGTGGTTTGGATGACTGGTCCAACTGCAACGGTTTATGAAGGTCGTTTGGATCTACGTTATTTTCAATAAAACTTATTTCCTAACTAAAAAGCCCTGAAATTCAGGGCTTTTTAGTTTATGATTTGTTGGAATGCCCACGAGTATTGATGATTAGACATCGATTCAATAGAGAGAAAGCCAAATGCAATATGGCGCAATGCAATTGCTGTCAATGTGGTTGAAAGAGAGAAAGATTCAAAATCAATCTGAGCATACGCTTGAGGCGTATTTCCGTGATGTGTCTGGTTTTATTGACTTTTGTTATGAAAAGAAAATTGAATTAAATCAGGTTGAAGCATCTGATTTACGAGAATATATGGCTTATAAGGTTGAACAACATCAACTCAATAGTGCAAGCTTACAACGTCATTTAACAGCCATTCGTCAATTCATGAAATGGGCTGTGGAAGGGAAATATGTATCGAATAATCCCATTCATGATTTTAAGTTAAAAAGACAGCCAAGGCCTTTGCCAGGTATGGTTGATGTCGAAACGATTCAGCAAATCTTGGATCAACCGGCACCTGAATCCTCTCAAGATCATCTCTTGTGGTTAAGAGATAAAGCTATTTTAGAGCTGCTTTATTCAAGTGGTTTACGATTAGCTGAAGTACAAGGATTGAATATTCGAGATATCGATTTTACACGACAATTACTTCGAATTACAGGTAAGGGAAATAAAACTCGGGTTGTTCCTTTTGGTTTGAAAGCGAAAACAAGTTTAATTGAATGGCTCAAAGTCCATCGTATCTGGTGTGGAGACATTGAATTGGATTCCCCAGTTTTTATTACCAAAAAAGGGAGTCGATTGACGAATCGACAGATTGAAAATCGAGTCAAATTGCAAGCACAAAGAGCGGGCGTAAATGTGGATTTACATCCTCACTTACTGCGACACTGTTTTGCTAGTCATCTGCTTTCAAACAGTGGTGATTTACGAGCAGTTCAAGAAATGCTAGGTCATAGTAATTTATCTACGACACAAATTTATACTCAGTTAGATTTTGATCGTTTGGCTCAAGCCTATGATAAAGCTCACCCTAGAGCCCAAAAATCTTAATCCTCAGTATTAAGTATATTGAATATACCTAATACTGTACTGAATGATAAAGTTATCTGTTTATAGTGCTGGTGTGTGTATAGGTATCATACGTGCGGGATTCACTTTTTGGAATGCGACTGCGATTTCAAATAAAGTCGGCTCATCAAATTCACGAGCAATAAACTCGATGTTAACATTCATAGGATAACTACTGCGACTTGAGTTGACTGATTTAGCAGGCATAGATAATGCAGGAAAACCACTAAACGGACTTAGGCGATTATTGGTACCTGTGGTCGGGCTACTTCCTAAATTACCAGCGAACCCAGTAATAGAAGGGTAGGCTAAAGCGTCGTATTGTACGCCTTTACGAGTACCATCTAGTTCAACATTATTTAAAGCGCTGTTCATGCGTAAGCGCACGAATGGACTTCTTTCAATGGTGTTGCGCTCATAATTCTCAATATATGAAGCACTTGTTGGATCAGAATTATAGCCACTGAAGTTACGGATCATTAGTTCACTAGCGAGTAAATCTTCATACGATTGGTAAATACTTCTTGTGGTCTTTAAATACTCTGTAAGTGATATTTTAAATTCAGCACTTGAAAGACTCGAATAACGTGTCAAAATTGTATTTAGATCGCTTATTGTAACTATTTCTACAGTTGCTCCAGCCTCTTCAAGTTTAGTAATTGCGTTGTCCATTGCTTCTTTAACGAGATTGTAGTCTTCTTTCTGTTGAGTGGTTGAACCTTCGGAAGGGTAAAGTGCTTGTACTATACCAATACGCTTTCCTGCAAGACTTACAGTGTCATGAGGAACGTAGCTATTCGGTTGATTAATCAATTCGCGATAAGCAGACTCTGATTTTAGAAGAGGAGAAGTACGTGTAAATTCACTGCGTTGATTTGAACTTAATGAGCTATCGAATCCGATCATTGCATCCATTAACTTTGCACAGTCAATAGCTTGTCTACACATTGGTCCAGCAGTATCTTGAGTTGGTGCCAGTGGAATAATTCCATCTTGGCTCAAAAGACGTAAAGATGGTCGTAAACCGACAAGACCCTGTACTGATGAAGGCACACGAATTGACCCTCCCGTATCAGTTCCTATTCCCACCATTGCAAAACTTGCAGATATGGCAGCGCCAGTTCCTGATGATGAACCACCTGGGCCTTTACTTAAGTCATACACATTTTTAGTTTGATCACCTAGAGTTGATTTTCCACCAAAGCCGAAAGCGAACTCATCAAGATTGGCTTTTCCTAAAATGATTCCGCCATTTTCTTTGATATTTTTTATGATATAGGCATCATCATGTGGAAAATTATCTTTTAATGCTACAGAACCTGCTGTGTTCGCCATATCTACAGCATCAATATTGTCTTTAGCGAGTACAGTGACACAGTGAAGAGGTCCTGAAAGTTTCGAATTTTTTGCAAATTGTTGGTCGAGCACTTCTGCTTCTTTAAGTGCATTTGGGTTTAAAGAAATAATGCTATTGAGCTCTGGACCTTGTCGATCGTAAGCTGATATACGATTTAAATATCCTTGCACAACATCAACACAAGATGAACCTTTGCTTAAAATCGAGTTATGCAAATCACTAATGGTTGCTTCTACAGGATTAAACGGGACAGGAGGCGGCGTGTTAGAATTATTTGTGCTACTTTCATTGTCACCACAGGCTGTTAAGAAAGTTGCTATCGTGACAACAAGCAAAGTTTTTTTAAATGTGATCATGTGCATTCCCCAGATTAAGTTCAAACTGGTTAAGCAATGAATGTGCCACTCTAAAAATGAATGAAATTTACAGTTTTATGCTCCAGAAAATAGCTAATAACCATTGGTATAAATAAAATGCGTTAATTTAATGCGAATAAAATTATTTGAAAAATAATGTATTGTTGGGATTGAGCTTTTGAAAGCTGCGCTTTTAAAAATAATTTTCCCTTAAACTTTAGCTTAAATTTTTCGAATTGATTTTTTTTAATACGATTTTTAAGGTATAACTTTAATAGATGGATTTAAGTTGTATACAAATTAAAAAATATTTTGCAGGAATGATTAGGTCAAGCCATGATTGACAATATTGATCAAAAGTATCAGCAACTCTCTTCAGCACAAAAAGACATTTTTGCAGGTTATGGTTTACGTCAGGTGAAACATTTTGTGGAAATCAATTTACCGATGATTGAGGCCGCTCTACCTAACAATGCCTATGTGCAGGGTATTAATACTGAAGGAAAAATCCAAGCGATTGATCCAATAGCATCTAAGACTTATTTGTGGATTTCTGATCAGCAATGGCAAGAAAGACCTATTGCAGATCAAGGAGTTGATTTGAAAGAAGACTTTATTGAAGTTTGGAAAATTTTTGAACTAGAACAATATCCTATTATTGAATTGAGTCACGTCCATCGTGATTACTTGGCGGCGCTCAATCAAGTTTGAAAAAAATCATTTAAAAAACAGGGCTAATAATTTTAGCTCTGTTACTTTATAGAAAATTAAATTTACCCATTTCCAACAACTCAATACATAAAGATAAAATTATTGATTAAATAACGTTCAATTTTGTTTCATATATTTATTCTGCTCATTCGATTCAGTCAAATTCTTTACACTTGTCTAGTAATTTTGAATTTTTTTGGAGAGGGGTAAATGATTAAATTTCATGAAAATAATATCCATGCCGCCATTTTTGATATGGATGGCACAATGTTTGATACGGAGCGACTTCGTTTTCAAACTTTGAAGCAAGCATCATTAGAACTCATTGGTGTCGAATTTACAGACGCCTATTTATTATCTTGTTTGGGTTTAAGTGCTCGTAGTGCCGAAAAACTGGCAAATCAGCAATATGGTCAAGAAGTGCCGTATGCGGAAATTAGAAAGCGAGCAGATCAGCTAGAACTTGAGCATGTAAGAAAATACGGAGTGCCGATTAAATTTGGACTCATGCAAGTTCTTGAACGTTTAAGAAAGTCCAATCTGAAAATGGCAGTAGCAACTTCGAGTCGACGTGAAATAGCTGAAGAGTATTTAATCAATGCCAATGTATATAAGTTTTTCGACATTATCGTATGCGGCGATGAGGTTGATAATGGAAAACCACACCCAGAAATTTTCTTAAAAGCTGCTGAGCAACTGAACATTGATCCAACTTTATGTTTAATGTTTGAAGACTCAGAAAATGGAGTGATGTCGGCGTTTGAAGCGGGTGGATTAACGGTATTACTTCAAGATATCAAAGAACCTAATTCAACCATGCTCGAAAAAGCGAATTTCTTTTACGAAAGCATGCATGATTTTCTGGAAGATTTGAATCAATTTACACCAAAATTAAAAATGCCTGCTCTATTTGACTCTTTTCCTCAGACTTTAAATCAGCATGTCGTGGGGATACATGGTTTTGGGGCAATAGGTGGTGGCTATATTGCCCAAGTATTGTCTCATTGGGATGGATATACTCGACCAAAACAAATCTATGCTTCAACGCGGAATTCACTCTATAGAAATAGTGTGAATACTTTTGGTGGTTACAGTATTCGTTATGGGCAACACTCTCATGACGAGCGAATAGACAATATAACCGTCATAGATGCATCAAATATTGAAATGATGCAGCACATGTATATTGAATCAAGTTTAATTGCACTGTGTTTACCTGAAAAGGCAATCGAGCAAGAGGCTAAAACCATTGCTCAAGGGTTGTATGCGCGTTATATCCATTTTGAAGAACAGTTGAATCCTCTAACAGTTTTAATTGTTTTAAACAAAGTAGGCGCAAAATCATTAATTGAACAACAGATTTGTAGTGCTTTGCATGAAATTACGGATGCGAAGACAGTCAATATCATCATGTCGCAGCACTATTTTTGCGATACAGTAGTCAATCGAATGGTAGCGAAAATTACAGATCAAAAACTATTTAGACAGTTAAAAATCAAATACAATATTTTTAGACATGTGCAGGATGAGCATGATTTAGACGTGACGGATGTGGATGAAGGGACGCGTTTAAATGCTGAACAAGAACAATTGGCTACTCAGTATATTGACGATCTATACGAAAAATTCAAATCGGCGCATATTCTACAGAATCTAGAATTAATCTTATTTCATGCCGAAACAGATATGCCACTTTATGTAGAAAATAATAGCCCTTTATTGGCAAAAATGCGCCAAATGATTCTGGTTGAAGAGATTGAAGAGATACAGTTAATCAAAAATCGCATGTGGAATGGTGTGCATGCAATGACAGCATGGGCTGCAAGTTTTCGACAGTATGAAACGATCGGGATTGCACTGTCTGATGAGCAAATTTCTAAATTTATGTTGGCAGTACTCCATGAGGTTAAAGTTGGATTAAAGGATCTACTACCACATCGAAAAGAAAATTTAGAATTGTTGGCGAAGAGTTTTATCGACTCTTGTGAGACGGCTTATAAAGACCCATGTGATCGAGTGGCACGAGACCCATATCGTAAGTTAGGTTTTGGTGAGCGGGTACTATCTTCATTGGCATACAATTTTCAACGTGGCAAGCCTTATCAGGAAATTTTCAAAGGGCTTGTATTAGGTTATGCATACGTTATATTGAAGCAAAATCAACGACTTGAAGATGTGATTCGGCATTTTGCTCAGCAACTTAGTCAAACTGAATTGGAACTTGAGGATCAATTGTATTTACAGGAAGAGCTGAAACGGAGACTCAAAATTTGTGATCCTAAATTGAGTGAATCAGTGGATCAGCATGTACTTCTAGAAAAAATTTTGAATGAAAAAATCGAGGTTGAAAAAACTTAAAGCATTGAACATTTAACTTTTTAACTTGATCAAAATGGATAATCGGTCCGATCTGAAAAGTCAGTCGGATCGATGCTTAATGGTATTAAATTGATTGCAGGGGCAGTTGATAGCTTTGTTTAATGATTTGACTGGGTAAATCCGTTTTCACACTGGTAATCCCATTTTTTTTGGTTAAGTGTTCTGACTGAAATTTACGATAGTTCTCCAAATCAGGTACGACAACTTTTAACATCGCATCACATTCGCCCAAAATAATATAGCACTCCATGACTTGAGGGAGTTCTTTCATCGCTTCAATAAAAGTATCGATGGTTTCAGCGTCTTGTCCCACCAACCAAATACGCGAAAATAGAATAAGTTGTAATCCGATTTTTTGAGGATCAACAATGGTTGTGTATTGCTGGATGACTCCAGCATCTTCGAGAATTTTTACGCGTCTTAAACAAGAGGATGGTGATAAGCCAATCTCTTTGGCTAAATCATTATTTTGAATTCGACCGTTGGTTTGAAGTTCATGAATGATACTTTTATCGATACGATCTAATTTAACTGAAATTGATTTAGATATTATTTTCATATATTAGAATTAAATTCTAAAAATTAAAGAATAAATAGAATATTTGAAATCCTATTTTATGTAAATTCGAAGATACTTTTTTTTCATTTTCATTAATGATGGAAGAAAGAAAATGTCTACCTATTGGTTATTTGCTTTGACAGTTATCCCTCTTATTTTTACGCCTGGTCCGGATATGTTATTTATTCTGTCACAGGTAATGGGTAAAAATGCGAAAGCAGGCGTTATGGCGACTTTAGGGGTGTGTTTGGGTTATTTCGTCCATTCTTTTTTAGTCGTTGTGGGTATTGCGGCTATCATTATTTCTTTCCCTATTATTTTTGAAACGATCAAATGGTTAGGAATCTGTTATTTGCTTTATTTGGCATTTAATTTGATTCGATCTGCGCTTAATCACAAAAATATTGAAATTAAACAAAGTCAGGTCATTAGTCCGATTCGACGCGGTTTTATAACATCCTTACTTAATCCTAAAGGTATGCTTATTTATTTTGCGATTTTACCTCAATTTATTAACCAGCATACCTCTTCGATTATGGGACAGGGGATTGTCTTATCCCTAATCTTCATTGGATTATGCTTAATTATTTATTCATCATTGAGTTTTGTATTTGCATTTTTGACACAGAAAACAGGGATAAATGAAAAACGTCAAAAATGGATTGATGGTGGTTCGGGAGTGATGCTTTCATTGGCAGCAACATGGCTCATTGTGAATTAACATTAAAAAAGCGCAAACTAATGTTTGCGCTTTCTATTCAAATAGAATTAACTTTGGTTAAATTATACTCAAAAAGAATAGCTGTTATTGTAATTTTTGCTGTCTGTTATGACATTTTTTACCTCAAATTTGGTGACTCACGCCAACGCTTTTCAACGTAAAATAAGAGTCTACAGCATCAATTCAACTGATGTAGTTAATAAATTAAAAAAATATTAAAAATCAAAGTTTAATTTTTTACAAAAAATATTGAAAAGCTGACAAATTTATTAACAAAATAATTTTGTGAACGCTCCGTTCAACGAAAATTACGCTTTTTTACAGCAGTTTTGTGAATTGTGACTTGACCGAAATGCCAAACACATTGCAAGATAGGACACCTAAAAATTTTAAATGAAGAGTTATTATAACTTTTCTGAATATTTACTTCTGTTAAAACAGCCGAGGATTACATGAAGGCTCTTGTTGCTGTAAAACGTGTGGTTGATGCCAACGTTAAAGTTCGCGTAAAGCCGGACAATAGTGGGGTTGACCTTACTAACGTTAAAATGTCAATTAACCCATTCTGTGAAATCGCAGTGGAAGAAGCGGTTCGCTTAAAAGAAAAAGGAACTGTTTCAGAAATCGTTGTTGTTTCTATTGGTCCTAAAGAAGCGCAAGAACAAATCCGTTCTGCAATGGCGCTTGGTGCAGACCGCGGTATCCTAGTTGAAGCTGATGACAGCCAACTTGGTGCTTTAGAAGTTGCGAAGATTCTTAAAGGCGTTGTAGACGCTGAACAGCCACAACTTATCCTTCTTGGTAAACAAGCAATTGATGACGACTCTAACCAAGTTGGTCAGATGCTTGGTGCATTACTTGGTGCTGGTCAAGGTACATTTGCTTCAGAAGTTAAAGTTGAAGGCGATAAAGTACAAGTGACTCGTGAAATCGACGGTGGTTTACAAACTGTTGAACTAGCACTTCCAGCGATCATTACGACTGACTTACGTTTGAATGAGCCACGTTATGCTGCTCTACCAAACATCATGAAAGCACGTAAGAAACCGCTTGATACTAAATCTCCTGCAGATTTTGGTGTTAATCCTGCAACTAAGCTTAAGACTGTTAAAGTTGAAGCGCCTGCTGAACGTAAAGCTGGTGTTCAAGTGAAGTCTGTTGATGAGCTTGTTGAAAAACTAAAAAATGAAGCGAAAGTGATCTAATACAGAAGGATAAAAATCATGAGTATTTTAGTAATCGCTGAGCACGACAACAAAGCACTTAACGGTGCAACTTTAAACGTTGTAGCTGCGGCTCAAAAAATCGGTGGTGATATCACTGTATTAGTTGCTGGTTCAGGCGCTCAAGCAGTTGCTGATGAAACTGCTAAAGTTGCTGGTGTAAGCAAAGTTCTTTTAGCTGACGATGCTGCATATGCAAACCAATTGGCTGAAAATGTAGCGAAGCTTGTTGCTTCAATTGGTACAGGTTATTCACACATTCTTGCGGCGTCTACAACGACGGGCAAAAACGTACTTCCACGTGCTGCAGCACTTCTTGATGTAAGTATGATTACTGACATTATTGCAGTTGATAGTCCTAAAACTTTCAAGCGTCCAATCTATGCTGGTAACGCGATTGCAACTGTAGAGTCTGGTGAATCAGTTGTTGTTGGTACAGTTCGTGGTACAGCGTTTGATGCAGTTGCTGCTGAAGGTGGATCTGCTGCGGTTGAAGCTGCAACTTCTACTGGTGATGCGGGTATTTCTAAGTTCGTATCTGAAGAAATCGTAAAATCAGAACGTCCAGAATTAACAGCAGCTCGCATTGTTGTATCTGGTGGACGTGGTGTAGGTTCTGGTGAGAACTACCATAAAGTACTTGATCCATTAGCTGATAAGCTTGGTGCAGCTCAAGGTGCATCTCGTGCAGCAGTAGATGCTGGTTTCGTTCCAAACGATATGCAAGTTGGTCAAACGGGTAAAATCGTTGCGCCAGACCTTTATATTGCTGTAGGTATCTCTGGTGCGATTCAGCACTTGGCAGGTATGAAAGATTCTAAGGTGATCGTTGCGATCAACAAAGATGAAGAAGCTCCAATTAATGCAGTAGCTGACTACTGGTTAGTAGGTGACTTAAATACAGTGGTTCCAGAATTAGTTTCTAAAATCTAATTCAGCATTGCTGTACTAATGCTCTGATCGAGTAATGATTCATTTCATTTTACTTGGTCAGGGCATTTTTATATTTAATCATCAAAAAAATCTCATAAAACAAAATTATAGATTATTCTCATCAAGGGATCAGAATTTACCGTTTTATATGTTTTTTGTAATTGTGATATGATTCGCCATCATTTTTTAAGCTCATTCATACTTTCAATGTATTAATGAGGGAGTTTGTGTTTTGCTGGTCGACACCCGAATAACATTACCGCTTGTTCTAATCGCGGTCTCATGTTTAATTTTTCCATTATTTAATCAAGTCCATTTCAATGTGTTTGGTATGGAAGATGTGCGTCTGATTGAAAATTTACAGGCTCTTTTATTGTTGTCCTTTGCAGTTATTAGCTATTTTTACATAAAGCCTTTACAGCTTAGAGAAGGTAAGAAAGAGTTTTGGCTTTGGGCTGTTTGCTGGTGGGTTTTATTGTTTGGTCGTAGTACCAGTTGGGGGCGAGATTATTTCCCTGATGTCCCAAAAATCTATTTTCGAGGTATCTCAATTGTATTGATTGGGTCTGTGGTTTTTCCACTATTGAACCAAAAATTACGCACAGAGATTGTGAACAAGTTTAAGACAGCTATTATCCCAGTTTGGGCCTTGGTTTTGGCTGTGATTGGGCTCGTTGTTTCTGATGCGATAGAGCATCATCGCTTTATAGGGATGCTCCTGCTCACAGAAAATAGTAATGAAAGCTTACTCGAAGAGCTGTATGAGTTTCCGTTGATTTTAAGCTTATTTGCAATTTCTTTTAGTTTAATGAAAGCGGACAAGCGCGAACTTCATCATTGAAGAATATTCATGTATTTATAAAGATCCTTACGAGGATCTTTTTTATGTATAAGTAGCAAAAAAGTGATTTTTATCATTCATTTTAGGGCAATACTGTTTAAGAATTTTGTGTTGAAAATTTAGTCATTTTTATGAATAAAATTAAACAGATCATCCATAAAATTTAGGGACAAAAATACGGATTTGTGCTATAATTTTCGGCTGAGTTTTAGAATTTAGCTCCATAGATTTTGGGCTAATTTTTTGCAAGATTGATTATATAAATCGAGCAGTTTCTTCAAGCTGTTTGTAATAAGGAGTATGCATGAGCGTATCGGAAATTCGACCGATTGCCATTGAGGATGAACTGAAGAGCTCATATCTCGACTATGCTATGAGTGTCATTGTCTCTCGTGCACTACCAGACGTTAGAGATGGTTTAAAGCCAGTTCATCGCCGTGTTCTTTATGCGATGCATGAGCTTGGAAATGATTATAACAAAGCTTACAAAAAATCAGCGCGTGTCGTTGGTGATGTAATCGGTAAATACCACCCTCATGGTGACTCTGCTGTATACGAAACAATCGTTCGTATGGCACAAGATTTCAGTTTACGTTATCAGTTGGTTGATGGTCAGGGTAACTTCGGCTCTGTTGATGGTGACAGTGCAGCAGCGATGCGTTATACCGAAGTGCGTATGCGTAAATTAACGCATGAACTGTTAGCTGATTTAGAAAAAGATACAGTAGAGTGGGAAGATAACTACGACGGTTCAGAGCGTATCCCACAAGTTATGCCAACTCGTGTGCCAAATTTACTCATTAATGGTGTCACGGGTATTGCTGTAGGTATGGCAACCAATATGGCGCCGCATAATATGACTGAAGTGGTCAATGCGTGCTTAGCCTATGCCAATAATCCGAATATCACTATTGAAGGATTGATGGAACATATTTCGGGTCCAGACTTTCCTACAGGCGGTATCATTTACGGTAAATCGGGTATTGTTGATGCTTACCGTACTGGTAAAGGTCGTTTATTTATTCGTGGTAAGTACCATTTAGAAGAAGACCAAAAAACAGGTCGTACGACGATTGTATTCACTGAAATTCCATATCAAGTGAACAAAGCAAAAACGATTGAACGTATTGCTGAACTTGTGAAAGAGAAGAAGCTCGAAGGTATTTCAGAGTTACGCGACGAATCTGATAAAGAAGGGATGCGTATTGCAATTGACTTAAAGCGTGGCGAAAACGCTGAAGTAATTGTTAATAATTTATTCCAAAATACTCAGCTTCAAAATTCATTCAGTATTAATATGGTTTGCTTGGATAATGGCCAGCCAAAGCTGATGAATTTAAAAGACATCATTGCTGCTTTCATTCGCCATCGTCAAGAAGTTGTAACACGTCGTACGATGTTCGAATTACGTAAAGCGCGTGAACGTGGTCATATCTTGGAAGGTTTAACGGTTGCTTTAGCAAATATTGATGCCATCATCGAAACCATTAAAACCTCTGCGAATCCGCAAGAAGCACGTGAACGTTTGCAAGCAGGGGAATGGTCTGCAGGTGGTGTAGTTGCTTTATTGGAAAAAGCAGGTTCAGTTTCTGTTCGCCCAGATGAGATTGAGGGTGAAGATCCTAATAAACCGTTTGGATTATCTGGCAATATTTATCGTCTCTCGCCGACTCAAGTGGGTGCAATTTTAGAATTACGTTTGCATCGTTTAACTGGTTTAGAACAAGATAAGCTGCATGCAGAATATTCTGAAATTTTGGCACAAATTGCAGAGTTGACAGCAATTCTTAATGATTTTGAATTGTTGATGAACGTGATTCGTGAAGAGCTTTCACTTATTCTTCAGCAATACGGTGATGAGCGTCGTACTGCGATTGTAGAATCTCGTGTAGATTTCTCTCGTGAGGATTTAATTCCAGAAGAACAAGTTGTTTTAACCGTTTCTCAATCAGGCTATGCGAAAACACAGCCACTTTCTGATTATGCTGCGCAACGTCGTGGTGGGCGTGGTAAATCAGCAACGTCTATGAAAGAAGATGATTACATTCAACATTTGATTGTGACATCTAACCATGCAACAGTTTTATGCTTTACCAATGTCGGCAAAGTCTATCGCTTAAAAGTTTTTGAAGTGCCTCAAGCTTCTCGTGGTGCAAAAGGTCGTCCTATGGTGAACTTATTGCCATTAGATGAAAATGAGACAATTACTGCTATTCTGCCAGTGATTGATGCACCGAAGAAATTTAAAGAACGTCTAGCCGATTTCCGTCAGTTTGTTAAATCTCATCAAGCTCAATTACAGCAAAACGAAATCATTGCTGCACACTATGATGCATTAGAAAAATCATTTGCTGATCTAGCAGATGGTGACGATCTATCGGACGAATTGCGTACACATCTGAAAGAGTTAGGAGTTGAATTATCAACTACAGATCTTGATGATGAAGTAGTAGTTGAATTTGCTGAGCTTGCAGAAAACTTACGTAAAAACTTCTATGTCTTTATGGCAACTGAATACGGTACGATCAAGCGAGTTGAACTTGAGCAGTTCTCTAATGTACGTTCAAATGGTTTACGTGCAATCGAGTTAGCTGGAGATGACCGTTTAATTGGTGTTGCGATTACTGACGGTGAACAACAAATTATGTTGTTCTCGAATGAAGGTAAAGCGATTCGATTTGCAGAAACTGATGTACGTGCAATGGGTCGTTCTGCGAAAGGTGTACGTGGTATGCGTGTCACCATTGGATTGGCTCAAGCGGAAGAAATTGAAGACAATGATGTAGATTCAGAAGATGAAGATACGGATTCTAATTTCTTAAGCCGTATTGTTTCATTAGTTGTTGTCCCGGCAACAGGTGAAGTGCTATGTGCTTCAGCTAATGGTTACGGCAAGCGTACGCCAGTGGATGACTTCCCGACCAAGAAACGTGGTGGTAAAGGCGTCATTGCGATCAAGACATCTGATCGTAATGGTGAGCTGGTTGGTGCCGTAGCGATCGATGTCAGTAAAGAAGTCATGCTGATTTCTGATGGTGGTACGCTAGTACGTACTCGTGCATCTGAAATTGCTCAGACGGGTCGTAATGCACAAGGTGTACGTTTAATCCGCTTAGGTGAAAACGAGACATTGGTTGGTGTTGAAGCGATTGAAGCTGTTGAGGAAGATGATTTTATAGAATCAGTTGAGGAAGATGATTTTATAGAATCAGTTGAAGGTGAAGAGGCTTCAATTGAATCTAATGAATCAGTAGATACTCAAGAAATTGATACGACTGATAGCGATGAAAAATCTACAGATGAGTAATTTGTAGGAATTAAAAAAGGACGCTGAAGCGTCCTTTTTTAATTAACAATAGTCTAAAAAAGAATTTTAATTAAAAATGAAACTCAAATTTAATTATAGCTTGCTGATTGTAATAGCACTGTTTATAACAGCATGTAGTGAACCCTTTCATTTCAGCTGAATGAAGGAGAGAGGGGAATCTGAGGAATATTGTTCATAAACAAAACATTCAGCTGTAAATACTGATGCGCTTTATGATGCAGTTCGAGATAAAAATAATGAAATGGTTGTTGAAATTGTAGATCAAGATATAAAAGATGGATTTTTATTACACAGTCATTTTAAAAGAGTCAGCTATGAATGATATGGTGAGATGTTTTAATTGTTCGCATGAAATGAAAGACAATACAACGAAATAGTCATAATAAATTTTGTCAGATTGAGAGCTGTTGTAGTGAGCGATTTAAACTTACTAACTACGGTGTCTCTCAAAATATAGTAAACATAAATCTCTGATAAATGTAGAGCTTATTGAAAAAATAGCTTTAGTGTGAAAACAAGATTGAAATTATTTAAGTTGAATATACTGCAAGCTATGGTTATCTGTGGTTAAATGCCATCATTTTATTGTGTTTCACTCTGAAAGGAAAAATCATGCGCGCGTACAACTTCTGTGCTGGTCCTGCTGCATTACCTACTGCTGTATTAGAAAAAGCTCAAGCTGAGATGCTTGATTGGCAGGGTAAGGGCCTATCAATCATGGAAATGAGTCATCGTAGTGCAGACTACGTCGCTGTTGCTGAAAAAGCAGAAGCAGACTTACGCAAGTTGATGAATATTCCTGAGAACTACAAAGTGCTTTTCTTACAGGGTGGTGCTTCTCTACAATTCTCTGCGATTCCATTGAATCTATTAGGGAAAAATAACAAAGCAGATTATATCCATACTGGCATTTGGTCTGAAAAAGCTTTAAAAGAAGCAAAACGTTATGGCGAAATTAACGTGATCGAAGCTGGTATTAAAGATGCAGATGGTAATCTTGCAATTTCTGATGAAAGTACATGGAATTTATCTGCTGATGCTGCCTATGTTCATTATGCAGATAACGAAACGATTGGTGGTATTCAATTTAAAAATATCCCAACTACGGATAAACCACTGGTTGCAGATTTATCTTCTAGTATTTTGTCGGCACCAATTGATGTTTCAAAATTCGGTCTTATTTACGCGGGTGCACAAAAAAATATCGGTCCTGCTGGTTTAACTTTGGTAATCATTCGTGATGATTTATTAGACCAAGCAAAAGAAGAAATTCCGAGCATTTTGAAGTATTCAGCGCAAGCGAAGAATGATTCTATGGTGAATACACCGTCTACTTATGCTTGGTATTTATCAGGCTTAGTATTTGAATGGTTGCTTGAACAGGGTGGTGTAGAGGCAATTCATCAAGTGAACCAGCAAAAAGCTGAATTGTTGTATGGTTATATTGATTCAAGTGACTTCTATGCAAATCCAATTGCGAAAGAATATCGTTCAATTATGAATGTACCATTTACATTGGCGAAGCCTGAACTTGAAAAGCAATTCCTGAAAGAAGCAGAGGAAAATAATTTGTTAAATCTTGCAGGACATCGTTCAGTAGGTGGTATGCGTGCGAGTATTTACAATGCAGTGCCACTTGAAGGTGTACAAGCACTTGTGAAATTTATGGATGATTTTGCGAAGCGTAATGCTTAAAATCAGTTCGTAAAAAAGCCTGTCATATGACAGGCTTTTTTATGTGTCTAAAACGTAGATGAAAGTAATCAACGCTAATTTATTAAAATGCTGGAATAAGATTGGTAAAGTGGAAAATAAAAGCAGCGAGGAAAACACCTAAGAAAAAGAAACAGTAAGCACCCTTGTCTACACGAATACGAGGGCGTGCTTGTTCCATTAAGCCTGTTGATTGTTCCGGTATAATTTTCATCTAGGAGCCTAAATATTACTTTATATAGTTAAATCCTATTTATTTGATGTATTTTTAGCATAAATATTCGCCTGAATCCATATATTTCCACGAATATATTGACCAATTTCGAAATTTTTATAATTCTCATCCTTAGTCGCGATACGAATAAGTGTAGCAGGTTGGTTTTCTTCCAAAATAAGTGTTACATCATAAAGTTGATAAAATTGATCGTTGAACTGCATTTGGGTCTTGCCAACCACTTTTCCTTGGAACCAGGCCTCATCTTCCTGACCCATGGTTTCACCGTACAAGTAAGCCACCATTTTCGAAAAATCGACCGTTACAGGTTCTTTATCGGCATCTGATTTAGGTTCCCAAGCATCAATCAGCTGCTGTAAATTATCTGGCGCTACACCATTGTGTTCACTCAAAATTTCATTTAAAGCACGATGGTGTTTAATTGAAGCTGGATCATCCACAACAATTTGTTCTTGATCAGCAACTTTTTCTAGCTCATAAGCCCACGCATTTAATTGGACTTTATAAGATTGATTTTTTTGGTATTGAATTTGGTTAACACTGTATAAGCTATCAAAAGCATAAACCACACTATTATCACTAACTTTTAATTGTAACACTGCTTGCGTGTTGGACTTACATGTAATGATGCGTTCAATCGTCGCGTTCAACGTATAAGGACTATCAAAAGTAGGGAAGGCTGTTTTGACTGCTTTAGGTTTATTGTCTTCTACAGCAATGACTTGAACCAATTGGATAGGTTGTTGTTTAGGTCCTTGAATTAGCCAAACATTCGGATCCATATCTTGTTCTTCAGCACAAATCCCCATCGGCATGACAGGTGCATTTAGTGCTTCACTCAACCATTTTGGAACCTGAACAGTCGGATCATCAGTTAACAGCGCCCAATGTTCTACATGGCTACCAAAGCTTTGATCTTCTATCGTAATAATTTCAGGTTTGTTTTGATTGTTCATATGCTCATTCTAAGATTGAGTGAATTACTTTATGTAATATCGAGGATAATTGATATTTTTCAAGTCTTGAATTGTTTTTTCTTTATGCAATCCAAAAGTTTAACGTGGCATAAATGAAAAAGAGCACCTAAGTGCTCTATGGGAATCATGAGTTAGAACTTAAATGTAACATCTGCAATGAATTGACGACCGATTTCAGGACTTGGTGTTGGTGTCACTGAGGATGTATTGGAAGAAAAATACTCATTTTTACGGTTAAGTACATTATTAATGGTTAAACCAAAAATAGTTTGCGTATTCTTTGAACTCGGTATTGTGTAGGTAGTACGCATATCCCAATTCAAAGCATTTTTCGTTTTATATGCAGTGTAAGTGTCATATTTCATACCATCGAGTTCATAGACAAATTCAGTTTTACTGGTACTCAGGGTTTTTTTCATACCTGGTGTCCCTGCACGATAGCTAAGATAATGATTAATATTTAAAGGAATATTATTAAAACCAATATTCCAATCTAGTCTAACTGTCCATGGTGTATTGAAATTATCAGTGGGTTTATCTTCAGCATTAATCAGTTTGCCATCATAATAAATTTGTGATGTACCTGTGTAGTAGTTGCTTTCATAGCTATCAAAATTACGATTTGTATCTGTCATATCGGCATTTAGGCTTAAATAATGCACAGAATTTTTAAATACAAGTGGTTTAATATTTTTTAAAGAGAACGTTAATATTTCAGCTTCAGATTTTCCTGAGTTGTTATAAGACTTATTACCTTGCTGCTGGCGTAATTGGTCTTTGTTCTCTCGCTGAACATATTTTAAACCAGTATTGATGTTCCAAATATTGGT
Source organism: Acinetobacter sp. 24-47-66 (assembly GCF_056779755.1). Classification (NCBI taxonomy): domain Bacteria; kingdom Pseudomonadati; phylum Pseudomonadota; class Gammaproteobacteria; order Moraxellales; family Moraxellaceae; genus Acinetobacter; species Acinetobacter sp. 24-47-66. Next base: position 94,377 of record NZ_JBWYIL010000001.1, read on the forward strand.
GTTAAAAGCAAATACAGATTCATCTGAAAACGGCGTATCCAGCTCTGACCTTGATTTGAAGGATGGCATATACGTCGGATCGAGTTCCCAACCTTCAGAAAGACTATTTCTCTTAAATTTTGTCTGTAATCGACCTCGTTGATCTTGTAATTCGTTGGCGAATGCGTTTAAACCATAATAGCGATTCCAACCAGCCGTGATAAATAATTGATCATTGCCAAATGGCTTCAAAACAAATGAACTACGAGGTGCAATATTTGTATTTTGAGTCAGTGAATCATAATCAGCTCTTAAGCCTAAACTAGATTGAATAAATGGATTAACATAAATTGAATCTTCGAGATATGCATGCCAACGATCTTGGCGTACATTGATTTGTCCTGCATCATATTTAAATCGTTGCGTTAAATATTGCCCGTCAATTGAATTGCCTTCGTCACAAGCATCATAACGACGACCATCAGAAGCGTAACAGTTTAAGTTTTCAATATTTTTGGAAGCGATAGTAGTTGTGTAATAATTATTAGAAACTTCAGGTCTTTCCCAATACGCTTCATAATGACCATAACCTGCACCCACTTTGAATTGGTGTGATGAGTTCGCAAAGTTTATTGGTTCAAATAGGGCTTTGATTGAGTATTCGAGTTTTTTTTCTTCTTGTGATAATGCACCATAGTTTCCATATGATTGCGTACTTAAATTCGGATTCCAATTCTTTGTTGAAGATCGAGCCCACACATACGCATCCTGCTCTGCCTTTCGCGAGCTTTTTTGTGTTTGATAATTAAGTTGTTGTTCTAACCGAACAGTATTTAATTTATTTTTTAAATTGATATAAATACTTTGACTATCAGATATTTGCGTGTTTTCTGAGTTTAAAAATGTAGCATTGAAGTAATCACCTTTATTTTCAAATAGCTGAGTTCCTATTTTTAATGAGGTTTTATCTGAAGGTGTATAGAAGAGTTCGACACCATAATTGCTCGCAGCACGTGTTTGGTCTAATTCTGCTGGCTCAATAAAATTCGTTTTTAATGGAATTAACGAATGTCGAAAAGAGCCAAAAGCATTGAAACCTAATTGGTCTGTGAGATTACCATACAGTGTTGCGCTGATTCCTTGTTTAGTAAAGAAAGGTTGATTTTTTTCACTCTTGGAGGTTTCAAATTCCAGTTGGCTTTCTGGATCAGGAAAGTTGATTTTAGACCAAGAATCAGATGTATAATCATAGGTAATATTACCGTGAATTTTGCCTACCTCAGTTTTTGGTGCGCAGGTTTCTGCACTCACTACACCGCCAGTAAATTCACCATATTCAGCGCTCACATTGCTATCAAGCAGTTTAATATTACAAATCAGGTCTGCATTGACTGCAACAGCTTGACTAGAGCCGAGTAGTTCATTATTTGAGTTCGATGTTGTTGCACCCACAGGGTTAATATTATTGTTGATGCTCATCCCATTGATTAGAAATTTATTTTCATAGGGTAAACCGCCATTGATGCTAATTTCGGCTGGGCTAAGTTCACCTTGTTGTAAGCCACTTTTAAAATTATTACCAAATTGCACATTAGGATTTACTTTTAAAAAATCAGTAATGTTCTTAGAACTATTGGGTTTCTTGTCTAAGTCATCCTTCGTATAAAGGGTTTTCCCAACTTCTTGTTGCTCAGCTGCATTCGTTACAATTGTATTGAGTTTGATTGAATCATCATTAGCTGTTGAATTTATTTCTGTTTCATTTGCACAAACTGTAGTTGAGAGAATCGTAAGAATGGCTAAATTTAATTTTGAGCGTACAAATGACATGATTTAACATTGAGAGAATAAAAACGATAGCGATTATCATTTAATAATACTTATTTCACAATATTAATGAGAATAATTATCAATACTATATTCCGATTAACATAATATAAAAAAGCGATAGTTAAAAATTGGAACAAAAAGCCCCAATACTTTTCAATTAAGATCAATCCACAGGATGATCAAGATTTCTAAAATATTGGGGTATTTAAAGATTTTTACTCTGAAACGAGTGTTTCAAGTAAATGGGGCGCTAATTTATTTAAAATATAGCAGAATAATTCAGCTGTTTTCTGTGTGTCATACAACGCAGAGTGGGCTTCTTTACCATCAAACTCGATGCCAGCTTGAATACATGATTTAGCCAAAACAGTTTGTCCGAACATCACAGCACTCAAAGTCACCGTATCAAAAACCGAGAAACTATGAAATGGATTTTGATTCTTAGTTCCAGTACGTGCAATTGCCGCTTTTAAAAAACCAAGATCAAAATGAGCATTGTGTCCAACTAGCACAGCATGTGTGCATTGTTGTTGTTTGCGTACCTCATTAATTGCTTTAAACATACGTTTAAGTGCAGACTTTTCATCTTCTGCCATCGCTACACGCATTGGATTAAAAGGATCAATGCCAATGAAGTCGAGTGAGCGACGATCTAAATTTGCACCTTCAAATGGATTGATGTGTGCATGATGCGCTTGACCAGGTACAAACTTTCCAGACTCGTCGTAAATGATTGGAATACATGCTATTTCGAGCAATGCATCAGTATCTGCATTAAAACCAGCTGTTTCCACGTCAACAACCACGGGTAGGAACCCGCGGAAGCGTTGACCGATGACAGGTAATGTTTCAGTGGTCACACTTTTCTCCATTGAATTGTTTTACCTGCATAAAGAGGAATGATCTGTTCGCCATCTAAATATTCAAGGCTTTCAGGAATCACTTGATCTTCTTTGATCAATGTAATGGTTTCAGTATTACGAGGTAAACCATAGAAATCCGCACCAAAGAATGAAGCGAAACCTTCAAGACGTTCAATTTTACCGACTTGATCGAATGCTTGAGCATATAATTCAATTGCAGTTGGAGCGCTATAACACCCAGCGCAGCCACATGCATTTTCTTTCGCATTTTTAGAATGCGGAGCGCTGTCAGTACCTAAGAAAAATTTAGGGTTGCCACTTGTTGCGACTTCTAACAAAGTTTGCTGATGTGTCTGGCGTTTTAAAATTGGCAAACAATAGAAATGCGGTTTAACACCACCAACCAACATGTCATTGCGATTGAATAACAAATGTTGTGGTGTAATCGTCGCTGCCACGTTGCGATCTTGCTCAAGTACAAAATGTGCAGCTTCGCTTGTGGTGATATGTTCTAAAACTAATTTCAATTTTGGAAATTGTTTAAGCAGCGGTGCTAAAACTTCATCTAAGAAACGTTTTTCACGATCGAAAATATCAACATGATGATGTGTTACTTCGCCGTGGAGTAAGAGAGGAACCTGATGTTCTTCAAGTTGCTCAATGACGCTATACACTTTACGTATATCACTAACGCCATTATCAGAATTCGTGGTTGCTCCAGCAGGGTAAAGCTTAATTGCATTTACATATGGAGATTTTTTAATTTTTTGTACTTCTTCAGGAGAAGTATGATCCGTAAAGTAAAGCACCATACGAGGATCGAATTTTACATTTTCAGGAACATGCGCCATGATTCTTTCACGATAGGCATGTGCCTCTTCCACAGTTTTTACAGGTGGAACTGTATTTGGCATACAGATTGCGCGATGAAATTGCTTCGCCAAATCAGGAACAGTACGTTGAAGTGCTAAACCATCTCTTAAATGAGCGTGCCAATCATCTGGCTGGATTAAAGTGATCGTATTCAAGGCAAGTCTTACTGAAAAAATAACATAGATGATAATCGATATTGCTTGAAATTGATAACGACAAAAGCCGATAAAAGGGGTTTTACATGTATTTGTGCTGATTAATATAAAAATGAAGCATACGTTGGATGAATGAGTCATTATTCATCTAGGGAACAACGATAGATTTTCATGTCCAAATAAAAAACCGCGCTCAAAGCGCGGTTTTTTTAGGACTAAACTAAATTTTAGTTTTTGTCTTTAAGTTGTGGAACAGCAGAACCTGTACCTACAGCAAGTAAACCTGCACCAGTATAGATTCCTAACTTAGCGCGAGTATCTGTAATGTCTAGGTTACGCATGGTTAATTGACCAATACGATCCATTGGAGTAAATACAGAATCACCTTTTTCCATGGTTAAGCGTTCAGCTTCATAGGTAAGGTTTTCAGATTCAGTGTTCATGATCGTATAGTCATTACCACGACGAAGTTCTAAAGTCACAGTACCTGTGATTGCTTTAGCAACCCAACGTTGCGCAGTTTCACGAAGCATAAGCGCTTGAGAGTCGAACCAACGACCTTGGTAAAGTAAACGACCTAAACGTAAACCGTTGATGCGGTACTGTTCAATGGTATCTTCGTTATGAATACCAGTCACAAGACGTTCGTAAGCAATATGCAGAAGCGCCATACCCGGAGCTTCATAAATACCACGAGATTTCGCTTCGATGATACGGTTTTCGATTTGGTCAGACATACCTAGACCATGACGACCACCGATACGGTTCGCTTCAAGAATTAACTCAACTGGATCTTCGATACGTTGACCGTTAAGAGCAACAGGGAAGCCTTCTTCGAATGTGATTGAAACTTCTTCAGGTGCGATTTCAACGTCTTCTTTCCAGAATGCAACACCCATAATCGGTTCAACGATTTTGATACCAGCATCAAGATACTCAAGATCTTTCGCTTCGTGAGTTGCACCAAGCATGTTTGAGTCTGTTGAGTATGCTTTTTCTTTTGACATTTTATAGTCAAAACCGTTGTCGATGAGGAACTGTGACATTTCTGCACGGCCACCAAGTTCATCGATAAATGTTTGGTCTAACCAAGGTTTGTAAATTTTAAGTGCTGGGTTCGTTAATAGACCATAACGGTAGAAACGCTCAATGTCGTTACCTTTATAAGTAGATCCGTCACCCCAAATGTTGACGTCATCTTCTTTCATCGCAGTAACAAGCATTGTACCTGTGACTGCACGACCAAGTGGCGTTGTATTGAAGTAAGGTACACCACCTGTAGAGATATGGAATGCGCCACATTGAATTGCTGCAATACCTTCTAATGCAAGTTGTAAACGGCAATCCACTAAGCGTGCTTTAACAGCGCCATAAGCTTCAGCTTTCTTGGGAATAGCATCGTAATCATCTTCATCTGGCTGACCTAAGTTTGCTGTATACGCATAAGGTTCAGCACCTTTTTGTTTCATCCACAATAGAGCTGCAGAAGTATCAAGACCACCAGAGAAGGCAATACCAACTTTTTTGCCTACAGGTACATTCTGTAAGATAGTTGCATTATCAGACATTGTTCATCCTAACGATAGAATATAGGCACCTAGAAAATTGGTAACCTGAAAAATATATTTCTTCAATTGTAGCACTTTTCATTGGTAATTTTTTTTAAAAAAAGATACGTGGTGCAAAAATATTAGAATAAGTAGCAATATTTCGTCGAAACTCAGAAGTAATAGGTAGTGCTTAATCTAATTCATGATTTCTTCTTGAAAATAATACAGCGCATTTATGAAGATTTTTATGCATCAATTTATTTTATTGGAATTTTTCAAAGCGAACTTAGTGAAAAATATTTTTTGTAAGTGATTGAATATTAATATCTAATTTCATAGTTGGTAATTTATTATAGAAAAAGACAAAAAATTGCCATAAACAGTTATGAAAAAAGAAGTATAGTTTTATGCAACAAGTTGCAAAGCCCATAAAATAAGGAATTGCCATGACAACTCGCTATGCAAATATATTAAAACCTCTTGATCTTGGTTTCACTACCCTAAAAAATCGTGTCGTGATGGGATCGATGCATACCGGTCTAGAAGATCGTTTTTATAACTATCCTAAATTAGCAGCATATTTTGGTGAACGTGCTAAAGGGGGCGTAGGTCTCATCATTACAGGTGGTATTTCCCCTAACCGTCAGGGCTGGCTGCTTCCAGCTGGTGGCACAATGAATACCTTAGGTGATGTTGCCCCACACCGATTAGTGACACATGCAGTTCATAAACATGGTGCAAAAATTTTAATGCAAATTTTGCATTCAGGGCGTTATGGTTATCAACCATTTGTGGTTTCTGCAAGCCCAATAAAATCGCCGATCTCACCATTTAAACCACGTCAGATGTCAGAAAAACAAATTCTGGATACGATTCAAGATTATGCGGCTACAGCAAGTATCGCGAAAAAAGCTGGCTATGATGGTGTCGAAATCATGGGATCAGAAGGCTATTTGCTGAACCAATTTATGAGTCGTCATGTCAATCAGCGTACAGACCAATGGGGCGGGGAAATAGAAAACCGTATGCGCTTTGCAGTTGAAATTGTTAAGGCAATTCGCGCGAAAGTTGGCGAAAAATTTATCATTTGTTTCCGTTTATCTATGCTCGATTTAGTTCACGACGGTAATACAATGAATGAAGTGATCACCGTTGCTAAAGCGCTAGAAGAAGCGGGTATCACATTATTGAATACAGGTATTGGTTGGCATGAAGCTCGTGTGCCAACAATTGTAACCTCTGTTCCTCGTGCGGCATTTGTAGATTATACCGCAGAGGTGAAAAAACATGTGTCTGTGCCTGTGATTGCATCCAACCGAATCAATATGCCTGAAACTGCCGAAGCTATTTTGGCTGAAGGTAAAGCCGACATGATTCAAATGGCTCGACCATTATTGGCAGATGCTTTCTGGGTGAATAAAACGGCGACTAATCGTGTTGATGAAATCAATACGTGTATTGCGTGTAATCAGGCGTGTTTGGATCATACTTTCAAAAATAAACGTGCCACATGTTTAGTGAATCCACGTGCAGCCTATGAAACTGAACTGGTTTATTTAAAAACCAAGAAGCCTAAAAAAGTAGCTGTTGTGGGTGGTGGTGTAGCAGGAATGTCGGCAGCGACTGTTGCTGCCAGTCGTGGTCATCTAGTTACTTTATTTGAAGCCACTAATGATGTAGGGGGACAATTCAACTTAGCGAAAGTTGTTCCTGGGAAAGAAGAGTTTCATGAAACCATTCGCTATTTTAAAGTCCAAATTGAGCGCACTGGGGTTGAACTTCGTTTAAATACTAAAGTTAATCGTGAACAGCTTGAGCGTGAAGGCTTTGATGAAGTGATTGTTGCGACAGGCGTTGTTCCACGTGCATTGAAGATCGAAGGAAGTGATGCACCACAAGTTTTATCTTATGCAGAAGTATTAAGAGGTGCGCCTGTGGGTCAAAAGGTAGCAGTAATTGGTGCTGGTGGTATCGGATTTGATGTGTCAGAGTTTTTATTAAAACCTGAACATCAGCCACAGCCACAACCTTTGGCAGAATGGAAACGTGAGTGGGGAGTTGATCCTGATATTCAGTATGTTTCTGAAGGTGGTTTACAACCTGCTGAAGTGGATCGTCCAGTTCGCGAAATATATTTATTGCAACGTAAGACAACGCCTTTGGGTATAGGATTAGGTAAAACCTCTGGTTGGGTTCACCGCGCCCAATTAAAAAAACATCATGTGAAAATGTTGCGTGGCGTTCAATACAAATCAGTGAGTGATGAAGGTCTGTGGATCGAAGTTGGTGGACATGATCAATTATTACGAGTCGATACTATCGTTGTTTGTGCAGGGCAAGAATCTGTTAAAGAGATTATGCCATCAGAGACTGAAACAACTTTAGCGAAATATCACATTATTGGTGGTGCAAAGCTTGCTGCTGAGCTTGATGCTAAGCGTGCGATTCGTGAAGGTGCTGAAATTGCAGCCAAAATTTAATAAATTTGAATCATTTGGTGAAACTATATTCACTTGAATGGTTTGATTGTAATTTTTACTTGTCATGATATGAAAAGCTTCGTATTATGGCGCACATGGAAGCGTGGCAGAGCGGTTTAATGCACCGGTCTTGAAAACCGACGAGGGTGTGAGTCCTCCGTGAGTTCGAATCTCACCGCTTCCGCCAAATTCAAAAAGCCCTGACAAATGTCAGGGCTTTTTTTTATTCTATATATTCAAGCTTTTTATTCGAGTGTTTAATCACCAAACTTATTTGGGATGACCAGTAACCTTTTTTTGTGTTGATCATCTTCAACCAGTCTGACTTCAGCATCTAAGTTATAGAGTTGATGAACTAATTGCTTTGTTAAAACATCTTCCGATTTTCCTTGTGCAATGATTTGACCATCTTTCATGGCAACTAGAAAACCGGCACAGCGTGCAGCAGTGGCTAATTCATGTAGAACCATCACTATGGTTTTACCTTGTGAGGCTAGAGAGCGGACTAAATTTAAAATATCGGCTTGATGACCGATATCGAGCATACTGATTGGTTCATCTAAAAGAATTAAAGGGGTCTGTTGTGCGAGGACCATTGCGATCCATGCACGTTGACGTTGACCTCCTGATAGATTGCTTAAATTTTGATTTTTTAATTCGCTTAAATGGGTCGCAGACAAGGCGTCATCAATCGCTTTTTGGTCTTCGATGTTCAGTCGTTTAAACCAACCTTGATGTGGAAAACGACCGAAGCGTACTAACTGCTCAACTGTCATGCCGTTGGGTGCAGTTACATGCTGTGGAAGTAATGCAAGTTGTTTAGCGAGCAACTTTTTACTGAGTATATTCAGTTGATTTTTTTCCCAAATGACTTCGCCTTGATCATATGGATGAATTTGAGCAATACATTTTAACAAGGTCGATTTTCCACAGCCATTTGGACCAATGAGGACGATGACTTGACCCTGCTGAAATTCAGCATTGATACCCTTCAAAACTTGATGATGATTATATCCAGCACTTAATTGATTGATGATTAAACTCATGTACGACTCATACTTCTAGAATGACGATATAACAACCACAACAACAGTGGACCACCAACCATGCCGCTAATAATGCCTGCGGGAATTTCGACAGGGGCAAGCAAATTTTTTCCAAGTAAATCGGCACATAAAACCATTAATGCACCAATACACATGGTTGGAAAAATCGGAAATAAATGATGAGGAAATGATTTAAATGCGATGATTGGTGCGGCAATAGCCACGAATCCAATGGGACCTGCAATACTGACAGCGGTCCCAGCGAGAAAGGCAGCAATAATAATGAGCATCAGTCTAATTTTAGATAAGGGTTCTCCTAGACTATCAATGACAGAATCAGGAAGAACCATTGCACTAAATAGTCGCCGCCACAGCACAATAATACTGACAAGCAGTATGATAAAAATCGAAGTTGGTAGCAAGATGTTGTAGCTTCGACCAATTAAACTACCACTACTAAAAATTAAAATATTACTGGTGTGTATTACTGGCAGTGTCGCAAGGATAAGGTCAAAACTGGCTTTCATGAGTGTTGCAATTCCGACCCCGATGACCAAAATACGATACCCCTGTGTTCCCACGCCGCCTGAAGCAATTAAAATAAAGAAAACACAGAAGATCGCGCCCATCAATGCTTGCCACCATTGACCTAACATACTAGCGCTTGAGAGGAGAATGGTGAATGCCAAAGCAAGCACTGCACTGTCACTGATACCAAAAACATCTGGGCTCGCAAGAGGGTTTTTGGTGATAATTTGAAGAATGAGACCAGATAAGGCGAGTGCAGCGCCAATCAATAAGGCTGCCAAAAGTCGTGGTAATCTAATCTTTTCAACGAGAAGTTGATGTGGAGCTGACGCATTGCCTGTCAATACATTCCATAGCGTATTCAAATTTAATGTGATTTCACCGTACATCAGGCTAAATAAACTGAGTGATATCAGTAGAATCGCAATGATTATCCAAGCCTTTATTACTGATTTTTGTTTTAAACGACTCAACAGAGAAAACATATTATTTCTCCGCTTGAATAATATTTTGTAGGTTATTTTGACGCACCATCCATATTAAAATAGGCGCACCTAATAAGGCTAAAAGAATACTGACAGGGGCTTCGAAAGGTTGCACGACTGCACGTGCAATGATATCCGCGATCAGCAACAACAACATGCCAAATAGTCCGCTATAGATGAGTTGTTTCTGAATACTATGAGCACCAATAGCTCGTGCAAAGTAAGGTGCAATCAAGCCTAAAAAGGCAATTGGTCCTGTTAATGCAACGGCACTTCCAGTTAATAAAACCACAGCTAAAATGCAGAATGCATCAAGTAGTTTCGTATTTAAGCCTAAGCTATTCGCCAGTTGATCACCAACTAAGCTAAGACCTAGAGGGCGTATCACCAATATAGCAATGATGAGTCCGATCGCCATTAAAATCAGTGCAAGACTAAGATATTGAATATCAACGCGATTGAGCGAACCCAAAACCCAAAAACGATAGTCGTCTAAGCCATTTTGGAAACTCAGAAGAATGGCAGCCATAAAACCTTGGAATGTACTGGTGATTGCCAGTCCAGCTAAGACTAAACGTGTAAGTGAGCTATGATCTGTCATTTGACGAGGGGTGATTGCAAAGACCAATAATGCACTCACTAAAGCTCCAATCAGCGCCCAAAAAAATAGTCCTAAGGTATCCATTTGAAGAACGATGGCCAAAACAATGGCAAGAGATGCACCACTATTAATTCCGATTAATCCACTATCAGCCAAAGGGTTTTTAAGCAAGTTTTGAAGGATGACGCCTGAGATCGCTAAAGCTAATCCGACACTCACCGCCGCAATAGTACGTGGAATTCTAATTTCCAATAGGGGAGTGATTGGTTCTAAGGACCATTGACTTAATGCCTGAAGAATAAGTTGCAAACTGTCTGTAAAGTAGGGCTGACCAGCGCCGTACGCGATCGACAAAACAGCGCAACATAAAATAATCAAGCTAAGCACGATTCCCATCAGCGGGAATCGGTCAAGTACAGTTGTAGCATTCGTCAGCATGTTAATTATGGAGATGCTTCAATACATCATCAATGGCATGTCGAGCAGCATGTGGTCCACCTATGCCAGTCCACATAGATGCATCAACCACGAAATAATGCTTGTTTTTTGCAGCATTAAGACGTTGGAATTCTGGTAATTTTTCTAGTTCTGCCAGTTGCTTTTCCGAGTTTAGATGACTGCCAATGATGAGCCAGTCTGCATCAATTTGATCAAAACGCTCTCGACTGATTGGAGGCGTATGGCTTGCACCTGGTTGTTGCTGATGTTGAGGTCGTGTTAAGCCAATATCTTTTAAAATTTGGCTCGCAAATGAATCATTTAACATATAAACAGGTCCATTGGCTGTCCAACGAATGACACTGACTGATTGACCTTGTTGAACATGTAATTTCTGTTGAGCTTCTTGCGCATATTGATCGTACGCTTCTAGAGCTTTTTGGGCTTGTTGTTCTTTGTTTAATAAATGAGCTACCTTTTTGAAACTGTCTTTCCATGGCTCTCCGCGTGCAAAACTGACTGCAGTGGGTGCAATCTGCTGCAATTGATTAATCATTTGTGTATCAATCATGCTTCCAGCAATAATTAAGTCAGGTTGTAACGTGAGAATTTGTTCCATGCTCGGTTGTCCAAAGTTACCGACGGAGGCGATCTGTTGTGTTTCATTTTTGAGGTAATCTGGAAAATTACTTTGACCTCGAACATAACTACTGCCTATAGGTTTTATTCCAAGTGCAATAGCACTATCCAAATCAAGCTCACTTAAAACCACAACACGTTGTGGCTGAACAGGAATCGTAACTTGACGACCTAAAGCATCTTCAATTTGTCGTGTCGTATTTATTTGAGATTCAACCGTCGCTTTACTGTCTCGTGAAGAAGGTTCATTCGACTGAGAGCATGCTGTGAAGAGAGTGACAGCACTCAACATAATTGCAATTTTATATTTCATATCTTTCTACATATTTCATTAAAATAATTCTATTCACTTATTCAATGGCATCCATCACTTGATGGCGTTCCTCATGATAAGCCTCTTCGTTGTGACCTTGCTTCCAATAAGGCACAGCATATAAATTGCTCTTGGGTAACTGGAAGTTTTGTCTCAGTATTTTACGAAGTTCAACCACCGTTGAATTTTCACCCGCCAGTGATACTGAAATATCTTTATTTTTCCAGTCTAAGTTTTGCAAAGAATGACGGATGTTATTATTCAATTCATGAGTGCTGTTGCACCAATGAAGCTTAATGTGTTCAGGTTTATTCAGATGTATTTGGTCTGAATCATCTTCAATCTCGATCCAAACTTCACCATGGGCGTCTTTTGGTAATTGTTCAAGAGAGGCAGCGATCATCGGGATTGCTGAAAGATCTCCAACAAAAATCCAATATTCTGCATCGATTTTAAAACGTGCTGGTCCTCCTGGACCAGCTAGACCTAATAAGTCCCCTGGACTCGCATGCTTCGCCCAATCAGCCGCTATACCAAAATCTTCATGTCTTACAAAATCGATGACTAAAAGTTGCAGTTCTTCATCGAAATCTCGAACAGTATATGTCCGAGTAATTGGTTTCTTTCCATTTGGCCACGTAATTTTGCCTAAAGAATTTCGAAACGGGAGGTCAGGTGCTTGTTGATCAGGGTTCGGAAAAAACAATTTGATGTGCGCACCACCATCACATTTTGCATAACCTGTGAAATCTTCACTTTTAAACCTAATACGCTGTAAATGAGTGGAAATTTGTTCTGTTGAATGGACAGAAATATGTCGAGCTAGAGGAGGAGATTGTGTCGTCATTATTTAATCTTCTGTACTTATCAATGGAGTGAAGATCGTCGATACAGTAATACGTGCGTCAGTCGACAGATTTGAATGGTTATTAATCTAAATCAAACAAATTAAATTTGCAAATGATAATCATTATATTTAATAATCTTTTTGTGCCAAAGTGTAATCACAAAATATGAAGGTTAGGATATTTTGTAAAGCTTTGATTTTATAATGAAAATTAAATATATACGGTTGTCTTATGCAAATCAATGAATCCCATGGTCTATTAACTCGTGCACAACACAGTATGTGGAAAGGACATCATTATCATGGCAGTTATCCTTTTCATACGGCGGAGTGGTTGGTGATTGAGGGACCATTAGATCGAGAGCTTTTTCAAAAAGCAGTTTATCTCACATTAAAGGAAGCTAAATCGCTTCATTGGCGAGCTTTAGTTCAGGGCGAACACGTCTATCGAGTAGATGATGTGACGATACGGAAACCTAGCTTCGTTGATTTATCTCAGCTTGATGAGGAGGAAATTTTAGCGTGGGCTGAAAAAAAAGTAGAACCAGCATTTAATTTAGAATCGGGTCATTTATATGACTATGTGTTTGCACACTTAGGTGAGCAAAAGTATGGATTATTTTTTAAAGCGCATCACGTTGCATTAGATGGCTACGCTTACGGACTGATGATTAGCCGATTTATTGATTATTATCAATCTCTCAAAAATGGTACTGAATTAAAAATTAAAGGGTTCGATCATTATGAAAAGTTTATTGTAGAAGAACAGCACTACCTTCACTCTGAAAAAGCTAAAAAAGATTTGGACTTTTGGAAGGCTAATTTTTCGTATGAGAAAGCCCCTAAGAAACGACTTAAACGAAAATTAAAAGAACCATTTTCACAAGGGCCACGTTATGAAGAGGTAATTGATTGGCCTACACAGCTACAATTAAATGCATTAGCAACTGAATTAAAATTGCCCAGTGCTCTTATCGTTATGGCGGTGATGATGAGTTATTTAATGAAACAGTCTAAAGATCCTCAACAATGCTTTGGGGTACCTTTTATGTCTCGGTTGGGAACTTCATCTATACGTATTCCGTGCTTAGTCATGAATATCCTGCCATTAAGGTTGGGCATTACTGGACAGGAAAACTTAAAAGAAATCATTTTATTATTAACGAGAAGGTTTGCCGAAATTCGACCGCATCAGCAAAGCTATTTTGAGCAAATGCGATTTGTATTAGAAGATTTTGATCCCTATGAAAATATCTTATTTGGACCTATTGTGAATTGGATTCCTTATCCTTTACCTGAACATTTCGAAGGGTGTAAGTTAACAAAAACAACCATATCCGCTGGCCCAATTGAAGACTTTGATACCGCGATTACCAATAAGTTTGTTGATGGTATTGAACGATTGTATCTCGCTGTTGACGGACATAAAGAACTTTATGATGTGCCGAGTCTCAAAGCTTATTGGTATGATTTTATGGAGATGATGAAAACTTGGTTAGCTCAACCAGAACTTGTTTTTGAACAACTTCAAATTCACAAACCACTGCCAGAATAGTCTGGCAGTTTATCCTTTGAATGGGCAATAGGGCTGTTACACGCCTAAAGTTGCTCCACCATCAACCACCAATTCGTGCATTGTGATTTGGCGTGCTTGATCTGAAAGTAAGAATATCACTGCATTGGCAATATCTTCAGCCTCAGCAATCTTTTGTAATGGAATACCATTTCGGAATTGTTCTAGATTTCCGTTGACAATGCCTGCTGGAGGGCGATCCTCAGTCCATAGTTGTTTTTGCATTTGTGTAAGGGTTGAGCCAGGTAAAACTAAGTTACAGCGAATATTGTGAGGCGCGAGTTCCAACGCGAGATTTTTAAAATAGTGACTCACTGTAGCTTTGGTCGTTGCATACAGACCCATATTCATTCTTGGAATGAGGGCTGCATTTGAACTGATGCTCACAATCGCACCTTCTCTGTGAGGAATCATTTGGTGAGCGACCCAACGACTAAGTTCGGCAGGGCCAATGAAATTTATCGACAAATTTTCATGCCATTGTTCAACAGATGTATTTAATAAAGATCCCATTTCTAAGACCCCCACAGCATTCACTAACCCCGTGATCGTGCCTTTAAAAAGTATAGAATTTTCAATGTGCTGAATAATCTCATTGGTCTTACGAATGTCACAGCTGATGTGGTCTAGATGGTTGAGTGATGCTTCAGGAATTAATTTAAAAAGTTCCCATTGATTGATGGCATCAATCCGATCAATTGCGATGACTTGATGATCCTTCTGCAATAGTTGACGACAAATTTCAGCACCAATTCCTCTGGCTGCACCCGTCACGATATATAAACCCATTTAAGTATCCTTTAATTTTATTAACAAATTGAAACGATAATCATTTTCAATTGGGAATAATAATTATTATATTGGTTGCGTTCAACTCCTAGAGGTTGTCCTTTTGTGAATGTTGAAAGTTTGATGCACGCAGTGTGAACAGATAATCGTGAGAACAAATATGTTGCCAATAGAACCGTCAGTTTTTCAAAATATGATAGGCATAAAAAAGGAAGAGTTAATTGAGGAAGATCAACCTGGCTTCGTGTTCGCAACGCCAACGGGGACCATTTCAAGTAAAAAGTTAATTGAACATATCGAATTTGATCGAGCTTCTCATTTAAATTTTAATCAGCAGCAAGCACAGTGGCTCGAACAAGCAAAATCTACACTACAAAAAAAAATCGAATTAACAGCGAATAAAGATCTTATTTTGGTCGGGAGCTTGCCTTTTGATCATCGAGATTTACCAGAAATCTCGATTGCGGAAGCAAAAAACACATTTGTAAATGAGCGCATTGATCAATCTGCTCAGTCTTCTCTTGATGATCAAGTACAAGCGACTCTCATCCCAACACAAGAGGAATACATTGCTGGTGTCGTTAAATTGGTTGAATTGATGAAGTCATCACCGCTAGAAAAAGCAGTGTTGGCTCGGGCAATTGATCTTAAAACCCAACACAAAATTAATATTATTGATTTATTTTACCAGTTGTTGGCCTCTAATCCTGATGGCTACACATTTGCGTTGGCCCAAAACCCAAAACAATCTGGTTGGTTTATGGGGGCAAGTCCAGAACTTCTCGTTGCGAAGCAAAATGAATATTTGTTTAGCCATCCAGTTGCAGGAACATTAGCACGTCATTCAGATCCAACACTGGATCAACAACAAGCTGAAAAATTGCTTGCTTCGCAAAAAGATCAGCATGAACACGCCGTCGTCATCGAAGCCATTGCAGATCAACTCTCTCCCTTGTGCAAAACGCTCAATATCCCAAAATCACCTTCACTGATTAAAACAGAGGCGGTTTGGCACTTGGCGACCAAAATTCAGGGAACGTTGAAAGATCCAGAGCAACATATCTTTGATGTGGTCTCAATTTTACATCCAACGCCAGCAGTCTGTGGACAACCAGCCCCTATGGCTCGCCAGTTGATTTCGGAACTAGAGCCTTTTAACCGTAACCTTTTTGCAGGAACCATGGGGTGGTGTGATGCCCGAGGGAATGGTGCTTGGGCAGTGAATGTACGTTGTGGGCGTATCTTTGACCATTATGCTCGTCTTTATGCGGGTGCAGGAATTGTTGAAGCTTCACAGCCGAACAGTGAACTGTCAGAAACCATCGTGAAATTTAAAACGATGTTAAATGCATTGGGTTTAGATTCTCAGCACTTAAATCATGGGGGAATAAAATGAATGCGAATGTAAATGACGAGTCTTTACTCTGGGATGGCATCGTGCCATACCCAGAAGAATTCGTAGAGCGGTACATTCAAAAGGGATATTGGAAAGGTCAAACCATTTCAGAGTTTTTTCAAGAATCAGCCCAGAAATTTGCCAATCAGGTGGCATTGATTTGTGGTGATCGCCAGTATTCTTATCAAGAGCTGAATCAAAATATTGAACAATTTGCAGTCTTCTTGACTAAACAAGGCTATGGGCTGGCAGATGCTGTTGTGATTCAAATGCCAAATATAGCAGAGTTTTTTATTGCTTATTTTGCAGCTTTGCGGATAGGGATGCGACCAGTGATGAGTTTACCAGCACACCGTCATGCCGAAGTAAGTCATTTTATTCTGCAAACAGATGCCAAATTGTATATCTGTGCAGATAAGCATCTAGGCTTTGATTACAGATCCTTAGCGCAAGAGTGCCAGCGCAGATGTCCGACTTTACAGCAAGTGATTGTCGTTGGTGATGCAGGCGATTTTGATCCTTGGCCGAATCTTGCATCGTTTAAAAATCATATGGTTTCAAAGCCCAAATTAACGGCTCGCCATGTGGCTTTTTTTCAACTTTCAGGGGGCAGTACTGGCACACCGAAACTTATACCAAGAACACATGATGACTATTTGTATAGTGTTCGTGCCAGTGCAGATATTTGTGAACTTGATACAGAAAGCCGTATGCTTATGGTGCTTCCAATAGCACATAATTTCAGTATGAGTTCGGCTGGTTCATTGGGGCTATTTTATGCAGGTGGAACACTTATTTTAGCGAAAGATCCTTCTCCCCAAACTGCATTTCCACTCATTGAATCGCACTATATCACGCATGTTGCTCTTGTACCTGCATTAGCAGCAACATGGGCTGAAGCTGTTCAAAATGGCGCAACAAATATTTTTAAAAAATTAACGACCTTACAGGTCGGTGGAGCAAGGTTGCCAGATGCTTTAGCTGAAAAGTTGATTGATCAATACCAATGCCGATTACAACAAGTATTTGGTATGGCAGAAGGCTTGGTGAATTACACGCGTTACGATGATCCGAAAGAAGTCATTATAGGTACCCAAGGTTCCCGTATAAGTCCAGATGATGAAATAAAAATCGTCGATGAGGAGGATCACGAGCTGCCATTGGGTGAGGTGGGGCATCTTTTAACTCGCGGCCCTTATACCATTAGAGGTTATTATCGGGCTTCAGAACATAATCGAAGTGCTTTTACCTTAGATGGATTTTATCGCACTGGTGATTTAGTACGATTAACGCCAGAAGGCAATATTATTGTTGAAGGACGAAGTAAGGAACAAATTAATCGTGGCGGTGAAAAAATCGCGACGGAAGAAGTCGAACAGGTTTTAAATCAACACCAACAAATCATCTTGTCTGCCTTGGTTGCACAACCAGATCCAAAGTTAGGAGAAAAAAGTTGTGCATTTATTCAATGGCGACCTAACGATCAAGATGCATCAGAAACAAGGCTGAAACTGCAAATTAGACAATTTGTTCAAGTATACGGTCTGGCGACCTATAAGATCCCAGATCGCATCGAATTTATTGAAGAAATGCCTTATACGGCATTGGGCAAAATCGACAAGAAACAACTCAGAAAACGCCTCACCGAAGACACGATTTAACTAAGGAAATAAAATATGGCAATCCCACGTATTGCAAGTTATCCCATGCCATCTGCTCAAGATTTTCCAGTTAACAAAGTTGATTGGACTTTAGATGCGTCACGGTCGGTTTTATTGGTACATGATGTTCAGCAATATTTTTTAGATTTTTACGATCAGACCCAAGCGCCCATTCCCACATTAATCCGAAATTGTAAAGCCCTTATTGATCAGGCACATGCACTAGGAATTCCAGTCTATTACACCGCACAACCTGGAGATCAGACGCAAGAACATCGTCAACTATTAACGGATTTTTGGGGTAAAGGTTTGTCAGCTGATCCAGCATTGACCAAAATTATTGATCCACTTCAACCAAAAAATGAAGACACCGTGCTGACAAAATGGCGCTATAGCGCATTTAAAAAAAGTGATTTTGAGCAGCAAATCAAACAAGCCAATCGCGATCAATTAGTGATTTGTGGAGTATATGCCCATATTGGTTGCTTATTAACAGCTGCCGAAGCATTTATGTTGGATATTCAAGCATTTATGGTGGGTGATGCCTTGGCGGATTTTAGCCGAAAAGAACATGATCTTGCACTAAAGTATGCGACTGGGCGCTGTGCAAAAGTCATGGATACTCAGACTGTGATTAACGCCTTAGGTCAGGGGCAATGATCATGAATGAATTAAGCATGATTGAGTTAAAAAATATGGTCGCTCATCAATTGAATTTACCTGTAGATGAAATTCAGCAGGAGGATAATTTATTTATGTTAGGACTTGATTCAGTCAGTCTTATGACGCTGGTTGGATTGCTACGTGAAAAAGGCTTTCAAATTGAATTTCAAGATCTGGTGGAGGAGCCAACGTTGAATGAATGGAGTGATCGTCTTAGATTGGATAGAGATTAATGTAAGACTAATGTGCATACCTTGAAAATCAACATATGCACAATCAACGGCCCTAGCCAAAGTACTTATAGCCAAAGGCCATTTTCGT
This sequence comes from Acinetobacter sp. 24-47-66, assembly GCF_056779755.1. Classification (NCBI taxonomy): domain Bacteria; kingdom Pseudomonadati; phylum Pseudomonadota; class Gammaproteobacteria; order Moraxellales; family Moraxellaceae; genus Acinetobacter; species Acinetobacter sp. 24-47-66. Next base: position 113,407 of record NZ_JBWYIL010000001.1, read on the forward strand.
TAAATTATTCGCTAACGTGAGTGGATCTTACATGCAATTAGAAAAATACTATTCTGATCAACAATGGAAAAAAATCCAAAATTTTGCCGAAACAAAGCAAAGCCCTTTTTTAGTTGTTGATTTAGATCAAGTGCAAACTCAATTTATTGAGTTGCAGAATAGCTTTCCAAAAGCCCATATTTATTACGCAGTGAAAGCAAATCCAGGTCGTGAAATTATTCATAAACTTGATCAACTTGGCTCATGTTTTGATGTTGCATCAATTTATGAGTTAGACAAAGCGCTTGAATGTGGAATTCATCCAGATCGTATTTCATACGGTAATACTATTAAAAAAGCTTCAGACGTTGAGTATGCTTACCAAAAAGGAATCCGTTTATTTGTCACCGATGCGGAAGCAGATCTCGCACAAATTGCCGAATTCGCACCGAACTCTAAAGTCTTTGTCAGGGCAATGGTAGAGTCGGGAGGTACAGCAGATTGGCCACTGTCACGTAAATTTGGATGCCATCCAGATATGGCGGTTGATTTAATGGTGAAAGCTAGACAATTGGGTTTAATACCCTTTGGCGTGTCATTCCATGTCGGTAGTCAGCAACGTGATGTCACTGTATGGCGTTCAGCTTTAACGATAGTGAAGCAAATATTTAATACTTTGAAAGACCAATACGGTATCAGCTTACAATTAATCAATTTGGGTGGTGGTTTCCCAGCACATTACTTAGCTGATGTTGACAGTATCCAAAGTTATGCGCATGAGATTCAACGCTATCTCGATGAACACTTTGATGATCAGGTGATATTATTTTTGGAGCCAGGCAGATCATTGGTGGGTAATGCTGGAGTGATTGTTTCAGAGATTGTTCTTATCGCCAATAAATCAGCACATGATGATAAACGATGGGTCTACACGGATGTGGGCGTCTTTAATGGACTAATTGAAACTTTAGGTGAGATGATCAAATATCCTATATACACACCTAAAATGCATTCAGCACCTGAGCATTCAAGTGTTGTGCTTGCAGGCCCGACCTGTGATTCTACTGATATCATGTATGAAAAAGTGCCTTATCAGTTACCTAAAAACTTGAGCATTGGAGATCGACTCTATTGGTTAAGTACTGGAGCTTATACAACCTCTTATGCTTCGGTCGAATTTAATGGTTATCCACCTTTAAAAACGTTCTATTTAGATTGATTTAAGGAATGGTGCTATGTGGTTGGTAGTCAGTCGCTCAAGCTGCGAGCCACATAGCCTAACCCTCCCAGAAGCGTTATCATAATGCTAAAATCTTGATGGGTAGGCTCATGAAAATCGTTGCAGATGAAAATCTCGCATTCACAGATTATTTCTTTTCAGAATTTGGCGATATTGATAATAAAGCTGGTCGTACCTTAAAGCATGAAGATGTGGTCGATGCTGAAGCCTTATTAGTACGTTCTGTGACGAAAGTGAATTCTGCGCTCATTCAAAATACTGCATTAAGCTTTGTTGGTAGTGCAACGATCGGAACAGATCACTTGGACATTCCAGCAATTGAACAGCAAAATATTCAATGGTCAAATGCTGCAGGATGTAATGCCCAAGCTGTTTCTGAATATGTTATTACGGCGTTATTAGCTCTAAATCCTCATTTGCTAGATGCAGAACAAGATTTCACTTTAGCCATTATTGGACTGGGTAATGTCGGTTCACGACTCGCACATATGGCGAAATTATTGGGATGGAACGTCATTGGGGTTGATCCTTTTGTACAAAGAGCAGATATTCAGCAAGTCACTTTAGATGAAGTTTTTTCGAAAGCAGATGCAATTTCTATCCATGTGCCATTAACCACTTCAGGGATGCATGCAACCCGACATATGTTTAATGCTGAGACCTTAAAAAAGCTTAAACCATCTACATTTTTAATTAATTCTGCCCGTGGTCCAGTCATTGAAGAACAGGCTTTGATTGCAGATATTCGAGCAACAGGTCGTAAAGTTGTACTAGATGTCTTTGAGCATGAACCAGTCATTACGGAAGAGTTACTGGATCTTGTGCAATTGGTGACACCTCATATTGCGGGGTATAGTCTTGAGGGTAAAGCGCGTGGTACCCAGATGATTTATGATGCTTTCTGTCAGCATTTCGGCCATCAACCTTTAAAACAGTTCGAAACCCAATTGCCTACATGTGAACAATATTTTAACAATAGTGATCTCAAGCACACGCTGAAAACTCAATTAAACCATATCTACGATATCTTTAGAGATGATCAGAACTTAAGAGCATGCCTCAAAGATGGGAAAGTAGATCAAGCCTCATTTGATCAATTACGCAAAACCTATCCATTACGCCGTGAATGGGCTGCTCATGGAGGGCCGCAAGCATGACTGACTCTCTGAGCTATTTACCAACTTGCGATTTTGCTGCCATGAAAGCCAGAGCGAAGATGTATCAACAGATTCGCCAATTTTTTTTAGAACGTGATGTTTTGGAAGTGGAAACTCCAATTTTATCTCATGCTGGAGTAACCGATGTCCACTTGGCATCAGTTGAGGCAAGCCGTCATGTGCATGGTCATTTGAAAAAGCACTATCTTCAAACTTCACCAGAATTTGCCATGAAACGCCTGTTAGCAGCAGGAGTAGGGCCAATTTATCAAATCTGTAAAGTTTTTCGTGATGATGAACATGGCCGTAAACATAACAGTGAATTTACCATGCTTGAGTGGTATAGACCTGATTTTAGTCTCAAAGACTTGATGTTTGAAGTTACAGATTTACTCAATGTCACTTTGGCACATCGTTTTGGCGAAGTGCGACCTACGATTTTAAGTTATAAACATGCATTTATAGATCGCTTAGATCTTAATCCACTTAAATCCACATTAGAGGAATTAAAGGATTGTTGTAATCGTGTTGGGTTAAATCTAGATCTGGGTGATGATCGTCTAGGATATATCGACCTGTTATTTTCGCATATGGTGGAACCGAGCTTAGGTTTTGATACGCCTGTATTTTTAACGGATTTTCCACCAGAACTTGCATCTCTTGCAAAAACTCGAGTTGATGAAGATGGGGAATTGGTTGCAGCACGTTTTGAGCTTTACATTGAGGGCTTAGAGTTAGCAAATGCTTATGATGAGTTGATTGATGCAGATGTATTGCGTTCTCGTTTTGAAGCTGATAATGCTGAACGCGAAAAATTAGGCTTAGATGTTATGCCAATAGATGAAAATCTCTTAGCCGCATTGCCTAAAATGCCAGAATGCTCAGGTATCGCATTAGGAATCGATCGTTTACTGATGGTGGCAACAGAGAAAATGAAATTAGAGCAAGTGATTACATTTCCTGCTGATCGCTCATAAGATTTTTTATCCTCAGGATAATGGACGATCTTGAGGAGCTAATATTTTGACAAATGTCGTGCTATACGCTTTAAAACCGTGATTTAAATAAAACTGATGTGCAGGTAATCGTCCAGCACGATTACCACTACTGACCACAATTTTTTGAATACCTTGTTGACTGGCTATATGTTCAACGTGAGCCAACAGTTTTTGACCAATCCCTTTATCGCGATGCGCCTGATCTACAATGAGTACTAGAATGCGAAAATACGGATCAGCACATTCACATGATATTTCTTCAACAAAACCAATATATGCGACAACTTGTCCATGATCGATAAATACTAGGGTTGTATAACGCTCCTGGGCTTGCAACCTCATCAAACGTTCTTTCATAACTTCTGTTTGAGTTGGATAGCCGAGTTGGGTAGTCAATTCAGCGATCGCTGCAACATCATGGTTTGAATCTACAGGTCTAATCAGCATTGTCGTGGCTCTTAAAAACATGATTTATAAGTATGAATTGAAGTATGTTTAAATAATCTAATCTTTCATGTATTTTGTTTAGATAAATTTAATATTTTATCTTCTAATATTCGATTTAATTCATCTTTCCAACGTGAAGTTTTAAAAAAAATAATCATAGGCGACTATATGTCTTTTTCTATATTTATATCCTTTGTTCTATATTCATTTGTGACATCCATAACACCTGGACCTAACAATTTGATGGTCGCAACTTCAGGAGTGAACTTTGGACTCCGTGCGACTTATGGACACATTTTAGGTGTAGCAATCGGTTTTGGGGTCATGGTGATTTTGGTTGGTCTAGGAATTGGTACATTACTGAGCCAAAATCAATTGGTTTACGAAATTCTAAAGTTGATCGGTATTGCTTATTTAATCTATTTAGTGATTAAGATTGCTAAATCAGGCTCAGTTGAATTAGATAAAACTCAAGCGAAACCCATTACTTTTTTGCAAGCTGCATTATTTCAATGGGTCAATCCAAAAGCTTGGATTATGGCAATGGGCGCGGTGACGACTTATTTAGCTGCAGGCAGTGAATTTTATTGGTATATCATTTTGGGTGTTGTGTTTGGGTTAGTCTGTATTCCATGCACGGGAGCTTGGGGAATACTCGGAGAAAAATTACAAACTTTGGTGCGTACGCCACAGCATCTAAAGATCTTCAATTACAGTATGGCGCTATTATTAGTGGCTTCGATCATTAAACCAATGATTGATTCTTTTAAATATTTTCAACAATCATTCTTTTAAAATACGATTACCTCCTGAGCTTCAGGAGGTAAATATTATGTATTTACAATGGATTGATATTTTTCTCGGTGCATTGACAAAGCTTCAATTCTTTTTTGGATCAGCATTTCACCAATATCAGGGCCTTTGATCTCAGGCGGTAAATCAGATGCTTTAATTGAACGAACAATCTGTACTGCATCTAATACATATTTTGCTTGAGGATATTCACGGTCTTCGAGACCTAAGCGACCTTTGGCATCACATTCACATGCTTGTACAAAAGCCTCAACACGTTCAGGACGGCGTAATACATCTAAACGTTGTAATAGACGCCAAAGTGTTCCTGGTTTTAATGTAAACGCCTGATGGCATTTAAGATGTTCTTTGCACACCGCAATAGCCAATTGTTTGGTTTGGGTCGGAACTTTAAGACGTTCACATAAATCAGTCACGGGCTGAACACCACGTTCCTCATGCATGATATGGCGAGGTAACTCATCTTTAGGCGTGAGTGCTTTACCCAGATCATGCACTAATACTGCGAAGCGTACATCCATCGAGTAGTCTGCTTTACAAGCTTGTTGTAATGACATCAAGGTATGAATACCACAGTCAATTTCAGGATGGTATTCAGGACGTTGTGGTACACCAAATAATGCTTCGATTTCTGGAAAGAGGATTTTGAGAGCATCACACTGACGAAGGACTTCGAAGTAAATATCAGCATCACGTTCCATTAAAGCACGAGAAGTTTCTTTCCAAACACGTTCAGGCGTAAGTGCTTGCAATTCACCAGAATCAGCCAAATTTTTCATTAAGGCTATGGTTTCTTCAGCTACTTTAAAACCATACTGATGATAGCGAGCTGCAAAACGGGCAACACGCAATACTCGTAGTGGATCCTCTGCAAAGGCATCAGAAACGTGACGTAAAATGCGTTGATTCAAATCTTGATGACCATGATAAGGGTCGAACAACTCACCATCTTCATTCATGGCCATTGCATTGATGGTCAAATCACGACGAATTAAATCATCTTCAAGGGTTACCGAGGGATCGGTAAAAAATTCAAAGCCATGATAACCATGCCCAGATTTACGCTCAGTACGAGCGAGGGCGTATTCATCTTTAGTTTCGGGATGTAGAAATACAGGAAAATCTTTACCAACAGGTTGGAAACCTTGGTTTAAAAGTTGTTCTGGTGTTGCACCGACAACGACATAATCTTTTTCGTGATAGGGGTGTCCGAGCAACTGATCTCGCACTGCGCCGCCTACTAAATAAACTTGCATAAAAAACCTCTATTCTTAGCACCATCATGCATCAGAATAGAGGTTTTCTCAAGTCACAAAACGTGCCCTAAATAAAGGATTAGAGCGCGTTTTTTTCCTCTTCTTGAATTTCTGCAACAGTTAATGCAGTCATATTCACAACACGGCGCGTAGTAGCTGTTGGTGTTAAGATATGAACTGGCTTAGCCGCACCTAATAAGATTGGACCGATTGTTACATTATTTCCTGAAGTTGACTTCAACAGGTTGAATGAAATATTTGCAGCATCTAAATTCGGCATAATCAATAGATTCGCAGAACCTTTGAAGCGCGAGTTCGGGAATGCAAAGCTACGGATATTTTCATCAAGTGCTGCATCTGCATGCATTTCACCTTCAACTTCAAGTTCAGGTGCGATTTCAGAAAGGATTTCATACACTTTACGCATTTTTTGAGCGCTAGGGTCAGTCTGATCAGAACCAAAACTTGAGTGCGACAACAATGCGACACGTGGAGTAATACCGAAACGACGGACTTCATCTGCTGCTAATATAGTCATTTCAGCAAGCTGTTCAGCCGTAGGGTTACGATTGATGTATGTATCTGCAATGAACAAGTTGCGATCTTCGAGCATCAACGCATTTAACGTAAAGAAAGTGTTATGACCTTCTTTTAAACCAATGACATTGCTCACGAAATCTAAATGAATATCGTAGCTAGAATACGTACCACATAGCATACCATCTGCTAAGCCGTGACGTACTAACATCGCTGCGATCAGGGTCGAACGACGACGTGATTCACGTTGTGCATACTCAGGTGTTACCCCTTTACGCATCATCAGATTATAGTAATCATCAGCAAACTTTTCGTAATCAGGATTTGTTTCTTGATCAACGATAGTGATATTCACACCATTTTCTAAACGTAAACCTAATTTCTTAATATTCGCTTCGATGACAGCAGTACGACCCACCAAGATCGGTTTTGCCAAGCCTTCGTCTACTGCAATTTGAACAGCACGAAGAACACGAAGATCTTCACCTTCCGCATAAGCAATACGTTTAGGATCAGTTTTCGCTTGAGCAAAAATTGGTTTCATCATAAATGCTGAGTTGTAAACGAACTCAGAAAGACGCTGATGATACACGGAGAAATCTTGGATTGGTCGAGTCGCTACACCAGAATCCATCGCAGCTTTTGCAACAGCAGGAGCAATTTCAAGAATCAAGCGTTGATCTAGTGGGCGTGGAATTAGGTAATCACGTCCAAATGATGCAGACTTTTCACCATAAGATGCAGCGTCAGCTTCTACATGCGCCATACGAGCAATTGCGTGTACACATGCAATCTTCATTTCTTCGTTAATGGTTGTTGCACCTACATCAAGTGCACCACGGAAGATATATGGGAAGCAAAGCGCATTATTCACTTGGTTCGGATAGTCTGAACGACCCGTCGCCATGATCACATCATCACGAACTTCATGTGCATGCTCAGGCAGAATTTCAGGATCTGGATTAGCAAGCGCGAAGATGATTGGATCCTTCGCCATGACTTTGACCATTTCTTTAGTCAAAATACCCGCAGCTGATAGACCAAGGAACATATCTGCACCAGCAATCACATCAACAAGCTGAGAACCTTCAATATCTTGAACATAGCGTTTTTTAGAGTCGTCTAAGCCTTCACGTTTAGTGGTGATCAAACCGCGAGAGTCAGCAACAATGATATTTTCTTTTTTAGCACCTAATGCACAAAGAAGATCTAGACATGACAATGCAGCTGCACCAGCACCTGATGCAATGATTTTGATGTCTTCAATCTTTTTGCCATTTAATTGCAAAGCATTTAAAAGTGCTGAGCCTACAATGATTGACGTACCGTGTTGGTCATCATGAAAGACTGGAATATTCATGCGCTCACGAAGTTTCTGTTCAATATAGAAACATTCTGGAGCTTTGATATCTTCGAGGTTAATCCCCCCGAAAGTCGGTTCAAGAGCAGCAACGATATCTACGATTTTATCTGGATCGTTTTCTGCAATTTCGATATCGAAAACGTCAACGCCTGCAAACTTTTTGAACAGGACGCCTTTACCTTCCATCACTGGTTTTGAAGCGAGGGGACCAATATTACCCAAACCGAGTACTGCAGTACCATTACTGACGACTGCAACTAGGTTACCACGCGCAGTATACAGCGCTGCTTTAGAAGGGTCTTTTTCAATTTCCAAACATGGCACTGCAACACCTGGGGAATATGCTAATGCTAGATCATGTTGGTTGACGAGTTGCTTACTCGGAGTAACGCTGATTTTTCCTGGTGTTGGAAATTCGTGGTAGTAGAGTGCTTGCTGTTTTAAAGATTGATCGTCCATCTGAATCCCAGTAATTACAATATTCCAGCTTTGCTGGTTTTTGGTTATATCACTTGGAATATACCACTAGTTGCGCAGTGATCACAGTTAAAAGTCGAAATTTCATACATATTTAGGACTTTGGTCTTGAGATTAAGGTGTTTGTGATAATTGCACTTCATTTTTTAAATATTGAGTGCTATCAATCGCATTTAGGGGCTTTGAAAAATAATAGCCTTGGAAATAATCACAGCCCTGTTTTCTTAAGTATTCGATTTGTTCAAGGTCTTCTACACCTTCAGCAACCAATTTCATACCCATCGCTTTACCCATGGAAATAATCGCATCGACAATAGCATTATTTTTACGAGTGCCAATCTTTGAAATAAAGGCGCGATCAATCTTGAGTGTATCAATAGGATAGTCGGCAAGATAAGCAAGGGAAGAATAGCCTGTACCAAAGTCATCTAGTGCGATTGAGAATTTTTTATTTTTAATTTGATTGAGGAGATCAAAAACATGTGAGGATTTGTCCAGTAAAGACGACTCCGTCAATTCAAACTCAATGTATTGGGGTTCAAGTGCATATTTCAGAATGGCTTGATCAATAAAATTGAGAAATTCCCCACGATGGATCTGTTGCGCCACGACATTAATAGAAATTTGTAACTTATCAAATCCTAATTCATGCCATATTTTAAGTTGCTTACATGTCTGGAAAATAACAAATTTTCCGATATCTGAGATCAGACTAGTCATTTCAGCAATCGGTATAAAACGATCTGGCATGATGATGCCATACTTTGGATGATTCCAGCGGATTAATGCTTCAAAGCCGCTCACTTGCATCGTTTTACTTTCGATCTTAGGTTGATAGTAAATTTCTAAGTCCTGATTTTTTATAGCAAGTCGTAAATCTCTTTCAAGCTCAATGTCACTGCCAAAAATGGATTCAGGCTTGTTGTCATAATAATAGGCTGTGCTGCCCCCTAGTTTTTTTGCTTCTGTTAAAGCGCTTTCCGCGTGACTATTTAAGCTACCAATTTGTCTACCATGATTGGGGTAAATTGCGATACCCAGTGAGACATGAATCATGTGTTCTTGCCCATCGATGATAAAGGGTATTTCAAAGGCCTCAAGGATCTGATCGACGACTTGTTGGATCGTGTAATGACTATGATTTAAGTTGTAAATCATAGCAAAGTCATCATTATTTAAATATGAAATCAGAACAGCTTTAGAACAGGTATATTTCAGTCTTCGGGAAACTTCTTTGAGAACTTCATCTCCAGTTTGATGATTAATAAACTCATTAAAATGTCTAAATCGATCAATGTTAAGACGAATAATAGAAAAATGGCTCAGAATTTTAGATTTACTAATTAGATACTGGTGTAACTGTAAATTAAAATAAACACGGTTAGGTAAATCTGTAAGTAGATCGTAATTCTCTAAGTAGGCCATTCTTTCAAGATTTTGTTTCCGTTCAGTCAAATCTGAAATGATGCCTACATAATTTAAAATTCTATTTTTATCATCACGAACTGCATTGATATGCAGCCACAAGGTTAATATCTTTCCTGAAATAAATTCTTCTGTGACCTCAGCATCATATTGTCCGGTGAGTAACACCGTTTGAGTTATATCGGCGTGATGTTGGCTGAGTTGGGATGTGGAAGATTTGGTAATATCAAAGATGTGTTTTGAGATAATATCCTGCGGTGGGATGTTGACCAATTCACTAAAATAAGGATTAACTTCTAAAAAACACAAGTTATTGTCTAAAACGAAAACTCCTTGGGCCACTTGATTAAATACATTCGAAGCTAATTTCAATTTTTCTTGTGCTTTTTTTTCACTCTCAATGTCTTGGAAAATACCCACCATTTTAAGAGGTTTATTATTTTTAGGATCACGTGTAATAACTCGACCAATATCTTTAATCCAGAACCACTGATCTTTTACTTTAGTTCTATAATGTGCTTCAAAACGTTCAGTATTTCCTCTTAAATGTCTACGGAGCTCTTTACGATAATTTTCTTGATCTTCTGGGTGAATAAAATCGTTAATTTGATCAGTAGCACTTTGGTAGTGTAAAACCTGATTACCATATTTAATTCCTGAAATTTCAATGGTTCTTTTCTCAATATTCCATAGCCAAGATGAAATTCCAGCAGTTTCATGCGCAAAATCGAGGTTAGCTTGATGGTGCTGCAGTCGATCGTTGATCTTATTAATATCGTAGGTTCGTTCAATTACTTTTTGTTCGAGTAATTGATTATGCATTTGTAATTGGCTTTCAATTTCTTTGGATTTTTCAATCTCATTTTTTAGCTTTTCTTGGAGAAGTGATGACTCCATAAGATGTTTTCTAGATTCAGATAAATAGAATTTATTGTGACTATTTAATATTCCAAGACGGCGGTACATCTTATGGGTAAGGAGAGCGCAAATAAGTAATACACCAAACCAAATATTAAAGATTAAACTAAAAACATCAGGAGTATTATCTAAAAAAAGGAAATTGGAGAGGACTATGGCCGAAGCTGAAGGCAAAAAAACATAAAGGAAGTATCGTAAACGCTGCGATAGAAATACAATAGCAAAAGTATAAACAATAGATAACATTAACCCAGCTAAAGTCAACATATGTATATCTTTGACTTCTGGATTATGTTCGGGGATAAGCTGTAATACGGTATAAATACCAATAGCTAGACCAGCTCCAGTAATTAAGCAAACCAATTGTGCCCACATGTCTAAGTTAAAAATACTAATTTGATTAGATTTTTTAAAAAAGAGGGTAAAGCAAAAACAGATTAAAAGAATGGTGGTGAATATAATGAGCCAAATGGTATAGGGTATTGAAAAGCTTTTGAAATAAAAGAAGTAAATAAGTTGATTATAGATACAGGCAAAGAGCACCCACGCTAAAAAAAAATGCAAATTAGAAGTCGCACTTTTGATCTGGCTATCGAGTACAGAGTTGGAAACATGCTCTCCCTGAACTTCACTCATAACTGGCAATACCTTAATTTTCTTTCTACTTTATTTGAATTATTTTTGAGTACGAACTTAAAAAAATATAAATTTAGCGCGACAACTCTTTTCTCATTAAAGTACTGTCTAATTGGATGAAAATCAATTCTATTGTGAGTTAAATCACGGAATTTTGAGAAAATATTTATTAAAATTTGTAATTTAAGATCGATAAAGCAACCACTGGTGCAGTTTCTGTACGTAAAACACGTTCACCAATACACCAATTGATAAATCCATGCTGATTTGCAGATTGGATTTCAGCTTCACTTAATCCACCTTCTGGACCAATTAGTAGCGCTATATTTGAGGAGGCATCATTTAACACATCGACCTCATCTTTATTGGGGGCTAAGACTAATTTTGTTTCAGGGAGTGTGCTATTTAACCATTGTGCCAAAGGGAGTGGAGCTAATATTTTTGGAACAATATTCAATCCACACTGCTCGCAAGCGGCAATTGCTACACCTTGCCAATGATCTAGTTTTTTCTGATCGCGGTCGTACTTTAAACGCATTTCGCAACGTTCAGAGGTGAGAAGTTGAATCTCAGATACGCCTAACTCGACCGCTTTCTGAATAGCATAATCCATGCGATCCCCTTTACTCATCACTTGACCAAGTAAAGCTTTGAATTTTGGAGTGCGATTTTCTGGATGGAATGAATTAACCCAGACCGTTGCAGATTTTTTAGAAATTTCGGTCAACTCAACGGCGTATTCGCCACCTTGACCATTAAAGAATATTGCCGTATCACCGACTTGCGCACGGAGGACTTTAACCCAATGATGAAATACCGTTTCAGTCAAATCAACTGAAGTTTCAACATTTAAGTCAGCTTCGATAAAAAAACGTGGCATGTCAGGCTTACTCTAAAGAAAAAAATTAGACTTCATCAATAGACATCTCAAAGGTCAATTTTATGAACATTTAAGCGTAAATTGATGAAGTCAGCTAGCTTATGCGAGACCGAGGTCTTTCACAAGTTGACGAGTTGGATCAGTTGTATTCATCGTATAAAAATGCAGACTTGGTGCACCACCTGCAATTAAGCGCTCGCAGAGCTTCACAATCACTTCATGACCAAAGGCTTTAATTGAAGCAGTGTCATCACCATAAGCCGCAAGTTGCTTACGAATCCAACGAGGGATTTCGGCACCGGTACCATCCGCAAAACGAATGAGATTGCTTGCATTGGTAATAGGCATAATGCCTGGAGCAACAGGAATATTCACACCTTCTTTTTGAATGCGCTCTACAAAGTAAAAATACGCATCTGGATTAAAGAAGAATTGAGTTAAGGCTGCATTTGCACCTGCATTGGCTTTCTCACAAAAGCGTTTGATGTCTAAATCAAAGCTATCTGCTTGTGGGTGCATTTCAGGGTAAGCCGCAACTTCAATTTGGAAGTGGTCACCCGAATGTTCACGGATAAAGCGTACTAAATCCTGAGCATACGGTAATTCACCTAAGCCAACTTGACCGGAAGGTAAGTCACCACGTAGTGCAACAATACGGTCAATCCCTTGAGATTTGTATAAATCTAAAAGTTCAGCGATCCGTTCTTTGCTATCACCAATACAAGAGAGGTGAGGAGCAACAGGCGTACCTTTACCATTAAAATCAGCTAAAGTCGAAAGTGTACGTTCACGTGTAGAACCACCTGCACCATAAGTCACAGAGAAAAACTCTGGATTAAGCAGCTGAAGTTCTTGGTGAACAACTTTAAGTTTTTCCGCACCTGCATCAGTTTTGGTTGGGAAAAACTCAAAAGAAATTGGAATCTGTTTAGACATGTTCAAATCCTTTGTACTTATTTCAGCAAAATAGAATTCAAAGAAAAGCAGGCTGTTCAGCCTGCTTGTTCAAAGATTAGTATTTATAAGCGTCAGATTTGAATGGACCTTCAACAGCAACCCCAAGGTAGTCCGCTTGTTCTTGAGTTAATTGAGTCAGAACACCACCGAAACCTGCAACCATCGCTGCTGCAACTTCTTCATCTAATTTCTTAGGAAGAAGTTCAACACGGATCGCAGCTTGTTTTTGGTCTTCAGGAAGATCAGCAAATTTCTCTGCGAATAAGTGCATTTGACCTAAAACTTGATTCGCAAAAGAACCGTCCATCACGCGTGATGGGTGACCAGTTGCGTTACCAAGGTTCACTAAGCGACCTTCAGAAAGAAGAATCAAGTAATCATTTTCATTTTCTGAACGATATACTTGGTGAACTTGTGGTTTAACTTCAACCCACTTATAACCACGTAAGTAGTTGGTATCGATTTCAGTGTCGAAGTGACCGATGTTACAAACTACTGCACCTGCTTTTAATGTATCAAGCATTGCAGCGTCACAAACGTGGTAGTTACCAGTTGTTGTTACGATTAAGTCAGTATTTTGAAGAAGGTCAGCGTTAACGTCTTCTTTTTTACCTGTTTGTACGCCATTTTTGTATGGAGAAACTACTTCGTAACCGTCCATACATGCTTGCATTGCACAGATTGGATCGATTTCAGAAACACGTACGATCATGCCTTCTTGACGAAGTGATTGTGCAGAGCCTTTACCTACGTCACCGTAACCAATTACAAGCGCACGACGACCAGATAACAGCATGTCAGTTGCACGTTTGATGGCATCGTTTAGAGAGTGACGGCAACCGTATTTGTTGTCATTTTTAGATTTAGTTACTGAGTCATTTACGTTGATCGCAGGTACTTTCAATGAACCGTCTTTCCACATTTCGAGAAGACGTTGAACACCTGTTGTTGTTTCTTCAGTAATACCGTGGATTTTTGCGAGTACTTCTGGGTATTTTTCATGAACAAGCGCAGTTAAGTCACCGCCGTCGTCCAAAATCATGTTGGCATCCCAAGGCGTACCATTTACATTAATTTGTTGCTCAAGACACCACATGTATTCTTCTTCAGTTTCGCCTTTCCAAGCAAATACAGGAACACCTGAAGCTGCAATAGCTGCCGCAGCGTGGTCTTGAGTAGAGAAAATGTTGCAAGATGTCCAACGAACTTCAGCACCAAGCTCTACCAAAGTTTCGATAAGAACAGCTGTTTGGATTGTCATGTGAATACAACCCAAAATTTTAGCACCAGCAAGTGGTTTAGCCGCAGAGTAACGCTTACGTAGACCCATAAGGGCTGGCATTTCAGCTTCTGCAAGTTTGATTTCTTTACGGCCGTAGTCAGCAAGTGAAATATCGGCAACTTTGTAATCTGTAAATGAAGCATTAACCGCGTTCATCACGATCTCCTTATAAAAAACAAAAATTGATCATTATGTTCGCGGATGCCGTTGTTGGTCGATCTGAGCAGATTGACCGATCGTCGAGCCTGGCGCTTTTACATTTTGTACTTGTAAAACGTCGCAGCATCCCTCGACTAGCGGAGTATTGTACTTCTAAACTTGCGAATTTCCAATGTTAAGTTGGTTATTGGTGATTCAAAGTATTTCAATTAAATCGCGTCAACTTCAGATTCCGATGATATTAGAGATTTTATTTTCTGTGCTTTTTCAAAGTGGTCAAGTTTATGTTTCATGATCCACCAATGAGCTACTTCCATGAGTGCATCGGGGTCATTATCTTTATTTGAAAAGAAAGCATAAAATGACAAACCTACAGATTCTCCCTTCCGATCGATTTTTTCATCACAAATTCGAATAATTTTGTCTTTGATTGATTTATTCATTTTGGCAACGTATTAGAAATTTAATTTAAAATTTTTATCATTCAATCTATCAAGCTTTCATTAGTGTAATGTTGAGAAAATGTAGGATTGAATAATTTGGGCTATAAATAAACCGATTCCGAAGTTTAAGTGTGCCACTAAGCTATTTTTTATGCTGATCCATTGATTGGGCGTTTTACTCGCAAAGAAACCAAATCCAAGAATAGGTTGCATCACCAAAAATGGGATAATAGCAGTTGAAAGTCCAAATAAAATAGAAGATATAAAAGCTTCCAAAGTAGTATGTGAATTATCGATATAAGTATAAATTAAAGCGAAAAAAATACCGGTTATATAATGAAATACCCAACCCGTAATGTATTCAAATTTGTGTACAGGGGCTTCGGTAATATTTCTGTATACGTATTTTTTATTTTTAACTAAAAAGAAAAACCTACCCAAATAAGCATAGTTAAATGAGGGGATTTTAAAAATCATCGCTCTTGCCCAACCTAAAAAATCCATAATTAAAGTAGCGCTTAGGCCTAAGGCTAAAATGTAAATTAAAATATTCATGAAAGGATGACTCTCTAATTTAAGTCATGCTAGTGTGCAACTTAAAGCTAACTTGAAGTCAAGGTGCATTAATGGAAATAGATATAGGTGATCTAGCTGATCGGACAAATACTTCAACTGCCACGATTAGGTTTTATGAATCAAAAGGACTTATTCGATCTATTGGAAGGAAAGGGCTTAGAAGACAGTATTCATCCCGAGCAATACAGAATATCTCATTAATCAAGATCTTCCAAAATGGTGGTATGACGCTGAGCCAAATTAAAAATATGGCAATTGATCATGAAAAAATTAAAATTAAAAGAGATCAAGTTAGGGAAGCAAAAAACGAAATCAAAGATAAAATTGAGACTTTAAATAACTTACTCTTAATTTTGACACACGTTGAAAAATGTCCATACGATGACCATTTACAATGTCCAGACTTTTTGAAACTTTTAGATGAGTGAGCTTGAATTTTGTATTTAATTTCTTAAATTTTGAAGAAGATTATTTGTTATAATTGATAGCTCAATAAATAATATATATTTTTGATGGAAATTCCCGAAGAACTCGCCAATCTAGAAGCCAATGCTGGTATTTATGCCGTATGGATGCTCTTTCAACATCTTGGGTTAGACCCAGATATTGAACAACTTAAAGAAGTGTGTGGTTATGTAGAGGGTGATGGAACGACCACGATCGGTCTAGCGGTGGGACTTAAAAAATTTGGCTTAGATGTGGAATTTACCACAGATGAAGACAATGCACTTCAAGAGCAAGAAAAGCTAAGTTATTTAGAAGCTGAAAAACTTGCGCTAAAAATATCCCCCGCAATCAGCTATCAAGATATTCAAATCGCATTTGATGCCAATAAGTTTGTGATCGTGTATTACGATACTTTAGAAGGCATTGGTAATCATTCATTGGTATATGACATCAATGAAGAAGAAATCTGCTTTTTTGATAGCTTTGAAGCAATGCCGAAAAAAGTATTTGAACAGCAAAGGGCAGTAGATGGGATTTGTAGACAAGCCATCATCGCTGAAGTTAATTAATATCTTAAAGTATGTCACTATCTTAAAGTATGTTGCTATTTTAAGGTATGTTATAGTTTAAAAAGATCTAAAGTAGCTCAATAAAAAGCCTTCAATCATGAAGGCTTTTTGATGCAAAGAAAACGTGATTTCTCTTAAGTGCTTGATTGAGCCTTTTCCTGCCAATAATCAGCTTTTTCCTCGTTTATATCCACACCTAAACCATGTGCATAGATGGCAGATAAATCACGCATTGCTTGAGTATCACCAAGTTCAGCGGCTTGAGTCACCAATTCAACAGATTTTTCTACATCTTTTTCGACCACATTACCACGACGGTAATAACCTGCGAGCTCTAAAATCGCAGCAGCATGTTGATGTTTACTAGCTTGCGTGAGCCAGTTAAAACCGTACTCAAAGTTTAGTTTTGCATCTTCAGGATCTTCTTCTAAAACTTCTTTTGCATAATGGGTATAACCTTCCCCTAACCAGTACATCGCTTCGACATGACCCAATTGACCAGCACGTAAAGCCCATTCTTCTGCAAGCGCAATGTCTTCATCGTGTTCACTCGTCATATAAAGTTCAGCAAGTTCAAATTGAGCAGCGGCATTACCTGCATGAGCACGATTTTCGAGAGCAATCGGGACGGTAACACGTTTAGTCATAGTGGGATTCCATGGCTTCAAAGCGAAGCAAAAATATTAAAGTTGTTCCCTTATTATACTGTAAAACTGATTCAAAGCTTGAGTAGTATGGTTTGAACAGATTTACTGAGATATTTTGTAGATGAATTACAAATTCAACCATAGGTAAAAGCTATAGATGAGCGACATAAATTAAGGTTTTTTGATGGAATTGAAGTAAAAGTGACAATTTCTTAAATTTCATAAGACCTTAGCATAACTTTTTCCTATGCTGAAAATCCTCTCTAATGCGAATATTAGAGGAGATTGACCATGTCACAGACCAACACTTATTCAGCAGATGTGATCGTACTTGGTGCAGGCCCAGTCGGTTTAACGATGGCGAACGGCCTTGGCCTTGCGGGCTTAAAAGTAAAAGTGATTGAACAGCTCGATCAATTGATTGATTATCCTCGTGCAATTGGTATTGATGATGAATCTCTAAGAACAATGCAATCGATTGGCTTGATCAACAAAGTATTGCCGCATACCACTCCCGATCATGCGATGCGTTTTCTTACGCCTTCAGGCCGTTGTTTTGCAGATATTCAACCTAAAACACGTGAGTTTGGTTTCCCTCGTCGTAACGCATTCGTACAACCTTATGTTGATGCAGAATTATTGGAAGGTTTAGAACGTTTTGATGATGTGGAAGTACTTTTTTCTCGTCAACTTCAAAGTTTTAAGCAGACTGAAGATCAAGTTGAAGTTCAAATCCAAAATAAAGATAAAACAATTGAATATATAACTGCAAAGTATCTAGTGGCATGTGATGGCGGTAATAGCTACGTTCGCCGTATGTTGAATATTCCTTTTGAAGGTAAAACTGCACCAAACCAATGGATTGTTGTCGATATTGCAAACGATCCATTGGCGACACCACATATTTACTTATGTTGCGATCCAGTACGTCCATATGTGTCAGCGGCTTTACCACATGGTATCCGTCGTTTTGAATTTATGGTGATGCCAGGGGAGACGCAAGAGCAACTGAGTCAACCTGAAAACATGGCTAAACTTTTATCCAAAGTATTACCAAACACTGAAAATATCGATGTGATCCGAAATCGTGTTTATACCCATAATGCACGTATTGCCAGTAGATTTAAAGAAGGGCGTATCTTACTTGCGGGAGATGCAGCGCACATTATGCCAGTATGGCAGGGACAGGGTTATAACAGTGGAATGCGTGATGCGTTCAATTTATCTTGGAAACTGGCTATGGTCGTACAAGGTAAAGTAGATGCTAAAGTTCTAGATTCTTATCAAGAAGAGCGTCATGATCATGCCAAAGCGATGATTGATTTATCTGTTACAGCAGGCCATGTGCTAGCTCCGCCTAAAAAATGGCAAGGTACTGCGCGTGATGCTATTTCATATGTTCTAAATTACATTAAACCAGTTAAACAATATTTGTTGGAAATGCGCTTTAAGCCAATGCCACAATATAAATCTGGTATTTTGGTTGGACAGGTCAATAAGACATCACCAATCGGTAAAATGTTTATTCAACCTAAAATGCAAGACAGCACAGGTCAGGTGAAATTACTGGATGATTTTATTGGTCAAGGCTTTGCTATTATTGCTTGGGGAGTAGATCCGACTTGGGGACTCACACCAACAAGTATTCAAAAATGGAAAGCATTGGGTGTGAAATTTATTAAAGTCGTTCCACCTGAACAATTGAATACTGATGCTCATGATGATGAAATATTGACACTTGGGGATACGGAGCATGCGATTCGAGCATGGTTTGGTCGTACTCAATACTCGATGGCATTTTTAAGACCAGATAAATTTGTCGCGGGCTTAAGTATTCCTCAGACGAGCGAAGAGCTCAGTCAAAAACTGTTTGATAAACTTGGCGTTTAATCAAAAAGTTTAAGACTAATCTAAAAGAAAACCTGCAAATTTGCAGGTTTTTTATTTTTAAAATAGCGTTCAAAGTTTTAAAAAATATGACAATGAAAGTGTTGGCTTAGAATATTTTTCACAGTTTGCAAATGCTTACTTTGATCTTGTTTTCTGAAACTCAAATATAAGCTGATATTCGGTAAATCGATTTCAGTTGACTTAATTAAGACATTTTCACTGAGCAAGCTTTCAACATATTTTGGAACAATGGTCCAACCGACTTGCATCGCTACAAGATTAATATTCATTAAAATGTTACTCGAGTATTGAGCAACTTGAATAGATGTATTCAGGGTTTCAAAAATTTTCTGAATTTTTTGGAATAAGATCGGTGAGGCAGTTTCCTCGCTCATGATAAATTTTTGGGCAATTAAATCCTGTTTTGAAATACAGTCTAAATGCGCATGGGCTGAATGACGAGGAATCAGCAAGATCAGAGGCTCACTGAACAATTCGATAGAGGCAATATGCTCATCATCGATACATTGGCGAGTGAATGCGACATCAATTTTTTGATCACGAAGTGCTTGGATTTGATGTACACAGCTCAAACTATGAAATTGAATATCTAAATCAGGCTGTTGTGCACGAATAATAGGCATGACATAGGGAAAAATTTTCATTTCTGCCACAGGTAAAAAGCCAATATTTAATTTGTTTTTCTTGGTATTCGCCATAATTTGAATCTTGTGTTTGGCGTCTTGAGCAAGTTTCAATATATGTCGAGCATCTTTTAAAAAAGTTTTTCCTTCCTCTGTGAGCGATAAGCTTCTGCTTTTACGAATCAGCAGGGATGTACCTAATTCCGCTTCAAGATCTTTAATTTGCTGACTTAAAGAGGGCTGCGCTATAAAAAGTTTTTCTGCAGCACGCGTAAAATTAAGTTCTTCGGCAACTGAGACGAAATATTTCAAATGTCGAAGTTCCATGCGTACCGATCCTTAACCGCCATAATAAATGAGGCTCATTATACGTTTGATTTGCTAGAACTTCAGCGTGATTCACGTTTAAAGCTAATCTAAGAAGAATAAAACCGACCCATATTGAAATGAAATATGGGTCGGTTTTTTTATCAAGTAGAGTATTTAAATGATGAGGAAGATCAAGCTGATGAATCCAATAAAGGATACGCCCAAAATGATTTTTTTCATTTGTGACTCAAAATAGGTCAGACAAAGTGCAACAAAAAGCGCAGCGAATGTCAGTACACCAATCCAATAACTCATCATATTACTGACTTGTCCTTTGCTCATGCAGAGGATAAGCCCTAACGACAGGAATCCCCATCCAACCATTGAGGCTATTTTCTGGTGTTTAGCACTCAATGTTTGACCATAAATTTGTTTTTGATGCTTTTGCATTGCACTGGCTAAACCTATAAAACCTAAAGTACAAACTGCCCAAATGAGGAGAAAAAAGCTCATGGTGATTACCCCTCTACCTTAGGTAAAACTTGACTCTTTTTTAATGGAGTTCCTTGATGATTTTGAACTTTGTAAAGTGCAAAATAAAAAACCACTGCTAAAACTAGCATCGCCAGATCGAACGAAGCGATAACCCATTGACCGTGAGCTATAGAACGCCATAAAGGTTGACCACCTGTGATAAAGTTTACAAGCGGAAGTAAAGCGAAAAGCAGGGTAGCGAGACCCAGTAATTCAAGCCAAGCTTGGCGATGGGTGCGAAAAACAGCATAAACAAGTGTGAAGAGCCACACAATAAAGAATGTACGGATTTCCCAGTTTAAACGCATTTCCATGTTGGCAGGGATAAAACGGTTTGCATAAAAATAAGCTGCACAAGCAATAGGTAAGCCGATAATCGCAGCGATGTTGGTAATCTCGACCGTACGATACCCAAAGGATTTATAACCTTGTTTCGCTTGTTGAGGTGCACGTTTGACGCACCATAAAATTAATCCTGTTGCGACCATTAGCGAGCCAACGATACCGGAAAAAAAGAGTATCCAACGTAAGGCTAAATCAACTCCTCGTGCTTCATGTAGAACAGTGGCAACATTGTAAATGCCATTGGGAATAGAAGGATTTTTGAGTTGAGTGGAATCATCTGTAATGTTTTGACCTGTCACACCATTGAAGTCTAAAGTTTCATATACGCCACGATGAGCGATACTTGCGCCGTGTAAAGCACGTAACTCAATGGTCGCCTTCGATGTATTTGGTGCTTTAATTGTGATCGAACCAATCGGATTGTTTTTCCACTTCGCTTCAGCTTGAGTGAGGATCGGAGCAATATCTGTAAGTGGTGCAGGTTCAGCTTTTCGATCTTGGTTGCGCGTACGTCGACTTTCACCTCGATTCTTTCTCTCACCATCCATTTTGTTAGTATGTTCATTTGATGCTGACTGCGTACCACGAGCCTCAATTTCTGTACGCGCATTCATCATCGAGCGCTGATTTCCTTGCGGTTGATCAGTACGAGTCTGCCCTTGTGGTTCTGCTGGTTTTTGAATTAAGGATTTTCGTTGGTCTTGTAGAAAGGCGCCACGATTGTCATAAATTTGCTGTACCCCCCACGGCATGATGGTAAACAATAATAAAAGTAAACCACTAAAAGTGATCATGATATGAAAGGGAAGTGCGAATACAGCTGTTGCATTATGTGCGTCTAACCAAGAACGCTGTCCTTTACCTGTTCTAAAGGTAAAGAAATCTTTAAGGATTTTCTTATGGGTGATGATGCCACTAATAATTGCAACAAGCATAAACATGGTTGCTATGCCCACAATCCAACGTGACCATATACGTGGCATTCCGTATAATTCAAAATGGAAACGATACAGAAAACTACCCCCACGGGTTTCACGGGCTTCTAATACTTCACCTGTGGCACTGTCAATCGTCACACGTTTACCACCGCGACGAGCATTGGGATCTTCTCCGACACTCCGGATATTCAGTGTGGTGTAATTTTGACGAGCATTGGGTAATTGAATTCCCCAGCTCCCTGCATCAGCATGATTATTCTGCAAATATTGCAGAGCCACTTGCGTCTGCTCGAGTTGAGATTGGCTTGGAATCGATTGGTGATACTCGGGCTTCATCCATGTACTGATTTCTGCTTGGAAAAAACTCAAAGTACCAGTTACAAAGATGGCATACAGCAACCATCCTAGTATCAAACTAGCCCAAGTATGTAACCATGACATAGACTGGCGTGGGCCTTCAGCTTTGGCATCACTTCTCATGAATTAGTTCCCCATGATTTTATAGATGAGAAATAAAGCAAGGCTAGGTAAGACGATGCCCAATGTAGCTTTTCTGGTTTTGTGAACCATAAAAACCCAAATAAACGCTGCACACTGTAAACAGAAAGCAATGAGCGTTGCTGACATCGCTGCGCTAGATTGATATGTGCTAAATGTTTGTGCAATCACGATAGCAGAGAGGGATGCAAGCAAATAACCTCCAATACCCGCCAATAAAAAACGATAGAGCACCATCAGGCGATAACTGATAGAAACTGATTTAGTAGTCTTACAAGTTTTTTTTACTTGATTCCCAAGTGTTAACTCGCCTGGTAGTTCGAATTCTGTACTGTTCATAAAAGTAAGAAAGTGTGAGTGTATGTAATTATTGTAAATGATAACAATTATTGTTTATCTTTAGAATTATAAATTTAGCATTTTAGAAATAAATTTTTAATTGAATTAGCTTGGGCATGTTAATTGCAGCGTTGTAGTTATTTTTTATCGATAGGTAAAATTTATGACGTATCAAGTTTTTTACTGCAAAGCTAATCCTGATGCTCAATTTGTGTTGTTATCTTCAGGGTTAGGAGGACATGGACATTTTTGGCATCCACAATTAGATATATTGACTCGATTTTTTCATGTTATTACATATGATCAAGAAGGATGTCATGCAGATGCTGCATTACTAGCACCAACTTATTCAATGACCGATATGGCAATACAAGTGATACAGATTTTAGAGGATCTAAAGATCGATGAATTCCATTTTATCGGTCATGCTTTAGGTGGGCATATTGGAGCGGAGTTAGCCGTTTTAATTCAAAATACAAAATTGGAAATGTTGAGTTTGACTAGTATTAATGCGTGGGACTCACTAGATCCACATACGCTCAAATGTTTTGAAGCTCGAGAATCGTTATTACAAAATGCTGGTGCAGAGGCATATGTTAGAGCTCAAGCATTATTTCTTTATCCACCTGTATGGATCTCTGTTAATATCGATCAAATACAACAAGCAGAAAATAATCAACTCCGAAACTTTCCACCAAAAGAGAATGTACTGAGACGTCTGAAGGCTTTAAAGGAATTTAAAATAACGAATGAACATATCACCGCACTTCAACGAACTCCAATTCACTTGATTGCAAATCGTGATGATTTCTTGGTTCCAGTACATAAGACTCTTGATCTTCAGAAAAATTTTGTACATGCAAAATGCTCAATTTTTGATGTAGGTGCACATGCTTCTACTGTGACTGAGCCAAATATCACTAATCAGGCACTTTTTCAATTTCTTCGAACACTCTAGCATTTGAAACTTTTCAATTGCTTATAAAAAACCACGATTGAGATCGTGGTTTTTTAATTATTTTACCAAATGGTATTTTTTGGAACATCTTATGCACTTTTTTATGACGTTGTGTAGGAGTAATGGGTATTAGGATTATGTGATTAATTTATCATAAGGTAAAATATAAAATTATTAAGTTGTTGTAATATATAATAAAATAATAATTGGCACATCATTTGCTAAATATCTAATACAAGCTCGAAAGCTTAATCCTACTAAATCAAATTTAACTGATCGTTAAATTAGGAGTGTTAGATATGAAAATTGGTGTCTTTTGTCCGATCGGAAATAATGGCTGGTTACTCTCAGAAAATGCTCCTCAATACAAACCAAGTTTTGAGTTAAATAAAAAAATTGTCCAACGCGCAGAGCATTACGGTTTTGACTTTGCATTGTCTATGATCAAGCTGCGTGGTTTCGGCGGTAAAACTGAGTTTTGGGATCACAACTTAGAAACTTTTACGCTTATGGCGGGTCTTGCTGCAGTCACTAGCAAAATAAAAATTTATGCAACAGCTGCGACGTTAGTGATGCCGCCTGCCATAGTTGCACGCATGGCATCTACGATTGATTCAATTTCGAATGGTCGTTTCGGCCTAAATGTCGTCACAGGTTGGCAAGCGCCAGAATATACCCAAATGGGCATGTGGCCCGGTGATGAATATTTCGGAAAGCGTTACGAATACTTATCTGAATACGTACAAATTCTGCGTGAATTATGGGCAACAGGTAAATCTGATTTTAAAGGTGACCATTTCCAAATGGATGATTGCCGAGTTAGCCCACGCCCGCAAGCAGAGATGAAAATTATCTGTGCTGGTCAATCGGATACAGGTTTGGAATTTTCTGCTCAACACGCTGATTACAATTTTGTTTTTGGTAAAGGGCTTAATACACCAATAGCATATGCAGAAATCAACGATCGTTTAAAAACAAAAACAGATATTACGGGTCGTGATGTTCAAACCTACGTTTTGTTCATGATTATCGCTGCTGAAACAGACGAAGAAGCGATGGCGAAGTGGCAACATTACAACGATGGCGCTGATATTGAAGCGATCAACTGGTTAATGAATCAAGGCGGAAAAGATACTAAATCTGGTGCAGATACTAATATTCGTCAAATGGCTTCATCAGTATCACCAGTCAACATCAATATGGGGACGTTGGTTGGTTCTTACGAAACTATCGCAAAAATGCTAGATGAGATTAGTGAGGTAAAAGGAACTGAAGGCATATTACTGACATTTGATGATTTTGTTGAAGGTGTTGAAAGTTTTGGACAGCGGATTCAGCCGCTTATGAAATGTCGTGAACATGTTGTGGTTGAAGGAATGAGTTCAGAACCTGTGTTGGAGAAAATCGCATGAGTCATTTAGAAAATACCGTTGAAGCTGGATTTACTGCACAAGCGGGTACGGGTGTAAAACTCAAAGCCGAACCGGAAAATATTGTGCTTGCACCAGAGCAAACAGCATTAATCGTGATTGATATGCAAAATGCGTATACGTCAAAAGGTGGTTATTTAGATCTTGCTGGGTTTGATGTGTCGACGACAAAACCTGTGGTTGAAAATATTAAAAAGGCAGTTTCTGTAGCACATGATGCTGGTATTCAAGTGATCTATTTCAAAAACGGTTGGGATAATCAATATCGTGAAGCAGGTGGTATTGATTCACCAAACTTTCACAAATCAAATGCACTGAAGACCATGCGGAAGCGTCCTGAGCTACAAGGCAAATTGTTAGCAAAAGGGGATTGGGATTTTGAGTTGATTGATGAGTTGGTGCCAGCTCCTCAAGATATTGTGATTGAAAAGCCTCGTTATAGTGGATTCTTTAACACAGCGCTAGACAGCATGCTTAGAGTTCGTGGAATTCGTAATTTGGTTTTTGTCGGTATCGCGACCAATGTATGTGTTGAATCGACGCTCAGAGATGGCTTCTTTCTAGAATATTTTGGCGTGGCTTTAGACGATGCCTGTCATCAAGCAGGGCCAAAAGAAGCCCATGTCGCAAGTATGTACAACATAAAAACCTTCTTTGGATGGGTGTCGGATACAGAAAGTTTTGTCAGTAGTTTTGCTGATCAACCAACACTCGCTGAAAGCGCATAGATATTTATAAATTTTAAAATTAGGAAATAAGTCATGTCAAAAGAAGTCATTATTCCAGTGGGTTCAGGTAAGCCACTCGCACCGTATTCGCCAGCAACTAAAGCAGACAACATTGTCTATGTTTCAGGCACTTTGCCTTTTGATGAAAACAACAATGTAGTTCATGTTGGAGACGTAGCAGCACAGACACGCCATGTCCTTGAAACAATAAAGAAGGTCATCGAAACTGCTGGCGGAACAATGTCGGACATTACTTTCAACCATATTTTTCTGACAGATTGGGCAAACTACGCTGCAATGAATGAAGTATATGCCGAATATTTTCCGAATGCAGAACCAGCTCGTTACTGTGTTCAAACAGGATTAGTCAAACCTGATGCACTCATCGAAATTGCTTCGATTGCTCATGTTTAATTTGAAAGCTTTCATCACCCTATTATGAGTCCC
Organism: Acinetobacter sp. 24-47-66; assembly: GCF_056779755.1. Taxonomy (NCBI): domain Bacteria; kingdom Pseudomonadati; phylum Pseudomonadota; class Gammaproteobacteria; order Moraxellales; family Moraxellaceae; genus Acinetobacter; species Acinetobacter sp. 24-47-66. The sequence goes on from NZ_JBWYIL010000001.1 coordinate 139,673, forward strand.
TCACTGACTGCTTAGGCGATGAGGGATGGAGAACACTATGAGTGCAAATGTGAAATCAATCAATTTACCCGAGGCAGTGAGTGCCACACTCAACATTGACCAACAGGTTTTTAGACAAGGAATGTCGAATTTAGGTGCAGCTGTCAATGTCATTACTACAGCTGGTCTAGCAGGAAAAGCTGGATTCACAGCTTCAGCTGTATGTAGTGTGACAGATACGCCACCAACATTGCTGGTATGTCTAAATCGCTCAGCATCAGTATTTGAAACATTTAAAAGTAATCAGGTTTTGTGTGTCAATACTTTAAGCAGTAGTCAAAAGCATTTATCGAATGTGTTTGGGGGTAAAACTCCAATGGCAGAACGTTTCGAAAAGGGGGACTGGTCAACATTAGTCACAGGTGCACCTATTTTAGAAGGTGCGCTAGTGAGTTTTGATTGTGAAGTCGTACAAAGTTTATCGGTAGGCAGTCATGATGTTTTGTTCTGCCATGTAAAGGGGATGAAACAGCAAGCGGGTGAAAAAGCCCTCATGTATTTTAACCGCGCATATTGCGAGCCAGTTCCAATGGTCTAAAACAGCATGCTTGATCAGGAGAAGGTCGATGAGCACAAAAGAAACATGGTTTCCAAAATTTAAACCTTTCCAAGGAAATCTAGACACGACCGCAGTTCAAGTAGATGAGTACTTGCCGCCAGGTAAAAATATGGTATTGGGGCTGCAGCATGCATTTGCAATGTTTGGAGCAACAGTACTTGCCCCTTTACTGATGGGTTTCGATCCGAATCTTACAATGTTTATTACGGGTATTGGGACAATATTATTTTTCCTAATGACTGGGGGGCGTATGCCGAGCTATATAGGTTCGAGCTTCGCTTTCATTGGAGCAGTCATTGCAGTCACTGGTTATACCGGTGTTGGCTTAAATCCAAACTTAGGCTTAGCACTTGGCGGTACCATTGCATGCGGTATTTTGTACGCCTTGATCGGTTTGATCGTGATGAAAACTGGCACAGCATGGATTGAAAAATTGATGCCACCAATTGTGACTGGAGCAATTGTGATGATCATTGGTTTGCATTTAGCGCCAGTGGCGATCAAAAGTGTCTCTGCTAATCAGTTTGATTCATGGATGGCTCTAATCACGATTATTTGTATTAGTGTAATCGCCGTATTTACTAAGGGCATGATCCGTAGATTGTTATTGCTCATTGGCTTAGTGGCTTCTTACTTTATTTATTTTTTACTCACCAATGTTTTGGGTTTTGGTACAGCGATCGATTTTACTAAAGTCAGTGAGGCAGCTTGGTTCGGTTTACCTACTTTTCATGCGCCAGTGTTTGAATTTAATGCCATGCTGCTTATTGCTCCCGTAGCGATCATCTTAGTTGCAGAGAATCTAGGACATTTCAAAGCGGTATCTGCAATGACTGGACGTAATCTTTCACCATATATGGGACGAGGTTTCTTTGCAGATGGTGTATGTACGACCTTGTCTGCATCAGTCGGTGGAACAGGAATGACAACATATGCTGAGAACATTGGTGTTATGGCGGTAACCAAAATTTATGCGACCACTATATTTTTATTTGCTGGCGTATTTGCAATCTTGCTAGGACTATCACCAAAATTTGGCGCGGTTATTAGTACGATTCCTGTCGCATTATTAGGGGGAGCTTCGATTGTTGTTTTCGGTCTGATTACAGTGGCCGGTGCTAAAATTTGGGTGGACAACCGCGTAGATTTTACCAAAAACAGTACTCTGTTGATTGCTGCTGTCACCTTAATTATGGGGACAGGCAATTATAGTTTACAAATTGGCAATTTTGATTTGGGTGGAATAGGGACTGCAACATTAGCGGCTATTTTATTGAATCTTTTCTTAAATCGCGAAGATAAAAATGCGCAAACAGTAGAGCTCGAAAACAAACCGCATTCAGCAGAAGCAACGGCACTCCCTAATACTCAAATTTAAGGTGAAATTAAAAATGAAAATTGCATTTATCGGTTTAGGTGCTATGGGATGGCACATGGCGAGCCATTTACCAAAACTAGGATTTGAAGTTTTAGTTTGGAACCGTAATTTTGAAAAAGCAGAAGCACATGCACAAACATTTGGTACTAAAGCGACCTCTGTCGATCAAGCAGTGAAAGCAGATTTTATTTTCACTTGCTTACCCACCAGTGCAGATGTCGAACAGCTTATTGCTCAAAATCCTCCGGTCAAGGGGAGCGTATGGATCGACTGTACCAGTGGTGTACCTATAAGTGCTTTAAAACTTGCAAATCAGTTGAAATTTAATGGTGTTGAATATTTAGATGCCCCCGTTTCTGGGCAAACTATAGGTGCTGAAAAAGGGACACTGACGGTAATGGTTGGGGGTGATTTCGATGCTTATAAGCGTGCAAAACCGATTATTCAGGCATTTGCAGGATTAATTGAATATGTCGGGGAGAGTGGTTCTGGATTTGCTGTTAAAGCGGTGAATAATACGTTGATGGCAACCCATCTATGGGCACTTGCAGAAGGATTGACGGTATTAAAATCAAAAGGAGTAGATTTGAATAGTGCATTAAATTGTATTAATCATTCTAGTGGTAAAAGTTCAATGTCTGAAAATATTATGGCGCAACGTGTCTTGAGTCGTGCATTTCCAAAAACCTTCGCCTTAGATCTTTTACAAAAGGATATTGGAATTGCGACCGATCTAATTCAAGAGCAAGCTTTGGATTTGCCAACGATGCAACTTATACAAAATCAGTATATGCAAATTGAAAAAGTGAAAGCTCAAGATTCTGATTTTTCAGCTGTGGTTCAGGTGCTTGAACATCAATCTAAAATTGAATTAAGTTAAATCTAGCGTCCAAATACCTTAAATACCGCTTAATGTAGATTAAGCGGTTTATCTATGAATGCTCAATGAGATTAGCTTTGTTGATATTCATTAATGACTTCTAACGCGGCTCTAAATGCTTCTTGTGTAGCTGGAGCACCACAGTACGGCAAGCTGTGCAAAAGAACCTCTTGGATTTCCTCAACAGTTGCGCCGTTATTTAAAGCACCACGTACATGACCTTTAAGTTCTGTTGGGCTTTTTTGGGCTGTTAAAAATGCAATCGTGATTAACGAACGATACTTGCGTGGTAAAACGCCTTCACGTTGCCAAGTTGAACCCCATGCATGCTCATTAATCCAATCTTGAAGTGGTTGAGTAAATGGAACAGTATTGTCTTGTGCACGTTTGACAAAAGTTTCTCCCATCACTTCGGTACGAACTTTTAAACCATTTTCATAATCTTGTTTTGACATTTTTTTCCTCATAAAAAAAGCGCATCCTGAGATGCGCTATAGCATAAATATTAAGCTGGGATTTCAATCGCAATCGCAGTTGCTTCTCCACCACCAATGCAAAGTGCGGCAACACCTTTTGTTTTACCTAAGCGTTTTAATGCATGGATGAGAGTCAAAATAATTCGTGAACCTGATGACCCCAATGGATGTCCGAGTGCACAAGCTCCACCGTGGATATTCACTTTTTCAGGATCTAAATGAAAAGCATCGATCGCTGCCATGGTCACCATCGCAAACGCTTCATTAATTTCCCACAAATCCACGTCTTCAACAGTCCAGCCCGCTTTGTTTAATACTTTTTCTATTGCACCAACAGGTGCGATGGTAAATTCTGATGGGTGTTGAGAGTGCGTTGCGTAAGCTTTAATCGTTGCTAAAGTTGAAAGTCCCTTTGCTGTTGCGAGTTCAGCAGAAGTCACTAAAAATGCTGATGCACCATCACTAATTGAACTGGCATTGGCTGCAGTAATTGTACCGTCTTTAGCAAATGCTGGGCGTAGCGTAGGAATTTTATCAATTTTTGCTGTAAATGGATTTTCATCTTGGGCAACGATGACATCGCCTTTACGTGAACTTACTGTAACGGGGGTGATTTCATTTTTGAAATAATTATTTTGAATCGCATTCTGAGCACGAGTTAAGGAGCGAATCGCGAAATCGTCTTGTTGTTCACGTGTGTAGTTTTTCTTATCTGCCATTTCTTGAGCAAGAATACCCATTGAATAGCCAGTTTCAGCATCTTCCAAACCTTCTTGGAACATGTGATCAATCACTTTGCCATGTCCCATACGGAAACCAGAACGTGCTTTGTCCATGAGATAAGGTGCATTCGACATGGATTCCATTCCGCCAGCGACAATAATATTTGCCGAGCCAGCTTTAATGGCATCTGCAGCTTGCATCACGGCTTTCATGCCAGACCCACAGATTTTATTGATCGTTGTTGCACCTACATGATCTGGTACACCTGCAATTCGCATCGCTTGACGAGCAGGGCCTTGTTTTAATCCCGCAGGTAAAACACAGCCCATAATCACTTCATCTAGTTGGTCTGCAGCAAGCTTAGATTGGTCAAGTACGGCTTTAATGACTTCAGCACCAAGTTGCGGGGCTGTTAAGCTTGAAAGTCCTCCCTGAAAGCTACCCATAGCGGTACGGCTACCTGCAACTAATACGATTTCTTGACTCATAGCGTTGATCCTTGTCCTGTAGTTTATATGATTCAAATGCGTGTCAATTTCATATGTTTAAAATTTAATGACAGCTATTTTATGAGTTGTAATCACATTATCATAAAAAAATGAATAAAGATTCATTATTTTGTTTTCATTTAATTTCGCTTATTTTGATGTTGTTTTCTATAACACCATAGTGGAATGAAATATAAAAAGTGGAATAAAAAATAAAAAACGACCCTTTAGGATCGTTTTTTCAGAAGCAATTGAGTGACTAGTGTTGTGTAGAGTGTGACAACGCCTGAGCGTGAGGGTTCTCAAGTTCTAAACTTTGATTAAGTTCAGTATCGAAAACATCAGTCAACATACTGTCAAAACGTTTAGCGTTATACGTAAGCAACTGATCTGCTTCAGCTTGAGTGATGAAATTCTCCTTAAGAGCAGATTCAATATGCTCTTCGAAAGTCAGACCTGTAAATTGGCCTTTAGATTCAGCCTTTTTAAACTTATTCCATAAATCCTCAATTTGAAGCAACATTTGGAATGTAGACTCCATGCGTCCATTGACATCATCGGAATCAGTGCTATAGAAGACATGTTTTTTTAATTCATCGCGGAAAGCATTTTCCTGAAGAATTAGTTCACCTAATTTAAGTTTCAAGGCATCTGATGGTTGAGTAATAGGACGACCAAAAGGGAAACAAATAAGTTTGACTAAACTTGCGGCAATTTTTACAGGGAAGTTATCAAACAGACCATAGAACGCTTCTTGAGATGCATATAATGCTTTCTCAAGTGCGAGTTTAGCGTGCAGTTGTTCAGCTTCAGTACGTTGACCATTTTCATAAAATTTAAGAATAGCAGTCGCAATAAATAAGTGTGAATGCATATCTGCTAATCGTCCAGACAGCATTTCTTTGCGTTTGATATCACCTGCAAGGAGGCCTAAGCACATGTCTGCGACTAAGGCAAAATTAGCACTCAAACGATTAATGGTTTTGTAGTAAGGGCGACTGAAATCATCAGCCTTTACTGAACCTTCTGTTGATCCGCCTATAAAACCATAAGCAAATGATTTAGCGGTTCGATTAAATGTATAACCCAAATGCTTATAAAGAATGTCATTAAACTCTTTTAAGGCTGCATCTTTATTTTCGGCTTGTAAAAGTTGTAATTCTTCAAATAAATAGGGATGACAACGCATCGAACCTTGACCAAAAATCATCAGTGAACGACTCAGAATATTGGCACCCTCAACAGTAATCGAAACAGGGATCGCTTGGTACATGAGCGCCAAGAAGTTACGAGGACCCATTTGGATAGCACGCCCGCCCACAATGTCCATACTATGATTAACAATCTTACGCATGGTCTCAGTTGCGTAGTATTTTGCCATTGCAGTCATGACTGCAGGTTTACCCCCTTGGTTTAGGCCACAAGTCACTAGGTAACGGAATGCTTCAAGCATATAGGTATCGCTAGCGATATCACTTGAAACCTCTTGAACACCTTCGAATTTACCGACTGAAATTTTGAATTGTTGACGGACACGAGCAAAGGCGCCGACATTTAAATAACACATTTCACCTGCAGCTGTTGATAGTGCTGGAAGAGAAATACCGCGGCCAACTGCCAGACATTCCATCAGCATACGCCAGCCTTTACCTGCATTTTCTACACCACCAATAATCCAATCCAGCGGAATGAAGACATCTTTACCATCCACGGTACCATTCATAAATGGCGAACCTGGATTATGGCGTGCTCCTACAATCACACCTTCATGATCAGCTGGTAATAGGGCACATGTGATTCCGTATTCAGTTTTGTTTTTATCACCTAGTAAACCTTCAGGGTCATATAATTTGAAAGCTAAACCGACCACCGTAGCAACAGGGGCAAGTGTAATCCAACGTTTGGAAAAATTCATTTTTAGGCCAAGAACTTCTTGTCCTTCAAATTGACCATAACAAACCACACCTGTGTCAGGAATTGCACCTGCATCTGAACCTGCTTCAGGGCTTGTTAAACCAAAACATGGAATTTCTTCACCTTTTGCTAAACCTGGTAAATAACGATTCTTTTGATCTTCAGTACCGTAGTGTAAGAGTAATTCTCCTGGACCTAAAGAGTTAGGCACCATACAACTGACAGCAGTGGTAAGTGAGCGCGAGGCAATCTTACTCATGATACGGCTTTGCGCAAATGAGCTGAATTGTTTACCGCCGTATTCTTTAGGGATAATTAAACCCAGAAAACCTTTGGATTTAATAAATGACCAGACTTCTTCAGGGAGGTCTTTACGATGATGGTGAATATCCCATTCATCCAGCATCTGGCAGAGCTGTTCGACTTCATGATCGATAAATGATTGTTCTTCTTCAGACAGTGTGGGGTACGGATACTGATCAAATTTCTTCCAGTCTGGTGCCCCCATAAACAATTCTTTTTCCCACCAACTGGTTCCTGCATCTAATGCTTCACGCTCGGTACTACTCATTGTTGGCATTGCATTGGCTAGAGCTTTATAGGCAGGTTGTGTAATAAATTTCATCCTTAACGTATCAATACTGACAATCAATGAAATTAGGATAAAAGGAATACCGAGTATCAGCGACCAAGGGCTGATCAACGCAACTAAAATAGATACGACTGTGAGTGTGATAGCCCCAGAAGTTCTTGAGAATTCGAAATAAAAAATAGCCCAGAGTGTTATAAATAGAATAATTAAACTGAGTATAAAAAACATTATGAACTGCTCCATTTATGATTTGGTCATGGAGCCAATACCCACAGTAAATTTAATCAAAGCACAAACATCAGATCTACAGCGATATTGGATCATGAAATGTGAAACGAAAGCGTTGAGTTCTAAAACGGACGCATATTAATACTTATATTGGATAAGATTGTTTGAAAAATATTCAAAATTCAAGCTGAAGAGAGATAAGAAATGTGTCAATAAGTAATTGAGAATTATAAAAACCACAAACAAAAAAGCCCTCATACGAGGGCTTTAAAGTAAGAAGAATTATGCTTCGATTGTTTGAACAGTAATTTTCTTTGCAGGATCAGCTTTACGACGAACTGCTGGTACTGGTTCGCCATAGTATTGACGATCAGCAAAATAACTTGAACGTACCATAGGTGCAGCCCAAATATTTTTAAAGCCTAATTTTTGCCCATGTGCTGTATAGCGTTCGAACTCTTCAGGTGTGACGAAGCGATCAATTGGTGCATGTTCTTTCGATGGTTGTAAATATTGACCAATCGTTACGTAGTCAACATCGTGTGCTTTGAGGTCATCAAGAAGTGCGAGAACTTCTTCTTCAGTTTCACCAATACCCACCATCAAGCCACATTTAGTTGGAATATCTGGGCAGTATTCTTTAAACATTTTAAGAAGATTTAAGGAGTGTTGATAGTCTGAACCCGGACGCATTGCTTTGTATAAGCGTGGTACGGTTTCAATGTTGTGGTTAAACACATCTGGAGGACATTCCGTCATGATGCGTAATGCAACATCCATACGACCACGGAAATCAGGTACTAAAATTTCCAATAATGTATTAGGACTTAAAGCACGCGCTTCTTTAATACAATCAACAAAGTGTTGCGCTCCACCATCGAGTAGATCATCACGGTCTACAGATGTTATAACAGCGTATTTCAAACCTAAGTTTGCAATTGTCTCAGCCATGTGGCGCGGTTCATCTGGGTCTAATGCATTCGGACGACCATGTGCCACATCACAAAATGGGCAACGACGTGTACAAATGTCACCCATAATCATGAAAGTTGCTGTACCACCACCAAAACATTCAGGAAGGTTTGGACATGCAGCTTCTTCACACACTGTATGTAATTTTTGTTCACGTAAAGTTGATTTAATGCGTTGAACCTCTTCTGGTGCAGCCATTTTGACGCGAATCCAGTCTGGTTTACGAGGTGCTTCAACCGTAGGAATCACTTTTACAGGAATACGTGCAACTTTCTCAGCGCCACGAAGTTTTTCACCCTGTACTGGTTTACGGTTTTCTGACATATTCAACGATTCCACTAATGTGTGACGGGAGGAAATATTAAAAATAGGTCTCTTATTATAGCGAATTTATGCATAAATTGGGCAAAAACGATATTCATAAAATAAATGTGGCTATCAAGCAATATATGGTATTGAAATACAGCAAATGTGCGCATTTTCAGTCATAATATAAGTTAGATAAATGAAGAGATAATTGTATAGGAGCATTGAATGCCGCGTAAGAAAGAGGTCGTGAGTGGAACCTTTGTCAAATATGATGCAGTCGTTTTAGGTTCAGGCCCTGCTGGTGAAGGTGCGGCAATGAAACTTGCCAAATCAGGCAAGCGCGTTGCAGTAGTTGATATGCGTGAACAACTTGGTGGTAACTGTACTCATGTAGGAACTATTCCAAGTAAAGCTTTACGTCAAACGGTTTCTAGCATTATCCGTTATCAACGTGATCCAATGTTCCAAAAAGTGGGTGATTGGAAACAATTCACCATGAAGCAAGTGCTTCGTAATGCGCATAAAGTGATCCAACAGCAAGTAGATACACACTCGCGTTTTTACGACCGCAACCGCATTGATATTTTCCACGGTCGTGCTTATATCCAAGATCAGAATACAGTTGTGATTTTCACGCCTGAAGGTGTGAAAGAAACGATTATTTTTAAACAGTTGGTGATTGCCACAGGTAGTCGTCCATATCGTCCTTCAATTCTAGATTTCAATCACCCACGTGTGTTTGATTCTGACAAAATCTTAGATCTAGATTTTTCAATTCAAAAAATCATTATTTATGGCGCTGGTGTCATTGGCTGTGAATATGCATCTATCTTTATTGGCTTAGATCACAAAGTTGATTTGATTAATACACAGCATAAATTACTGAGCTATTTAGATGACGAAATTGCTGATGCATTGTCATATCACTTACGTGAACAAGGTGTATTGATTCGCCACAATGAGCAGATTGATCACTTAGAAACATTTGATGATCATGTGGTGTTGCATCTTGAAAGCGGCAAGAAAATTAAAGCTGATGCAATTCTATGGTGTAATGGTCGATCTGGTAATACAGATGGTCTTGGCTTGGAAAATGTTGGTATCAAACCAAACAGCCGTGGACAACTATCAGTGAACGAGCAGTATCAAACTGAAGTTGAAAACATTTATGCTGCGGGTGATGTGATTGGTTGGCCGTCTCTAGCTTCAGCTGCATATGACCAAGGTCGTTGTGCTGGCGCGATTATGAGCGGTGAACAAGGTATCCAACCCGTGGTTGATATCCCTACTGGTATTTATACCATTCCAGAGATTTCATCAATTGGTAAAACTGAGCAGGAATTAACTGAAGAAAAAATTCCTTATGAAGTTGGTCAGGCGTCTTTCCGTCACCTCGCTCGTGCACAAATCACGGGTGATACAGTGGGTGAGTTAAAGATTTTATTCCATCGCGAAACCTTAGAAATTTTAGGTGTGCATTGCTTCGGTAATAATGCTTCTGAAATTATCCATATTGGTCAAGCCGTGATGAATAGTCCGAACAACACCATCAAGTATTTTGTTGAGACAACGTTTAACTACCCAACGATGGCTGAAGCTTATCGTGTAGCAACGTTAAACGGGATGAATCGTTTGTTCTAAGGCGACTTGATGATAAAAACTCGCAAGTTCAGGCTTGCGAGTTTTTTTATTTTTTGCATTTAAGGTTGATCTTTAAATCACAAAATACAATAAAGCTCCATAGCTAACAAAGCTCGCTAATAAAGAGATGATGACAGGGATTTTTGATCTCAGTAAAAGAATGACAATGCCGATAAAAATAAAATCATAAATTGAGTGTAGATGTTTTTCAGCCATTTGAGCAATTAAACAGAGTAATAATCCGATGACCGCTGCATTAATAGCAGCGACGGCTGCTGCAATCTTTTTGTTTTTGACCCATTTTGACCAATAAGGGAGCGTGCCGAAAATAAGCAGAAATGAGGGCAGGAAAATTATACTGGTTGCAATCGCAGCGTTAAGTAAAGGCGATGCGGTAAATCCTAAATATGTGCCAACGTATCCTGCAAAGCTAAATAAAGGGCCTGGAATAAGTTGAGCAAATGCATAGCCTAAGTCAAATTGTTCCGCAGTGATGTGTTGAGTAAGCACAAAATCTTCATACATGAGTGGCAGGATGATATGACCGCCCCCAAAAACCATTGAAGCAGTGTGATAAAAGCTTTCTAGATTGCTAAGCAAGCTTGATGAATAGATAAATTGCAGCGCAGGAAAAATAATAAATAAAGCTATAAACAGGATGAGCCAGAGATAATGATACTTTTGATATGCCTGAGTGGTTTTGATGTGCGGTGATGGCTGAGATTTTCCTTTTTTCGTAAAAGCTAAGCCAATGAATCCAGACACTAAAATTAAGAAAATTTGACTATAGCTCCACTGTGTAAAATAAATAAAAAAAGCAGAACTCAGCATCAGGACATACTGCCAAATTTCAGTACAGAAGCTTTTGAACATTTGTAAAAAAGCCCAAATGACGACGGCTATTACAATCAAATGGATGACGTGAAAGAGTTCAAGAGGTACATCAGAAAAAAAATATTGACCAAAAATAGCAAATGAAGTCATTAGAATGAAGGCAGGTAATGTAAATCCTAACCAAGCAATAAAGCCCCCCCAATATCCTTTGGATAAATATCCTATCGATAGCCCCACTTGACTACTGGTCGGACCTGGCAACAATTGTGTTAATGCGACCAATTGTCCATATTCATGAGAGCTTAGCCATTTGAGCCGATCAACAAAAGTGCGATGAAATAACACCAAATGCGCTGCAGGACCACCAAATGAAATACATCCTAATTTAAGAAAAATAAAAAATAGTGCTGATAAGCTAACTTTAGGAAAATTATCTGATTTCATTTAGTAATCGTACGATGTTTTTGAACTAAGTCTAATAGGCGATTATGACAAGTATTTGAAATGAATGAAGGAGTGATGAGAAGTAAGCCTTATCATCAAACGATAAGGCTTGTGGGTGTTAAATTAAGCAAAATTTCCATTTCTGAAATCATCAAATGCTTGCACGATTTCTTCCTGAGTATTCATGACGAAAGGACCGTGGGCAACAATGGGTTCATTCAATGGTTCACCACTTAAGCAAAGAATTTTCGCCGTACGATGAGCAAATATTTCTACCCCTGTTGATGTTGGATCAAGATAAAGCGTTTGCATGGCTGTATAGATCTGACCATCAATCTCAACTTCTCCATCAAGGATGAAAATCAGTTGATTCCAGTTTGGCATAAGATTTAATGGAAGGTGTGCTCTATGATTAAGTCTAATGTCATAAACATTCATGTTGCTAAATGTTTGAGCTGGGCCTTGATAAACAGTTGAGCCGATTTGATATTGACCAGCAATAACACGAATCTTGGTTTGCTCATCGTGAGATAAAACTTCAGGAATGTTTTGCTCAGTCAACTCCTGATATCTCGGCTCAGTCATCTTTGCATGCTGTGGTAGATTTACCCAAAGTTGAACCATATCCAAAACTCCGCCAGTTGTTGCAAAAGCTTCTGAATGGTGTTCTTCATGCAGAATACCTTTACCTGCGGTCATCCATTGCACTTCGTTTGGACCAATTTTTCCATGATTGCCTTTTGAGTCACGATGCTCTAATTCGCCGTCATAGACAATCGTCACCGTTTCAAAGCCACGGTGGGGGTGTAAACCAACACCGCGTTGGTGGTGACTTGGAGAAAATCGATATTGACCTGTATAACCCATTACAAGGAATGGGCTGGTATGATTTCCTATTTCATGCATGGGTAACATAGAGTTTGTTGGAAAACCATCACCCACCCACGTGCTTCGATCGCTGGTATAAACTTTCTGAACGTGTGTCATTTTGTATTCCTCTATATATCGTTCTAATCATGATATTGAGGTATATTGATGAGATTACAGGGCGATTCTCTCAACAGATAATTCCAAAAATGAAACAATTATGCAAAATTTAAATGATTACTACTATTTTGTGCAGGTCGTTAAATATCAAGGTTTTACTAAAGCGAGTGAAGCTTTAGGTATTACAAAATCTAAGTTATCTCGTCATATTTCAGATTTAGAAAACCGTTTACACGTAAGATTATTGCAACGAAATACACGAAAGTTTGCCGTAACCGCAGTTGGTCAAGAATTTTTTGAATATTGTATTAAGATTTTGGATCAAGTGGAGGCGGCAGAAAATTTTGTAGAGCAAAGTTTGTCGAGCGAGCCTTCAGGTTTAATTCGAATCTCGTGCCCAATTGGTTTGGTTGAGTTTCCATTGGGGAATATGATTGCTAAATTCATGCAACATTACCCACGTGTTCAAGTTCATCTGGTCGCAACAAATCGTAAAATTGATCTCATAGAAGAGGGGATTGATTTGGCTGTTAGGGTGAGAAATTTACCACTTGAAGATAGCGACTTGATTGTACGAGAGCTTGATGCTTGGCAACATGTGTTAGTGGCAACGCCTGAATTAATTCAACAGATTCATGAACCTATCCATTTGGATAACCTTGCACAACTTCCGAGTATAGGTTTTCATGTCCCAAAATCGATTTGGAGATTTCAATCCAAATTTGACACAGTTAATCAGTTTCAAGAAATAGAATTCTTTCCAAGACTCAAAACTGATAATTTTGCTGCCATAAAATCTGCAGTGTTGAACAGTGTTGGAATAGCATCATTACCTAGAGTGTTTGTTTATGAAGAGCTTAATCAAGGCACTCTTGTAGAATTAGTCCCTGAATGGGAGTTGCCTCGTGGCGTTATTCATGTTGCCTATACATCACGACAAGGCATGATGCCTGCCGTGAGATGTTTATTAGATTATTTGATTGAGGAATTTAAAAAACTGAGCTGTCAAAACCATGAAATTATATGAATTAATGTGCGCAAAAAGCTTGATTAAAATATGCAAATAAATCAGGAGTGTTCATCCACAGAGTAATCGACAGACTAAGCAGAAGGATGACTCCGATAAATATGATGATGTTGAGCAAATTGAAGCGATTAGTCATTGACGACATTCTCCTCATTAACAAATAAATGAATGAATACACCGAAGATACTGAGCGCAATACACATCATCCAAATAATATTGTAATTGCCTGTCATATCATGATTTAAGCCACCCAACCATCCTCCAAAAAATGAACCGACTTGGTGAGTAAAAAATACAATTCCACTTAGCATGGTGAGATACTTAACCCCAAACATATTAGCAACAATACCATTGGTAAGGGGAACGGTTGATAACCATAACAACCCCATAATGATGGCAAAACTATAAATCGTAAAGATCGAGAGTGGCAATGCAAGGAATAAAATGATGGCGATGCCACGTAGTCCATATAACCACATGAGCAATTTAGGTTTGGAATATTTATCACCCAGCCAACCAGCAGTGTAAGTTCCAACAATATTAAATAGCCCAACCAAGGCTAAAAACATAGTACCAGTTGTGGTGCTAAAACCATGGTCAGTTAAATAACCCGGCAAATGAATGCCCAAAAATACGACCTGAAATCCACAAACTAAAAATCCTAATGCCAACCAGATAAAAGGTTTGTGGTTTTTGGCAACTATGAGTATTTGTTTAAAACTTAAAGAAGGTTTAGTGATCGCATCAACTGTTTGAGGCGCTTGATACATTGGAGCTTTTAGCATCCAAGCCAAGGGTACAATTAATGCAATTAAAATCGCTGTGATGAGTAGCGCCGATGACCAACCAAAATTTTGTAAGAGTAAAAGTGTGGTTGGCAACATAATAAATTGCCCAAAAGAGCCTGCTGCGCTGGCAATACCCATAGCCATACTACGTCGACTTGGGTGCGCTGCACGTCCGACAGCAGAGAGCAAAACAGAAAATGAAGTAGCTGATAAAGCCAAACCAATGATTAAACCTAGACTAAGATTGATGAGAAGCCCTGTTGAGCTAAATGCCATCATCACAAGTCCAATCGCATATAAAGCGCCGCCTACGGCAACGACTTTTTTACTCCCATATTTATCTGCTAGCGCTCCAGTAAAGGGTTGAACAGCACCCCATAATAAATTTTGAAAGGCAATTGCTAAACTAAAAACTTGATGATTCCAATTAAACTCATGACTCATTGGAACTAAATACAAGCCAAATCCATGTCTGACACCTAAGGAGAGTGCCAAAATAAAAGCACTCCCAATGAGCATAAAGATGAGGGGTTTTGAAAATTTGGTTTCTGACATGGTCAATCCGCTTAGCATTTTTTGTAATTTTAAAAGATCAGTAGCATCATGACGACAGAATAAAAATTTATCAATCAATAAAATTTAGTTATTAGAATGAATAAAGCGGCACTTGGCCGCTTTATGAAGACTGATGGAAATTAGAATCGATAACCAATACCGGCATATCCCAGAATCGGATTAATTTCGATATCTGATTTTGCATTGATTAATTCACCAAGTTCAGCATCGTTTACTGTAATTGTGGTTTCACCTTTAAGATGCGCATAGGAAATTGACCCGACTGCAAACCAACGATCGTTGAAATCATAAGTAAAACCGGCAGTAGCTACAGGGGCGAAAGCATCTTTAGCTTCGAGTTTAACTTTAGGATTCGCAGTACTTTCAATTCCATCAAGTGCTTTCCCAGCTTCACCTAATTTGATGTTCGCAATTTTATGACCTGCAGCGACTAGATCAGCTTCAAGGTTGGAGTTCATTTCCAATTCATTGAAGTATGCATACATCAAACCAAGCCCTACATAAGGTCTAAATTTATTTACGCCTGTTTTACCAAAATGGTATTGGAATTCGAATGCTGGAGTCCATGCACGAGCTTCTGCAACTTTACCATGGGCTGATAAATCAGTGATTGGTAGATCTTTTTGTAAGTACATTTCCCCAAGCGCAATACCACCAGGGATTGAATCAATAAGATCTAATTCTGGTTTTGCAGTAGCTTTAAAAGGTGCATAAATTTGACCTTTACCTTGGATATCAACTTTGGGTGGAATGCCAGCTTTCACTTCAAAAGAAATGTTATCAGTGAAAAAATAGTTAGTCATAATACCAAGTGTTGTGACGTCGTCTGCTTCTAAACCCGTACCTTCAGCTTTCCACTGTGACAAATTATAGATATCAGCAGTACCGCTTAGCTGGCTAGGTAATTGATTAAGTCCTAAGTTGTCAAGAAATTTAACTAAATCAGCTAAACCTGTATTTTCTTCAGTTAAATTATCAATAACTGAATTCATAGAGATATCACCTACGCGAGTATTTTCACCCTCGGCTACAGCAGTGTTAATATTAATTGGTTGAGCTTTACCCTGAGGCATTACATGTAATGCACCCACTGACACAGAAAAACGTTTAAAGCCGTCGCCATCTTTCAAACTAAAATAAGGTGAATCTGCATAACTGAAGACTGGAAAACTTAACGCACTGATAGATGCAACTAAGTAAGCTAGTTTTTTTTTCATTATGGAACTCCATGTCCAAAACTGTAAATAAAGAGTGATTATTTTTGTATTTTTATTATCAAATTTATTTTTAGACACATTGTAGTAATAATTTGCCAATTATGTTTGGTTTTTGTTTGATTACAAAAAAAAGAGGCAATTGCCTCTTTTCTTACTCTATGCGTTAGAAACGCATGCCAACCCCAGCATAGCCTAATATCGGGTTAATCTCGATATCAGCTTTTGAGTTGATTAACTCTTGTCCAGTATTTTCATTGACGACTGTGATCTTCGTTTCATTCTGCAAGTGGGCGTAACTAATAGATGCTACTGCATACCATGTATCATTAAAGTCGTAGGTGAATCCAACTGTAGCTATAGGTGCAAAAACATCAGTTGCTTCTAAATTAACTTTCATTTTTCCATTGGTATCTTTCTTATCGAGTGCTGCACCAGCATTTTGATTAATAATATTTTGGATCATATGCCCAGCGGCGACTAAATCTTTTTCAATACCTGGATCCATTTTTAGCTCATTAAAATAAGCGTACATTAATCCAACGCCAACATAAGGGCGGAATTTATTAATCCCGGTCTCACCAAAACGATATTGTAATTCAAAAGCAGGGGTCCATGCTCTAGCTTCAGCAGCTTTTGAAGATTGTTCTAGATTAGTAATATGAATATTATTTTTGAGGTCTAAGTTCCCCGCAATTCCACCTAAGGGTGCTGCAGTAGCTGAGAAGGGGGCTTTAATATTTCCAATACCTTTGATATCCACTTTAGGTGGAATTCCACCTTTTATTTCCACAGACAAATTATCTGTAAAGTGATAACTGCTCATGATGCCAACTGTTGTAACTTTATCAGCCTCCAAGCCAGTATTCGGATTATCCCATTCAGCTAATCCATTAATATAGGATTTTCCACTAATAGCCCCTGAGACATTGCCTTGAAAAGCAGAAATTAATTTAACAATACCTTCTACTAAATAATTTGGTTTACGATCTGGGTCAAGGTTATCGATTACCGTGGAAGCATTAATGTCCCCAACTTTTGATTCATAATTGTCATTTATGACTGTTTTTACATTAAAAGGTTGGGCCTTACCTTGTGGCATTACGTGTAATGCACCCACTGAAATTGAAAAGCGCTTAAACCCCTCATCAGAAAGGCTGAAATATCCTGACTCCGCATAACTCAGAGAAGATAAGAATGAACTTGCGAATAATGTAGGAACTAAAAACTTCTTCATTGTTTGAAGGACTCCATGTCCAATTTTTAGTTCATTTTATATTCATTAAATCATCTAAATGCAAAGCAGTTTGTTCACTTGAAATCAAATTTATTATCCTAATTTACAATTTTTAAATTATTGAAAAATATGATATAAGTTGGATTTTAAAGTGTGTTCTAATTGTCTTATTTTTTATTTATTTGTGATGGGTTGGGCATATTGTGGTGTGGCTTCAATATGCCTCAAGTGTTTTAGAAGCGATAGCCTACACCAGCATAACCAATGATAGGATTTACTTCTAAATCAACTTCCGATGAAAATAATGTTCCGAGTTTATCATCGTTGACTTCAATTGTGGTTTTACCTGTTAGATGTGCATAACTAATAGATGCAACTGCAAACCAGTTCTGATTGAAGTCGTAAGTAAACCCAAGCGTGGCTATTGGCGCAAAACTCAATTCGGACTCAAGTTTAACCTTGGGATTTGCTGTACTTTTTTTACCTTTAATTAATGCATCGCCACCGCGTCCATTTTTCATATTGGCAATCATGTGACCTGAATCAATTAGGTCTTTTTCAAGGCTTGGATTCAATTCTAATTCATTAAAGTATGCGACCATAAGTCCAAGCCCAACATAGGGTCTAAATTTATTGATCCCAGTCTGTCCAAAATGGTACTGCAATTCCCACATTGGAGTCCATGCACGTGCTGTCGCAATAGAATTTCCATGACTTTCAAGATCTGTAATTGGCAGATCATTCTTAAGATAGATTGTTGGTAAAGGTATACCTAAAAGTGTTGAATTTGCTTCGGCTGTGAATGGTGCTGTAATCTTACCTTTACCTTGAATATCTACTTTTGGGGGGAACCCAGCTTTACTCTCGAATGAGATCTTATCGTTGAAATGGTAATTGATCATGATGCCAAGTGTTGTGACATCATCTGCAGTCATTCCAGAACCATCCATACTCCAACTTTCAATGCCGCTTACAGTTGAAGTTCCACTTTGACTGGCTGGATAAGTATCACTAAAAGCATCAACGATCTTCAAAAGCGCTTGCATACTTTGATTTTCTTTTTGTTTATCAGGATCTAAGTTCTCAAAAACTGTAGAAAGTGTAATATCACCATTTTTTGCAACTTCACCATTTTTTACTGCTGTACGAATTTTAGGTGCCTTGGCTTTACCTTGAGGCATAACATGTAATGGTCCGACTGAAATTGAATATCGTTTAAACCCTTCAGTTTCATCCAGATTAAAAAATGATGATTCTGCATAAATGGTTGTAGATGCAAAAACAATAGGTACGACCATGCACCAGAATGCTTTTTTCGTCATTTTGGACTCCCTGTCCGATTTTGTTGCTAGTTGTTGTTTTACATTCTTTAAGCGTTATATAAACATAAAATGAATCAGTTTGAAAAGCATTTTTACTCATTTTTGTGATAAAAAAATTTTAAAAATCATGAATTTAAATCTTAAAAATCCAACATTTGTTAGGTTTGTTTGTGAATTTATTTCTTATTGAGTGACTTAGCAAAATAAAAAGTCAGATCAATTTAAATTGGTCTGACTTTTTTAACTTTATTAATTAACTAAAATTATTGAAATCGGGATAAATCCTCTTCAGGGCGAGCAGTTAATACCTCGACACCTGTTTTAGTGACTAAAACAGTATGTTCATATTGCGCAGATAATTTATGATCTTTCGTTACAACTGTCCATTTATCACCAAGAAGTTTAGTTTGCCATACACCAGCATTGACCATTGGTTCAATTGTAAATGTCATACCTTCTTCTAAAACCATGCCTGAATTTGGTTGACCGTAATGAAGCACTTGAGGTTCATCATGGAAAACAGTGCCAATACCATGACCACAATATTCACGAACGACACTGAAACGCTCTGACTCAACATATTTTTGAATCGCATGACCAATATCACCGATCGTCGAACCAGGTTTTACCGTAGCAATACCACGATACATTGCTTCTTGTGCAACTTTGCATAAGCGATCTGCAAGAATAGAAGTCTCGCCACCCACGATGTACATCATGTTGGTATCACCATGAAATCCATCTTTAATCACTGTGACATCAATATTCAAGATGTCACCTTTCTTTAAGATTTTGTTTTCAGAGGGAATACCGTGGCAAACCACATGGTTTACTGATGTGCAAATCGTATGCTGGAATGCAGGACGACCAGGCGCAGCACCATAGCCTAGGCAAGCAGGAATGGCATCTTGTTTATGCACAATATAATCATGACAAATCGTATCCAATTCTAGTGTACTCACACCAGGCTTGATATGCGGTTTGATCATATCCAAAACTTCTGCCGCTAGTCGTCCCGCCACACGCATCTTTTCGATATCTTCAGCAGATTTAATTAAACGACGTGGTGCTTCATAAGTACTGTTCATGATCTTTAAAAACTTTTGGAAATTTGTGTGTGACTATGGTATAAATAGCCGCCCAATTTATCAAATGCTTTTCGTGAATAGATTCACTTAATCGGATGATATGTTGGTTAATAAAATCCGCACATATGTCGACACATTACTCTGGGTGCCCGTAAGGGTGGAGAATGCGGACATATGGAGGCCTAACCCAAACTTTTAAGGTAAAGAAAATGGCAGATTACAACGTAAGCATGCGCGACCTTCTTCAAGCTGGTGCGCACTTCGGTCACCAAACTCGCTTCTGGAACCCAAAAATGCGTCAATACATTTTTGGTGCGCGTAACAAAATTCACATCATCAACCTTGAGCACACTGTTCCTGCGTTAAATGATGCATTGAACTTTGTTAACAATCTAGCAAGCAAAAAGAACAAAGTATTGTTCGTTGGTACTAAACGTGCTGCTTCTAACATCATCCGTGAACAAGCTCAACGTGCTGGTCAACCATATGTAGATCACCGTTGGTTAGGTGGTATGTTGACGAACTGGAAAACTCTTCGTCAATCAATCAACCGTCTTAAAGATCTTCAAACTCAGTCTACTGACGGTACTTTCGCTAAGCTTACTAAACGTGAAGCTTTAGAGCGTACTCGTGAAATGGAAAAACTTGAACGTGCTCTTGGCGGTGTTAAGAACATGGGTGGTTTACCTGACGCATTGTTCATCATCGACGTTGACCACGAAGCGATTGCAATCAAAGAAGCTAAGAACCTTGGTATTCCAGTAATCGGTATCGTTGATACTAACTCTAACCCAGATAACGTTGATTTCGTTATTCCTGGTAACGATGATGCGATCCGCGCTGTAACTCTTTACGCTACTGCGATGGCTGATGCGATTATTGCTGGTAAAGAATACGCTCAAACTCAAGCTAATGCGCAAGCTAAAGGCGAAGAAGCTGCTAAAGAAGCTCCTGAGGCTTAATGCGATTTGATGCGGATTTGTCATTTTTGCGACACGTAATCGTGGCATCTTAAGCATCAATCAAGCAAAACGGCCCAGATGATTAATTTGGGCCGTTTTTGTTAACAGATACATATCTCGACCGAATTTAGGAGAATAACATGACTGCTATTACTGCAAGCATGGTTAAAGAGTTGCGTGATCGTACTGGTCTAGCAATGATGGAATGTAAAAAAGCGTTGACAGAAGCTGGTGGCGATATCGAGTTAGCGATCGACAACCTTCGTAAATCTGGTCAAGCAAAAGCTGCTAAAAAAGCAGGTAACATTGCTGCTGATGGCGCGATTACAATTGCTCAAGAAGGCAATAAAGCAATTCTTTTAGAAGTAAACTGTCAAACTGACTTCGTTGCTAAAGACGAAAACTTTGCTGGTTTCTCTGCGAAAGTTGCTGCTGCTGCGCTTGCTGCGAATGTAACTGATGCTGCTCAAATTGCTGAATTGAAACTTGAAGATGGTGCAACTGTAGAAGAAGCTCGTATTGCGCTTGTTCAAAAAATCGGTGAAAACATTCAAGTTCGTCGTGCTCAAATCGTTGAAGGTGAAAACCTTGCAGTTTACAAACACGGTTTAAAAATCGGTGTTGTAGTTTCATTTGCTGGTGATGCTGCTACTGGTAAAGGTATCGCAATGCACGTTGCTGCGTTCAACCCAGTTGCTGTAAATGCTGAAGGTGTTTCTGCTGAGTTAATCGCTAAAGAGAAAGAAATTGCTGAAGCAAAAGCAATTGAATCTGGTAAACCAGCGAATATCGTTGAAAAAATGGTAACTGGTTCAGTTGAAAAATACTTAAATGAAGTTGTTCTTGAGCGTCAAATGTACGTTATCGACAACGACAAGAAAGTTGCTGATGTTCTTAAATCTACAGGTACAACTGTTGCTCAATTCGTACGTTTCGAAGTGGGTGAAGGTATTGAGAAAAAAGCTGAACTTTCTTTCGCTGAAGAAGTTGCTGCTGCTCAAGCTGCTGCAAAATAATTGATTCAATTATTTTGAAAAAGAAAAAGCCCTTTAAGGGCTTTTTCTTTTTTTTGATGGGTCTAAATGATATAAACTTTAGGATGAAATAAAAATATAACTTAGAGATCAATATGTCTCAGAAATCAAAAATGAGTATTGTTGCGTTAATTGTGGTTGTGATCGCAGCATATTTAGGTATCGATTTAAAACAGAGTAATGAGCACGTACTAAATCCTACAGATGAAAGTACTCACTATAATGATGCTAACCAACGAGAACTATCCTCTGCGGATAATGATGATGCCGCAAAAATAGCGACACTTTTTCAAAAAAAGATCAGTGATGTGCAAGTTAGGGCTTCTGGAGAAGTTGTTGCAATATTAAAAGATGATAATGAAGGATCTAGACATCAGAAATTTATTTTAAAACTTAATCATGGTCAGACGGTTTTGGTAGCTCATAATATAGACTTGGCACCACGTGTTGAGAATATTCAAAAAGGGGATATCGTCGAGTTCTATGGTGAATATGAATATACTGACAAGGGTGGTGTAATTCATTGGACTCACCATGACCCTAATAAACGGCATATTGATGGTTGGTTAAAGCATCAAGGTCGAAGTTATCAATGAATTAGTTAATCAATGTAAAAACGGGCTAAATTAAATTCTAATTTAACCAGTGCCGTATTTGCTAATTTAAGCGCTGATTTGGCGTGATTTCCAATTAGGTAGTATCTTATCTAGGTAAGCATCCATACACCATAGAGGGCCAATCAGAAGGAATTGGAGGTCTTTAAAGAAAGAAGGCTTTTTCCCTTCAATTTTGTGCCCGTAAAATTGACCTATCCAAGCCAAAACGAACAGAGCAATATAGAATCCTTTCCCGAATGGAAGAATAATAATAAGCCAAGACATGACCAATAATAACGCTGCCAGTGCAACCGCGAGTACAAGATCTAATCTTGCATAAAAGATGAGTGTTAACACCAGTAAAAGGGTAGTCAGTAATGCGCTGAAATGAGCGAGTATGCCAATGATCGAGAATAGAATCGTGGGTACGCAAATCCAGTGTAATGTTTTATTGGTTGGGTTTTGATGGCTATCACTATATTCATCTAACCATTCTGTAATTGTCTTCATCCTATTTCCTTCACTGATTATTTGAATTTTATTTATTCTATAAACGACAGTATGACATAAGATGATAAATCAAGATTCTTTTTTGTATATTGGTCACATCAAAAAAAATTAAAAATAATAAAGCCACTCGATGAGTGGCTTTTCGTTAAATGCTTCGCTGAATCATGAGAACCTAAGAATTTGGACCATCCACACGTTCGATGCTTACACGCGCAGTACCAGCATTGGTAATACCAAGAGATTTCGCA
Source organism: Acinetobacter sp. 24-47-66 (assembly GCF_056779755.1). Classification (NCBI taxonomy): domain Bacteria; kingdom Pseudomonadati; phylum Pseudomonadota; class Gammaproteobacteria; order Moraxellales; family Moraxellaceae; genus Acinetobacter; species Acinetobacter sp. 24-47-66. The sequence continues at coordinate 162,739 of NZ_JBWYIL010000001.1, forward strand.
GCACCGTAAGATAAATCTACAACACGATTACCATGAAATGGGCCGCGATCATTTACTTTAACAACGACGCTTTTACCATTAGATTTATTCGTTACACGAATATAGCAATTAAGCGGTAGGCTACGATGCGCTGCAGTAAGTGCATTCATATCAAATGTTTCGCCACTTGCGGTTTTACGACCGTGAAATTGACGACCGTACCAAGAAGCAACGCCTGTTTGACTAAAACGACGAACAGTGTTTGAAGCAACATTATTAAGTTTATCAATCACTGAAGGCTCTTCAACAGGTACTTGAATTTTCGCTGCGATTGTTTCGCGACGAATTTTATCACCTGAACTTTCAGTAATTGCTAAACTGTTTAAATTCGAGAAGTGCGAATTGAAACTCGTAGAGTCTTTGCTAATCACGCGTGAAGCAAGACTTGATTGGTCAACATCATTATTTAGATAAGATGATTGAACCAGCTCGGCATGAGTTTGAGACAAAGCCAAACTAATACCTAATATTGATAACATTTTCAGCGAAGCATGCATCGTTTAACTCCTTGGAACCCTAAGTTAATTATCTAAGTTACTGATAATTAACCTAAATGGTCTGTAAATTTACTTGTGCAACTGCATTTAACGGTAGTGGATGATATTCATCCTGATACAAAAGTGTCTAGCTTTATTTTCACTTTAGTTACAAAAACGACAAATTATCACAAAATATGATTAATAATTAATCAATAATGTAACAAAATATGTAAAATGTGCAAATAGTGAACTTAATCACAAAAATATTTATTGACTTTTGTGAAAACAAGTAGATTTATATTTATCTGCTCGCGATTTCAGTCCCTAAAAGCCACAGTGCAGTTGCATACATTCGACTACGGTTATAGGTCGTAATGACTTGAAAATTAGGATATGTAAGGTAATAAGCTGGTCCATAATTTTCTTGTAGTTGAATCACATTGACCATGTCTAAGTCATCTATTTTAACAATAGGATTGAGTGGGCTAATGCCTTGAACTTTTAATGCACCATATGGGGTAGGTTGTGTTAAGTCTTTGACTATGATGGCATCCGCATTATTTCCTTGGTAGCGTGCGGCAAAAGCAATCGGTTGATCTCGTTGCCAACCATGTTGAGCAAGATAATTTGCAATTGAACCAATTGCATCTACAGCAGAGTTTCTGAGATCGATATGACCATTACCGTCATAATCCACACCAAATTTCGGAATATTACTTGGCATAAATTGAGGATAGCCCACAGCACCAGCATAAGAGCCAACGACTGAATTAGCTGGAATGCCGTCCTTATAAGACCATGCAATCAAAGCGCTTAATTCGTCTTGAAAGTATTGTGCACGTCGTTCATATCCAAACCCTAATGTGGCTAGGGCATCACGTGTGATGAATGAGCCTTTATTTGCCCCAAAACCAGTCTCTACGCCGAGAATACCAAGAATGATGGACTGAGGAACACCGAACTGCTGTTCTGCTCGATTTAAAGTGTCTGCATATTGATTTTTAAAACGCACACCACGTTGAATTGTACTTTCTGCTAAAAAATTCTTTTTATATTCGTACCAAGGCTTACTTTCTCCTGGGCGATTCATAATATTGATAATATTTGGTAGGTTTTTTGACCCATTCATGGCCCAGTCAACCTGATCAGCACTCAAACCATAGGTCTGCATCGTTTTTAATTTAAAATTTTGATATTGAGGGTGTTGAGCGAAGTCATTGGCTTGAACAAAACTTGTGATCATAAACGCACTGATTGCTAAACCAATACGTTGTAATTTAACATTAAAATTTTCAAATAACATAACAGCAGCAGATCCAATTATTATCGGTGATAGATGCAAAGGTATAAGTGTTGATAAGGATTAAAAGTTCAGCATCATTTGATTAATCGCAATGTTTATTAAGATAACATTAGGTCGTGATGGATTCACAAAAACCTACATAAAAAGTGTAAAAATGGATGAATTATGTCTTTTATTTATTCAATATTGTTGAACCATCTTTAAAACATAAAAAAACCTAGCTTTAGCTAGGTTTTTGATTAATCTGATTTATTCCTGAATAAATAGCGTGTCATGATATTCAGCTGCAGCCAACAATTCTTCTTTAGTGAAGTTAGGAATGAGCTTATCGATCGCAATATGAACAGCTTTGATAACCGCTGAAGAAGCGATATCAGACGCCTTACGTTTAATCATACCCAAATCTAGGGTCTTATTAAAATCATTCATAAAGTGACGAACTGCAGCTTCACCGAATTGTTTGTATTGTTCAGACAGAACTGCACGATTGACATCATTGCCTGCACGTACTTCTGCAAAGCTATTTTTTAAGTTTGTTACTAAATCAGCGGGTAATGGAGCACCGACACGATAATTACCTTCTGGATCTTTGAATAAACTTTTTTCAGAGAATTCAATCGATTGTCTCACGACGTCATTTGGTGCTTTACCCAATAACTGTTTAAGTAGTACCGATACTGTTGATTTAATATAACCAGCAAGTTTTTCAGCTGTTTCTCTTTTGTCACTTGCAGGGAAACGACGTACAAGTTCAACTAAAATTGCATCGATAATTTCATCATTAATAGCGAGTGCAGTTTGATCACGCAAAGGGTAAAGTGGTTCATTTGAATTTTTTTTCTCAATTCCAGTTTGAATATTCTTTAACAAAGATTCAGATGGAATAAAACCAAAATATGACATCGTATAACCTCAACTATTCTTCAATTTATTGTCGCGCCAATCGAATTGGGCTTGGCATCCATGCAAAGTCCGATACACGACAAGGGTTAATGTCTAAACCACCACGGCGTGTATAAGTCGCATATACCATCAACTTTTCAGGATTAAAGTTTTCCCAAATGTCTGCGTAGATTTGTTCAACGCATTGTTCGTGAAAGCCATTATGCTGACGATAGGAGATAATATAAGCTAAAATTGAACGATAACAAGGTTTTTTGCCACGATATCTTAAAAAAACTGTGCCCCAATCAGGCTGTCCTGTGACGGGGCAGTTACTTCTTAATAAATGCGAATATAATTGAATTTCAACGATTTCTTCGGAAGACGCTGCATCGAGTTTAAGTAAGCTCGCATTAGGGTGGTTTTCAAGACGTTCAGGCTCATAATGGTCGATGCATATTCCTTCAGGCTGGGCAATATTCAACTGATCAACATCGAATAATTCAAGTCTGACTTCTGCATTAGCAGCTTTAGATAGATCACGCTCGACTGTCTCAATAAACTGATTTTGAGATTCAAATTGAGCAAAATTCAGACTATTGAAATATAGCTTAAGAGATTTTGACTCGATGAGATAAGGTGATGAAGCAGGTAGATGCATTCGACCAATCGCAACTTGAGGAATCCCTGACAGATTCAACCAAGAAATTTCAAAAATATGCCACCAATCTATTCCTTGTTGAATACCGTCTACATGTGCGTACTTCGCTCGTGCTTCTGCGCGAGCAATTGGAAATAGCACCTCAGGTTGATATTCAGTTGGATAGTTGGTGTCTTTGCCTAAAAGAGATTGTTCAACGCTCATTATTCACGCATTCCTGAACCACGGGAGAGTAAGTGATAAGCGACCGCATATAGCGCGGCGCAACACGCTGTGATTACTAATAAAGAGATAGATACATTTACATCGCTATGACCAAGGATCCCATAACGGAATGCATTGACCATATATACGACAGGGTTAATTAAAGATAGATTTTGCCAAAATGGGCTTAATGCAGAAATTGCATAGAACACCCCACCTAAATAGGTCAACGGTGTTAAAACAAAAGTGGGAATAATCGAAATATCATCAAATGACTTTGCATAGACCGCATTGATAAATCCACCTAATGCAAACAGTAATGATGTAATCAGGACGGTATAAATTGTTACGAACCAGTTGGTAATATATAAGTCAGTAAAAAATAAACTCATCGCAGTCACAATGATAGCAACCAATAAGCCTCGAGCAACACCACCGAGCACATAACCCCAAAGTACGGCATGTAAAGGCACTGGACTCATGATCAATTCTTCAATACTTTTTTGAAATTTAGAACTAAAAAAGCTTGATGAAACGTTGGCATAACTATTAGTAATGACAGCCATCATAATTAGACCAGGTACAATGAACTGCATGTAGGTAAAGCCACCCATTTCCCCAATTCTTGAACCGACTAGATTTCCAAAAATCACAAAATACAGTGACATGGTAATTGCTGGTGGTAACAATGTTTGTGGCCAGATGCGCATAAATCTACGAATTTCCTTATGGATAATCGTATATAAAGCTACAGCGAGTTGGTTAAAATTCATTGCGCAGCTCCATCAAGATTCTTTTCGACCATTTTGACGAATAACTCTTCTAAACGATTTGATTTATTACGCATACTTCGAACTTGAATGTTCTGTGATGCTAGAAGTTGGAAAAGATCATTCATGCTATGTGCTTTATCAAGCGTAATTTCTAAGGTCACTGGATCAACCAAATTAAATTTCACACCAATAATGTCAAGTTGTATCGGTTCTATAGGTTCAGCCAAATCAAAAATGAAAGATTCTTCATTTAATTGATTTAAGAAGTTCTTCATGGTGGTGTCTTCTTTAATGACGCCACGATCAATAATTGCAATTTTGCGACACAGTACTTCTGCTTCTTCTAAATAATGTGTTGTGAGAATGATAGATGTACCTTTCTGATTCATTTCTGTTAAGAAGTCCCACATCGAGCGACGTAGTTCAATATCAACACCAGCAGTCGGTTCATCGAGAATTAACAGTTTCGGATCATGCATCATTGCCCGGGCAATCATAAGGCGGCGTTTCATTCCCCCAGATAGCATACGTGCTTGAGTAGAACGTTTTTCCCATAAACCTAATTTGGTCAGATACTCCTCTGCACGAGTTTCAGCAACTTTTTTTGGAATGCCGTAATAACCTGCCTGAGTGACTAAAATATCGAAAGTCTTTTCAAATTGCGCAAAGTTAAATTCTTGGGGGACTACACCCAAGCATTGTTTAGCTTGTGAAGGATGTGTATCGAGATTATGACCAAAAATCTCGACAGTTCCTGCAGTTTTTTTTGTAAGAGAGCTGATGATGCCAATAGTGGTTGATTTACCTGCACCATTAGGGCCTAGAAGTGCATAAAATTCACCTTCTGGAACATCTAAGTTGATTCCTTTTAATGCTTGAAAACCATTTCGATAGGTCTTCGACAAATCCCTTAAGGTCAATGCATCAGTCATGAATATCTCGAATGGTGAAAAGTTGAGATATTGTGAGTGATCTTGAAAAATAAACCAAGCTCTGTAATCAGAATTCTCTGTTTTGATGTTGAAACGCTGTATAAAGCATGAGCACTAAAAATTGGAAAGATATATAGTTGCTTTACCTTAGAGTTTTTTTTGTTATGATGTGCGCACTTCCTAAAATGCGCTCATAGCTCAACTGGATAGAGTACAGGTCTCCGAAGCCTGTGGCGTGGGTTCGAGTCCCGCTGAGCGCACCATTTCACTGTTTTACCTCATCCGAATAAATACGAAAATCATTAAAAATAAACAACTTATGTCTTTATCTTGTCCGATACAGTCCGAGCATGTTTTAGGTTATTTAAGTTTTTTGCGGTAATTTTTGCGGTAATTTCAAAATTATTGCAAAGGCTTACCGTAAAAATGCCAAAAATAATTGTAAATCTGACAGATACACAGATTCGTTCAGCTGTAAATGCACATAAAAAGTTATCAACCAATATTCAAATCAAACTAGCCGATGGTAAAGGATTGTTTTTTATCATTGATAAGAATGGTAACTCATATTGGAGGTGGGACTATGCTCGTCCTATCACTAAAAAACGTAATAGCATTTCTTTTGGAACATACCCAGAGGTATCGTTGCTAAAGGCACGAGCAAAAAGAACTGAATGTCGAGAATTACTCGCCCAAAATATAGATCCAGCGGATGTGAAGAAAAATGAAGAAAAAGCTAAATTAGGCCAAAATACTTTCGCTTTAATCGCAGATGAATTTAGAGAGACAGAGGAGTTAGAGCCTAGTACTCAACGACGGAATCAATTTGTTTGGGGTAAGTTGTATTCTGCAATTGGGGATTATCCAATAGATAGTATTACTCCATCACAAATTTTAGAAGTTTGTCGTATTTACGAAAAGCAGGGTAAGACAGATTCAGCAAAGCGCATGAGAAGCAAAGCATCCCAAGTCTTCCGTTATGCGATTGCTTTAGGCTTGTGTCAATTTAACGTGGCAGATCAAATTAGTGGGATCTTAAAAGTTGGTAAAACCAAGCATAGATCAGCGATCACAGATGAGCAAAAGCTAGGACAGTTATTGAGGAATATTAATAATAGTGTTGGCCGTGGTGATATCGCGATAGATTATGCCGTGAAAATATTACCTCATGTTTTTGTGCGTCCAGGAGAATTAAGAGGAGCGAAGTGGGCAGACATTGATTTTGAAAATCGAGTTTGGAAATACACCCCTCCAAAGACAAAGAATCAAACGGCATTACAGCATATTGTTCCTTTGTCAGATCAAGTTATGACCTTGTTCAAAGAATTGCACCAGATAACAGGTTATACGGAGTATTGTTTTGTATCGATGCGAGATCAGTCTAAAACAATTAGCGAGTCAACTATTAACAAACGATTAAAGCAATATGGTTTTGAAAATGGTGAAACGACAGGTCATGGCTTTAGAGCGACTGCCAGAACTCTATTAGATGAAGTATTAAAGTTTCCTATCGAACGGATTGAACAGCAACTTGCTCATCAGGTTCGTGATATGCATGGAAGAGCATACAACCGTACAAAATACTTAGAAGAACGTACGGTTATGATGCAAGCATGGTCTGATTATTTAGATAAGTTAATGTATAAGACTGTGGACTGATCAGTAAGCTTAAATGTAGCAAGCGAATTCAGTTTCCGCCATCTCCACCAAAATTCAATTCAGAGAAGTTCGACTGAATGTAAAAAAGCCTTTAAACTCAATGTTTAAAGGCTTTTTTATTGGCTGTTTTGTCCGATCCTGTCCTAAGCTGTGTGACCCAATTTTTGCCTTATTTGGGTAATTATTGGGAAAATTAACCCAATTATTTTTCAATCTAGATAATGGGTAAACACAGATGAAACTTAGCGATGTAGCATGTAAAAAAGCTCAACCTAAAGAAAAAAGATATCGTCTTTCAGATGAAAATGGATTGTCATTAATCGTGACTACTGCAGGTCAAAAATACTGGAATGTACGTTATACCGTTAATGGTGAACGTAAGTCAGAGTCTCTTGGCCCTTATCCTGATATATGCTTGAAGAAGGCTAGAGAACTTGCGCTTGAGCTTAAATATAAACACTCAAAATCAGTTTTGTACGAAGACATTAAACCATTCTTCAAAGAGGTAGCTGAGGATTGGTTTGAGAATCAAAGAGAGACTTGGTCAACTAAACATATTAGTAATGTAAGAGCGTCTTTAGATGAACTTTACATTTCTCTAGCGAATAAACGTATTAATCAAATCCAAGCCCCAGAGATTCTGAAAGTGATTAAAAAAATCGAAGCTAGAGGTTCATTAGAGGTGGCTAAGCGTACATTGTCACGTTGCGGTATGGTCATGAAATATGCCATAGCCCATGGTTATCGATATGACAATCCTGCAAGTGATCTGGTTTATGCTCTTAAGAATAGAAAAGTAAAGAACTTAGCTTCTTTATCAGAAAATGAAATGCCTGAATTTCTTAGATGCATTAAAGCCTACCCTGCCGACCCGCAAACGCATCATGCTATTATTCTAATTATGCTCACAGGCGTTCGAGTGAGCGAGTTATTACAGGCTTGTTGGGAAGAATTTGATCTAGAAGAGCGTAAATGGGATATTCCTGCAGATCGTATGAAAAATGGATTGCCCCATCGTGTACCCCTAACAGATATGATGATCGATGAACTTCAGGGACTACGTTTGACACATAATCAAGACTTACTCTTTCCACATCGTTTAAATAACAAAGAGCCTATGCGTAGCGAATCCATTTTGGCTGTAATTAAGCGCTCAGGTTATACAGGTCGTATGACAACACATGGCTTTAGATCACTATTTAGCACAGTCCTCAATGAGTCAAATTTATTTAATCCTGATGCCATTGAACGCCAGCTTGCACATGTACCACAGAACCGTATTCGCTCTGCATATAACCGAGCACAGTATTGGGATGAGCGTGTGAAGATCATGGAGTGGTACGGAGATAAGGTTAAAGAATGGATGGCTCAATAAAGAGCCTTTCCTTTTTCATCTAGCATTTCATTTTGGTAAGCATCTTCAATTAGTTTTTCTAGAACTTTGGTTTCAGAAATATTCATTTTTTCAGCTAGTGCTACTAATTGTGATTTTGTCTTTCTAGTTAAAGGGAGATGGTATGGTTTTTTAAGACCACCCTTATCTCTAAATTGTTTTTGTTGCCAAGCTTTTTTTAATTTTTGAATGTTTAACATGTATCTATCAGGATTTTGATAATAGTAGTAATCCCAAAAAATCAAAAATAAATCACGAGTCTCTCTAATGCTAGATGGATTAAAATTTCTAGGTTTAACATTCCATCGATAATTTTTTTTTGTATAGTCTAGAGCCCATTTAAAAAAATATTCATCGTCTACGTACTTATTCAGCAACTTTGTTGGATTTGAAGTTTGATACATTATATTTCTATAATTAGTTATTTCTTCGATAGTAATCCTTTCATTTATCTTACTTGTATGGATATAAAACACTACTAAAAGATAAGGGTTGGTGATGATGACATTACTTGGTTGCACAATGTCTAAAATTGCATTTTTTCCACACAAAACATTAATAATAAACCAGCACAATCGATGATCATTTGATAAAAATTTTAACTGATGCCGAGGGATCATCAACGTACTAATCATTTGCCATTTTTTAATGAAATGAGTGCAAGTTTCTTGCGAGGATCTACTTAAACTTAGAGTAATAAAGTCTAATATTGATCTGAAATCCTGATGATTGTTTAAAAAAGACAAAAACTGATTTTCTCTCATATCCAGGCGCTCATAGCACCAGTCATATGCAATCCAAATTAAGTCTTCATCTTTAAATTCTTTGAAAAAATCTAGAACTAATCTATCATTGTTGAATTTATTAAGCATGATGTTATTGTAGAGTTGTCGTAGTATTTTAGAAGAATATACTAATAAATTTATGTGGGTTATATCAAGTTAAAAATGAACTCAATATCCTTACTACGATAGCTTATCTTATATATATGTTGAGTTAACTAACTTTAAAGCTAATGATTTAGAATCAAATCTTATAGTTTTTATCATCTATAGTAGAATTGGCTAAATTAAAGTTAGTAGCAGAGTTATTCAAACGTCGGATAACTTGATCTTTTAAAATTGAAATTGATTATGTTTGAATCTTAATAAATTCATGACTAGGTCAAATAGAAAAGCCTTTTTACTGATATAAAAAAAATCTAAAAGTTGGTGTAATGACTTTGTTATTTATTTGGTTATTTGTTTAATAAGTAACATTAAGCTAATGACTTATTCACTTATATTTTAAAAAATACAAATTAGTCACTTCCTATAGTCCCAAACTAAAGGTAAGTGAACATGAATGTAATCCTTAACCAAAATAGAATTAAAGAAGCATCACTATTGATAGAAATAGAGAGGTTTGTTCTATCAATCATGGAGTCAAGAAGACAACCAAGATCATTCTATGAAAACTTTACAGATCTCCTCTTAGATTTTCATCAAGTTTACAATCCTGATTTTAGCTATTCACGCTTAATCGATCTCTTTTGTTGTTTATTGTACGATTATGATTTGATGTGCGAAACAGAACATTCCCTTTACAGTCGGTTAAAACAAAGGTCATTTAATGAATGGCAAAACTATTTCAAACAGGCAAGAGCTAGCCACTTAAATGAAATGCGTCAACACCGTTATAACGAAAGATTAAATGCAGATAAGTTAGATGCTCGATTGATTGAGCTGCAAGAAGATTATTCTGCTTTATTGGTGGTTCGTGTGGATTTAGCTTATACGATGAGTCCAGATATCGAGCAGGTTGATCATGATTTAGAAGTACTGCGCAGAAGAATCAATCGATCTATTTATGGAGATGACTTATTACTTCTTGTATGGGCAATAGAGCAGGGAGAGAGGAAAGGTTACCACTGCCATATTGCATTAGTTTTTGATGAGCGTAAACGAACCAATGCATGGCCTATTGCCAAAGCTATAGGTGAATTATGGGAAGAGATTACGCCAGGTGATGGTAATTATTTCAATTGCCATGATCGTAGATACTTAAAGCAATATGAAGAACAAGATGTTTTAGGTGTTGGTGTTATTTTTAGTAATGTTCCTTATCAAGCCAAGAAGATGCGTTCAACGCTTTCTTATTTAGCACGACCTGATAAAGATCAATATTTGAGAGTAAAGACCAGTAAAAAGATGCGAACCTTTGGCATGTCTCAACGTTAATTAAAAAACATTATGAATATATATCATCTAGATGAGAAACATCTTCTCTTTTTAGGCTGATCCCTGATAAGCCTTTTTCTTTTATAGAGGTATATTTTATGCAAATTAACTGTCCATACTGCCATTCGGAGCATGTTGTCCGTATCATGCCACAACCGTCAAATCATCCTTCTCAGAATATTTTCTCATCCTCTGCATCATTTGCCACAATCGGAGCGACCCTCTCCAAAAGCTTACCGATCTCACCATTAGTTGGAGGTATTGCAGGCATTGTTGTAGGTGGGCTGTTAGATAATGTATTGGGGAGTCAATCTACAGCAGTGACACAGTCTTATTTTCATTGCCAAGATTGTGGACAAAAGTTTTATTAAATTAAAAAAACATGGGAGTAATACCACTCCCATGTTGTGAACGTGACTTTGGTTTTCTTAAGGCTTAAAGATCCAGTCACCTTGATCTGTTGAAATCGTCACTTCAATAATTTTATTTTTATTGCAATTGGCATCCACTAAAATCCAGTTGCCAAAAGTGACTTTGCGAGGACTATTCATTTTTGCGTAAAGCGGACAGTTTCCACGATTTAAATGAACGTCTTGTACCGTTACTTCATCCACCACAGACTGAATTTTGAGAATCGACATAAAGTTATGAGCAGGATTAGGCTCAAGGCTAATTTTAATAGGTGATTCTTTGGGAATAGTTTGTGATGAATGATCTCCTGAATATTCAGTCTGATCATCTACAGCATTAAAGCAGCTACCTTGAAGTCCGATACCAATGTCATTGGTGTCAATATTCCACGATATTTCAGATTGATCACAACCCAGAATTTGCCCTGAACTATTTTCTTTAAATCTTAAACTGCTTGAATAGAGATAAAGACCTTGATCATCTCGACGAAGATATTGCACATTGAGAAGAGGTAAAGCGGTATAAGTATTGGGAAATTCAGAATCAAGCAATGTTTGTAGCTCAGCTTGAGCATAGCTTTCGATTGCCATTATTCCTAATTTAGAATGTTTGATTCCCGATGGTGGTGTAGGCTCACTATTTTGTTGTGCCTGTGTGTCTACTTGATCATTCGTTGTATCTTTTTGTTGGCAACCGAATAATGCCAAACAGACGATCAAACTAGGGAATAAAATTCTTTTTTTCATGCTTAAATCCTTGAATTAGTAATATAAAGAACCGTGTTTTAGTTTTTAGGTGATTCACCATATTGATTTGAACCTGTAGTGCCTTCTTGAGTTGCCCAAAATAAAAGCCACAAGATGCCAATGATGGGAATAAAGACCAAGAGCATCCACCAGCCAGAACGACCGATGTCATGCAAACGTCTTACACTAACAGCAAGATTTGGAATGAAAGTGATGAGCATTGCCAAAGTGGCTAAGCTATCGCTAAACAGACTAAGCACAAGACTGAGCAATACACAAAAGAGTTCGAAATACCAAAACTCACGACGACGTGCACGGCCTTTAAAATCAGCAAACTTTTTAAAGCAAGCGATAATGGCTTGACGATAATGATTTTCAGACTTTTCAAATTTAGCCAACAACGATGGGTTTGACTGACTAGATTCATCTTGTTGAAGCGTATTATTTGAGTCGGAACCAAGGGTTTGAGATGCATGGCTCGGTTGTTGCTGATGGAGATCCAGATAAATGACGGTTGCTTGTTGTTCTGAGTTGACGTCGAAATCTACCGATAGTCCACGTACTGGAGCGAGAGAATCCTTCCATTCGTGAATGTCGAATGTATAGCGTTGTTGATTATCACCCAAAATTAGACCTGTTTGATCTTGTACTGAAAAATCTAAAATTTTACCTTTCATTATTATGTCCTCATTATTTATAAATATTGATGTAAAAGCGTGTTAAAAATTAAAAGTAAATTCACCTTGATTGGTCTTAACGGTGACTTCTCTGACTTGCTCAATGTTGCAATCGATCACACTTTGATAGCTTTGCCCAAACGTCAGTGTGGACATGCGTTTTCTCCATGATGATAAAGGACATTGCCCACGATTAATGACAATGTTTTCTATAGTGACTTGATCTTTAGTTGCTTGAATAATCACGGAATTGAAATAAGCAGGGGTATAGGGATTGTTGGGGATATGGAATTGATTCGGCATGAGGTCAAGACGTACAGATACAGGTGAAGATGAATCTGAATGACATGCACTTATCCCAACGAAGATGAGCATCAAAAAGCAAAATTTTTTCATGACAAAACACTCATACCTACTTTAAAAGAAGGCTAAGTTAAAAAGTAATCACCAAAAAAATGTGGGTGAATGTAATTATTATGATTTGCGTGAATACACACCCATACAAAAGCGTTGGGTATTTATTCGCTGCAATGAAGGCGAGGGATATAAATAAGAAAAACTGGTCATGGTTGACTCCTTGGAATTAAGAAGTTCTACCGCATTACTGCTAATTAATGGTGGCAGAACGAAAAGGGGTTAGCAGACTGGGATCCAAGGAACCAGCACACCCGTAGGTGTCCCCCTTCCGTCCTACCATTAAGAAAAAAGGGAGACGAGAGGATTCCCAAGAAATAACCTGAGCCATTTCTTGCTTGGATCTACGGTCTGCTAAAACCGACTGGCAATGTAGGCCAGCGCTAGAATCATAATCGTTGAAAGGGTTTAGGTCAATTTGACCGAGCTAAACTTTAAGCTGAATTTTAAACAAATGTATCCATCAATTATAAAAAAATAGAGATATATAACATCTAAATGAATCTTTTGTAGATTTCACAGTGATTGAATATCTACATGTCCAAGTTTGGTCTGCTTCCCCAGCAGGCCTTTTTTTATGCAGCTGAAGATTGCACAAATATAGAGGTTAAAATCATGACACATCAATTAGAACAAATGGCCTATGTGGGCGAAACCCCTTGGCATGGCTTAGGTAATCAACTCAGTCCAAATCAGCCACTCGAGGTTTGGGCTCAACAAGCAGGGATGGATTGGCGTATCGAATCATCCAATGTCAGTTACATGGCTAAAAATGAACGTGGTCAAAGCATCATCATGCCCTTTGAAGAACAACGTGTGTTATATCGTTCAGATACACATGCACCGTTATCTGTGGTCAGTCAGCGTTATCAGGAAGTACAGCCTAAAGAAATTCTGGAGTTCTACCGTGATCTGACAGAACAATCAGGCTTTGAGCTTGAAACAGCAGGCGTACTGAAAGGCGGTAAAAAGTTCTGGGCTTTAGCTCGTACAGGTCAAAGTACAGCATTGAAAGGGAAGGATGTCAGCAATGGCTATATTCTGCTTGCTTCTGCGTGTGATGGTACCTTAGCAACCACAGCACAATTTACCAGTATTCGAGTCGTGTGTAACAACACGCTTGCGATTGCTCTGAAAGGTGCAACGGCTAGTGCAGGTGTCGTGAAAGTACCGCACAGTACTAAGTTCGATGCAGAGAAGGTGAAACAACAATTGGGTATTTCAGTCCGTGCATGGGATGAACACATGTATGAAATGAAACAGCTCTCGCAGCGTAAAGTCAGTCAACAGGAAGCAAAGGCTTACTTTGATGCTGTATTCAACAATAGCACCATGTCAATGAACGATCCTGAAGAGAACATCATTCAGTTCTACCGTCAGGTGGCAAGTAATCCACCACAGCAAAACAAAACTGAACCCAATGGAAGAGCCATGACTAAAGCACTCGACATGTTTAATGGTCAGGGACGAGGAGCAGATCTTTCATCTGCTAAAGGTACAGCTTATGGCTTACTGTGTTCGATCACGGAATTCGTTGATCATGAACGTCGAGCTATGAGTACAGATCATCGTCTTGACTCAGCATGGTTTGGTGCAGGTGCAGGTCTTAAACAACGTGGACTAGAACAAGCTCTGTGCTTGATAGCCTAAGCTCATGTAATCGTAACCCCGCAAGTCTCAACAATCGCTGAGTACAGCACACACGTAACTCTCCCTACTTTCAACTCACAATCAACAATCTGAATCAGCATACATATCGCCATACCTGACCTCGTGTCAGGTATGGCTTTTTTATGCGTTTCTTTTTTACAAAAACTGAAATTTATAAGGATAGAAGCATGAATCAAATCGCACCGATTTCTAATCAATCTGTACAGGCAGGTGTTCAAACAGCATTAAAACCATTAACCACAACCAAGCGAGCTAACTCTGCAAAACGCTTGGTCAATACCAAAGATATGGCGTATCAAGATTGGCTTGAAGTCCGTAAGCAAGGGATTGGCAGTAGTGATGCAGCGACAGCCTGTGGATTAAACCCATACATGTCGATGCTAGAACTGTGGCTGATTAAAACAGGTCGACAAACTCAGTCCGTTGAAGATGAAAGCACAGGTGTTGCACCACTGTACTGGGGCAAACAGCTTGAACCATTGGTGGCTGAGTATTACAGCATGCACACCAATAATAAGGTACGTCGAGTCAATGCAGTTTTACAGCACCCCGATCCTGATAAGCATTTCATGTTGGCAAATTTGGACTACGCTGTTGTAGGAAGTGATGAAGTCCAAATTCTTGAATGTAAAACAGCAGGGGAACACGGGGCGAAGCTGTGGCGTGATGGTGTGCCACTCTATGTACTTTGTCAGGTACAGCACCAATTGGCAGTGACAGGAAAACAGGCAGCCCATGTGTGTGTATTGCTTTGTGGGCATGAAACCAAAATCTTTAAAGTGACTCGTTCTGAATCTGTAATTGAACACATCATCAATGCAGAACGTTACTTCTGGGAATGTGTGGAAAAGGATACACCCCCTTCAGTAGATGCAAGTGAATCGGCAGCCAAAGCCATTCAGCAGTTGTATCCAATCCATGTGCCGCTGACCGTTGAAGATCTATCACAGAATGAAACAGCTAATCTCATGTTCGATAAGCTGATCAAATTGAAAGAAGAGATTCAGCATAAACAAGAATGCTTCGATGCGCTTAAACATCAAATCCAAATGATGATGAAGGAAGCGGAGCGTGCCACGTTTAGTCGTGGTTCGGTGGTTTGGAAGAAAGCCAATGACAGTGTCAGTTTAGATACCAAAGCATTGCTCAAACATCAGCCTGATCTCATTGAGCAATATCCACTAAAAAGACAGGGCAGTCGTCGCTTCAACATCTATATCGATTAAGCCCACCTTATTCATCTCATTAAAAATGCACAAAAATCGCTCCCCGCTCTCTACAACATGTGTAGAGAGCAAATCGGTCGCGATTTTTGCAGTCAACACTCGCTTTTTAGTAATTATGTCTACTTTCTAGCAGTCGTTGAAACTTACATATAAGAACCCAACGCCTTAAAGATTTAATTGGAGTATTAAAATGATTAAAGGTCTAGCAATTACACCGCCTACACTTGGGCGTATCAGTATTGGGAGAGTCGTGGAAAAGAATGGCAAACGACTACCTGAGAAAGATGACCAATTTACTATTACCTCTCAAATCCAAAATAAAGACGGATGGATAAAGCATCCATTAGATGAACAGCTTCGAGCGAATGCTCCGAATCAGAAACTCCGTTCAATCCCTGTCCGCATGATTTTCAATGATCCTGATTTGAACTTACGCGCAGAGTACACCTTGTTTGACCGTCAGACTGGGAGACCTGTCTGTGTGGGTGATGGTCAGACCTGTCAGCGTTTAACCAATCAAGGCGTTGAACAGCATCCGTGTCCTTCACCTGATTTGTGTCCATTAGCTCAGGGCGGGCATTGCAAGCCTTATGGTCGTTTGCATGTGAATTTAGATGAGTCGGATGAATTCGGCACATTCATTTTTAGAACCACAGGTTTTAACAGCATTCGGACATTGGCTGCACGGTTGAGCTACTACCATGCAGCATCAAATGGTTTGCTTTCGTGTCTACCATTGCAACTGACATTACGAGGTAAGAGTACAACTCAAAGTTATCGTCAGCCTGTCTATTACGTGGATTTAACTTTAAGGGAGGGAGTGGATTTGCAGTCTGCGATTCACACAGCGCGTGAGATTGATCAGCAAAGTAAACAAGCAGGATTCAATCAAGAGGCACTCGATCAGATGGCACGACAAGGCTTTGCCAATGCGAAGTTTGAAATGGATCTAGAGGAAGGATTGGATGTAGTAGAGGAGTTTTATCAGACAGAGGAGCAACAGCAGTCAGTTGTTCAAAATGAGTCTTTTAATATTCAACAGGGTTTAAAAGGCTCAGTGACTGCGTTGAATTGAATCGGACAGGGTAAAACCTTACGGGATTGCCGTATCTCATGAGCGAGTTGCTCGACATCATGAGATCGGAGTAAACACCATGAGTACATTTGTAGGACAAACATTCCAAATGAACCAACTGATTAGTATCAAGCAGGTCGTAGAGCTAGTTGGCGTTGGACGTTCCACCATCTATGAAATGATGGATGAGAATTCACCCTACTACGATCCGACTTTTCCAAAGAAAGTCAAAATTACCCAAAACCGTATCGGTTGGTCAGCTTACGAGATCCATCAGTGGATTGAAAGTAAGTTGGCAAGCCGTGAATAGAAAGGGAGCTTTCGCTCCCTTATTTTTTTGTTTTTTAGTAGACTGAGTTCGGTCTTTAGCCTAAGCCTTAAATATGAAAACAATAGATTATTACAACCAATATGCGGATGAATTTACACAAGCCACGATACATGTGGATATGGAAAGCTTATACCAACCATTTTTAGCTGAGCTGCAGGAAGGTGCCAAGATTCTTGACGTTGGCTGTGGCTCAGGACGAGATACTCTGGCTTTTAAAAATAAAGGCTATCAGGTCGATGCAATAGACTATTCCGAAGAACTCGTTAAAAAAGCATCTCTACTTACAGGTATTCCTATTAAGTGGAAGAGCTTTTATGAGGTTGATGACTATGAAACTTATGATGGAATTTGGGCGTGCGCATCGTTGTTGCATTGTGAGCGTACTCGTTTAAAAGAGGTGATTGGAAAACTGCTGAGTACGCTCAAGCCAAATGGTGTGCTTTATATGTCTTTCAAATATGGGGATAGTGATCGAGAAAAGGATGGTCGGCAATTTACAGATTTGAATGAAGAACAAGCGGAGGCTTTACTTGAGCAGTTTGATAATGTTCAACAGATCCAGCAATGGATTACAGTAGATAAGCGACCTGATCGACAGGAAAAGTGGTTGAACTTACTTTTAAGAAAGTTGAGCTAGAAGGATATGTCAAAAACTTCTTTGGGAATCCAAGAGGTACTCTTGATACCTTTTGCAAAATCAAAGCGCTTTGTCAAAAAATCTAAACGTTGATCAGGTTTTTTTCCAGTTCTTAAGATGATGTTTTCTTTAAGAGGGTGATTACTTTCAATAAGGTATTCATTTCTTTGATGCAATCTAAGAAGAAATTGGAGATGAGGGATATTACCTGCTTTTCCACCATGATCCCATCGATTACATTCTCTACATGCTAGGACCAGATTCCAAACTTCATTGAGTTGTAAGTCATATGTTGAACCATACTGAATGGACATTGGAATAACATGGTCTACATCGCAAGTAGTGTCTTGGCCTGATTGAATTGATATCGATTTGAGACAGTAAAAGCATTTACTTTTTTGATAACCATTTAGTGGTTTTCTGACACCTGTGAGGTTGGTGCGTAAATGTGAATGCAGGAAAGAATTATTAGAAACGGGCTTTAGATAGTAAAGATCTTCGGTAGCTGTATCGTACTGAACATGGATTAGCGACTCTTCACTCCAAGCTGACTCTACTAAATTCCAGCGACCTTCAATTTCATTATGAAAGTTTTCTGAATCTTCTGTTGCTAAAAGGTGAAATAGATTATCGGTAAGCGTGATGCCTTGTTTTTTATCCTGAATTGTTTTTTCAAAAAATTTAGAAGCTTGTTGTTTTTTAGGTAAATTGTGGAAAGCATCAAGTACACATTTAAAGCCCTCAGTTCTTGTAACGTTGAGCATCAATTCTTCTGAAATTTGCTCTTGGGTGTAGAGGTACAGTACATTTAAAAGTTTCGCAGTCCCTTTTCCTTGAATTTGACGTTTTCCAGTTTGAATATGTTCAATGAGATGTTTGGCGAAAATAGAGGATAGGTCATCTAAGCTCACAAAAGTTTGATTATTTAATTCAAGCAATGATTTTGCTAGAGCAAACTTATATGTTGCAGTATTGGCACCGATCAAAAAAATAGATCTGAAGTTATTCGTTAGGCTGGTATCGGATGTATAAGTTTTCATTATGAATTAAATTTAATGTTATATGACTAGTCAAGTCCAGTAATACTTAAGTGTTAAAGAGGTAATTATTGAACCGTATAAATATATAATCACTTAAATTTTATAAAATTAGTAGCAAAAAATGTCTTTCGAAGAAATTCACCAGAAATTAGATAAATCTGCTTTAACATATTGGTTTGTAGGGGCAACGTTTGGACGTAATGCAGATCAGTTTGATCGCTTTATTGAACAGGGAATTTGGGAAAATGGCTATGAAAATGAGTTAACAGATAAAGTTAATTTGATGAAGGTTGGTGATAAAATTGCCATCAAATCATCATATGTTCGCAAAAAAGATTTGCCATTCGATAGTAAAGGTAATTTCGTTTCTGTTATGGCCATAAAAGCCATAGGAACCGTAACAGCAAATCGAAATGATGGTCACTTTGTTGATGTCGACTGGTCTGTACTGAAAGAGCCAAAAGAATGGTATTTCTATACAAGTAGGACTACATTATGGCAAGTCAAATATGAGTCTAATTACGCTAGACAGCTAATAGATTTTACTTTTGATAACCAAAAGCAAAATTTTGATTTCTTTCGAAATGAACCTTATTGGAAGAGTCGTTTTGGAGATACTCTTAAAAAAGAAATTACTTGGGCACCATTCTTGGTTGATTTATCAAATCAGTTGTTAGAATTTAAGCATGATAGAAAAATTCTAGTTGAAAAAGTTAAGACCATTGCAGCAAAAAATAACTTATCCTATTTATTGAACAAAGAGCTTAATGATATTTGTCCATTTACTGTCATTGGCATGATGAATAGACAAATGAAGGATTCAAATAGGCAAGCAATTGCTGCAGATTTGGCCCATGCCTTATCTGTAGAATCAACACTACCTAGTGATTTTGATGGTATTCCACTCTTAAATAACATGAAGTCTTGGTTCTTCTCTTTTGAAGAATTTCAGCAACCAAATGACATACAAAATTTATGGGATTTCTTTGAATCGTCAATTGCGTTTGCTGATGGTGAAGACACAGTTCAAGCAAACCAAGTTTTTATAGATTCTTATAACAACCTTCTAAAACAAAAAGGAATTGGATGGAACATTACGATGGCGTTGTTTTGGATACGCCCATGGGATTATCTAAGTTTAGACGGTAGTTCGCGTAAGTTCATTGAAGAAGAATTAAAGCTCCAAATTCCATACAGTGGTTTTAAGAAAACGATAGATGGCAAAAATTATTTAGAATTGATCGCTAAACTTAAAACAATCTTTGAAAAAGATAATTCTTCGGTCAAAAGTTTTCCCGAACTCAGCATTAAAGCATATGACCCTAATTTTCTAGATGAAGAAGAGAATATGACAGAGTCTCCAATCATTGATGAACCAAAGATATCACTCAAAGATATTCTTGATAATCGATGTTTTATGTCTGAAGAAAAGCTTGAACAAATTGTTCGTAGAATTGAATCAAAAAAGAATGTTATTTTTCAAGGTGCAACAGGCACTGGAAAGACTTGGCTAGCACAGCAATTATCAGAGTATCTTGTTGGGCAGTACAAAGAAAACTTCATTCATATCCAGTTCCACCCGACAACGTCATATGAGGATTTCATTAGGGGATGGAGACCTAACTCTAAAGGAGAACTAAACCTTGTTGATGGTCCCTTCCTAGAATTGATCCATCGTGCACGCCATAACCCTGCGCAAAAATTTGTTATTTTGATTGAGGAAATTAACAGGGGTAATCCTTCTCAAATTTTTGGTGAAATGCTAACGCTCATTGAAAACTCAAAAAGGGCTCATCAGCATTCACTAGAGTTGATTTATAAGAAAGATAAAAATGAAAAAATTTATGTGCCAGAAAATGTTTATGTATTGGGAACGATGAATATCGCAGATCGTTCATTGGCTAAGCTGGATTTAGCTTTTCGTAGACGTTTTGCCTTTGAAGAATTAGAACCAACTTTTAATGATGTCTGGATGAAAGTTGTTAAAGAAAATGTTGAACAAGTAACTGAAGGTCAACTCCAAAAACTGCGCCTTAATATTGAGCAGTTAAATGGAGTAATTCAGGAAGATCCTCGTTTAGGTAAACCATTCTGCGTTGGCCATAGTTTCTTTACACCAGCTCAAGTATTTGATGATCTACAAGAATGGCTTGAAGATGTTGTTGAATCAGAAGTTAAGCCATTGTTATTAGATTATTGGCCTGATAATACACCTCAAGTTTCAAATTTATGTAATGCATTAAAGGACATCTAAGTAACATGTTAGATATCCATTACCATTACATCACTAAGTATGGAATCCCTATAAAAAATGTTTGGTTGTTAATTCTTTATGCTTCGGAAGTCTATAAGACTTCTGAAGATAAATTTTTGAATGTTGAAGAGAACCCTGATGACTTATACACCATTATCTTAGAGTTATTGTGCGATCAGTTTGATAGGAATATAGCTAAGGGGCTGTCGAGTAATTATGTCACTAGGAGTGAAAATTTAACTCGTGTACGAGGCAGTATTAATTTTTTAACAACTGAAAGTAAGATGTTGATGCAGAGGGGACAAGTCAATTGTTCTTATGACGAGCTTACTCTAGATATCCCAAGATATCAGTATGTACTCAGGACTTTGAAAAATGCACTTTTTTTAAAGGGCATAGATGGATTGAAAGGAAGGATTGTTCAGAATATTAATATTCTTGAAGGGCTGGGAGTTACTTGTCCATTCATTCAAAACTATGATCTAAAATCAGATCGGTTTGGTCATTTTGATTATTCTGAACAGGCACTTCTTCAAACGTGTCAGCTGTTAAATGAATTGAAAATACCAACAATGCAAAAAGGAAATCATTTACTTCCAAATTTAGAAGAAATGAGTGAGGAATGGTTAAGAAAATTGTTTGAAAAAGCGGTTTATGGTTTTTACTCTAAGAACTTATCAGCTAAGGTGTGGACAGTTAGTCATAATAAAAAATTGCAATGGAAGTTTGATACTGATGCATTGATTACAGATATGCTACCTCAGATGGAGGCTGATATTATTTTAAGAAATACACAGACAGGACAGGCGACCATGATTGATACTAAATTTAATAACGTTTTAGTATCTAATCGATTTGGTAAAGAAAAATTTAGGAATGGGTATATCTATCAAATTTACACATACCTAAGGTCCCAAGAAGAAAATGGATATCCAGTATTTCAAAGAGGGATATTACTTCATCCGAGCGTTGGAGTAGATATATCGGAAAAAGTAAAAATTCAGGGCTATGGGTTGGAGTTCCAAACTATTGATTTAACAGCGTCTGCAATAGAGGTTAAAGCTAGGCTAATAGAATTAGCCTAGCTTTTGATTTGTTTTTAATCTTTTAAACTTATAGCAACCGATTTAAAAGACTCCAAAGCAGCTTCTAAATGCTCGATGATTTCTTGTTGCAGTACATCTGGTGCAGGTAAGTCATCAAGGTTATCTAAGTTATTGTCCTTTAGCCAGAAGATATCTAAGCTCGTTTTGTCACGAGCAATAATTTCATCATAGCTAAAATACTTGAAGCGTTCTGTTTCTTGGCGTTCAAAACGATTTTCAGGATTATAACACTTGATGAAGTCATCCAAATCAGCTTTACGAAGTTGACGAGTTTTAAGTGTAAAGCGTTTATTGGTTCTAAGGTCGTAGAACCAAATACCTTTAGTTTGGATTTGTTCTGATTTAGGCTTGTTATCAAAGAAAATCACATTTGCTTTCACACCATTTGCATAGAAGATACCAGTAGGCAAACGCAAAATCGTATGAACATCACATCCAGTTAATAACTTCTTACGTACACGTTCACCGACACCGCCTTCAAAAAGTACGTTATCGGGTAAAACAACAGCTGCTTTACCATCTGCTTTCAGCATACTGACAATATGTTGTAAGAAGTTTAATTGTTTATTTGATGTGGTCACCCAAAAATCAGGACGCTCGTAAGTCAGAGATTCTTTATCTTCTTCACCTTCCTCATTGGTCAAAGTCATGCTGCTTTTTTTACCAAAAGGAGGATTGGCTAATACATAATCTACTTTTACAGCAGGTTCACTAATTAAAGCATCAGCACGAGCAATATGTGGTTCATCTGTAAGATGTCCAACATTATGTAGATACAAGTTCATCAAACATAAACGGCGTGTACTTGCGACGATTTCATTACCAAAGAAAGTTTTTTCTTTTAAGAATTCAGCTTGTTTATTATCTAGCTTTTGAGACAGCAAATATTTATGGGCACCAAGGAAAAAACCGCCTGTACCACATGCAGGATCTGCAATGGTTTTCATTGGTTTTGGGCGTACACATTCAACAATTGCATCAATCACTGGGCGAGGGGTAAAGTACTGACCAGCACCACTTTTGGTATCTTCTGCATTTTTTTGCAAAAGGCCTTCGTACATGTCGCCCTTTACATCAGCACCAATCCCACTCCATGTATCTTCATTGATGAGTGATACTAAACGATGCAGTTTTGCAGGATCTTGAATTTTATTTTGTGCTTTAAAAAAAATGGCACCTAACATGCCAGACATAGTACCAAGTTTATTTAACACTTTAAGATAATGCGTTTCTAACTCGGCACCTTTTAGGCTGATCAGACTTTCCCAGTCGTAACCAGCTGGAATACCCACATCAACTGACTCAAATGGATTTAGTGTTTTTTGTTCATGAGCCATTTTTAAGAAAAGTAAGAATGTCAGTTGTTCTAGGTAATCACCATAGCCCACACCATCATCACGTAAGGTATGGCAGAAATTCCAAATTTTGGAAATTAAAGTAGTCGCATTCATTACAATGTAATCAGTTCTAAAAATCTCGGTCAAGAATACATCAATACTAGTGTAAGACCTATAAGCCCATTGATGTTAGTTTACTTTCTAACCAAGGTATGTCTTCACGAAATTGCAAGATTATACCTTTTACAAAGGTATAATATTCTCGTGATGGATTTAGATTTTTTTCAATAAATCTCTCAAAGTCCGCATCTACATTATTTTTACCCATGTACTTGTCTAATATAATTTCGATATCTGCTTTTATTTCTCTTTTCTTTTCTACTACGCCATAGGCATTTAGCCCTAACAATCTAATAGAAAACGATGCTCTTTTATATTCAATTGCCTTAGTATTCGATGTAAAAGGCTTAATTTCCCCAGACAGAGTATGTAAAAGAAGAGTTGTATCTGATTGGACACATGGATCAAGTAACAATGGTTTCTCTGTTAGATGATTTTGAGTCAAATCCCAACAACGTTGATTTTCATCAACCAAAGGGAAAGAGTTTCCTTTACCATGAACGATCCTTGTTGAAGAATCAGTGTCTAATCGATTACACCGCTGACAAGATAATCTGTAATTAGTCCAGTCATAACTTAACCACCAATAGCCTTCAAAGTCTTCACCATATCTTACATGGGAGCTCGGATATTTTAATTTTTTCTTGCCTATCTTTACTTGATTTTTTGGACGAAAATGTTCAACATCAGAAGTTGATCTCAAATCTTTGGATTCACAAAACCAACATTTTCCAGAGCTCTTCAAGCTCAACCAAGACTTTAGATCTTTCCAATGGGCATCTTTAATTAGTTTTTCTTTGGGAGTCAGAGCTCTTTTAGGAAAAGGGCCAAATATATTCGCAACTTGTAATAAGCGATATGTATAGGTTGTGGAAGTATCACTTGGATTATGAAAATTTCTATCTGTTGGGGGTGAGGTGTGATCTATAAAGTTCATTCTTCACTCGACATAAGGCTTTTAACCAAAGCATCTAAAGCTTTTTGTTTATTTTCATCGGTAACAATGGGCTCATCTACATAAGTCGTTCCATGCATTAAGTCGAAACGAGCTCGCATAAATTCTTGTTTAATCCGATCTTTAAAATCAAAATTAAAATCTAATTTTTCTAGATACTCTCGTAATTCCTTTTGACGTTCTTTATCCTCAGGTGTTTTATCTATTCTTGGTTTAATGACCAACTTTTGATACTCAATTAATAGTTCATTAGTTTTTTTGTCTAGAGAACTCCCTAATCCGAACATATCGCTAGTGATGATCCCAGCATAGCCCATACCTTTCGGGTCTAAATCAGGTTCAGTCGCATAAATCTGCTTATCTTCATCACGATGCAAAATCTGAATTTGTTCTTTTTTAAGTTCTGCAATAGCAATCGGATTATGCGTCGTGAGTACAATATGACTATTGGTTTTTAAACCATTCGCCTCACTTTTCATGAATGCTTCTAAATAATTTAGATATTCAACTGACCATTTAGGATTTAGATGTGTATCAGGTTCATCGAGTAAATAAAGACTTTCTTCTTCATTGGTAAAACGTAGTAAGCCTAAAACTGTCAGTAGTTGTTGTTCGCCTTCACTTAATTCTTTAAAAGTGACAGTACCATTATTCTTTTTTAATTTAACGCGTATGTGTACAGCTTCAATTAACTCAGAGACATAAGTACTTTCTAAATCACGAAATAGAATCCGTGGTTCTTTATGCTCCATGAGTTTTTGAAAAGATGACATATCTTTGAGAAATAAATATTGATATTCACGAGTTTTCTTATTCCATAAGCTACTTTTTGAACTTTTGGTAATTTTAATTGGCGCTAACGAAATATCGTACAGTTCACTAAGGAACTCTTTAACTACGCCTTTGGCATCCCAAAGTCTTGGATCACCATCATCCTTTTTATTTGTCCAAGAGGGTTGGCGTAATTCAAAAAGAATTGATTCGATGCCAGATTCGGCATCAATACCTAACTGATTTTCCAAAAAAGATTTAATCGTTTCATCTTGTTTAAATAAAAAAGCTAAGAGGACAAATTGACTGTGAATAGGTAGGGCATAGAACATACGTTTAAACCCAACTTCCTCCGAAGTTTTACCACCTCTTAGCTTTTTGTCATATTGTTCGATATAAGGTGTAAAAATGTCCTGCATTCTAGTACTTAAACCAGAATAATAGCTAAATACAAATTTAGGTAAAAACTCACTATTCTCAGCTGTAAATTTTGTAAAAGAGACGTTTATCGGCTTAGGTACTTCGGACGCCTCATTTTCACTTTCAATGTTAGAAATCGCTTTTTCTGAGAATAAATCAGGTTGTTTTAGCTCGACTAAATTTATTGGGGATTGATTTTTGTTTAATGGTTCTAAAACTGTTTGAAGTGGGATGTACGAAAAAATATATTGCTCTTTTTCCAAATCAGGATCAGCTTGAATAGTGACATATTTCTTGTTTATGCCTGAACCGATCTCATATTTCAGCTCAAAGGCAAAGGCTGGCATTTTTTCTTTTCGGATTAAATCTCTAAATATAATAGCAAGTGCTTCTAATACATTAGATTTACCTGTTCCATTCCAACCGATAACAACAGTGATGGATTGATGTTCATCGAAGTCGATACAGACATCTTTTAAATTTTTAAATTGATGGGTAGGGCTATCCTTAGCACTACCAATCTTTAAGTAATCAAGACGCATCAGTCTTATCCTTGAGCTTAATCAGATCTTGTTCTTTACGATTTTGTTTATCTGGCTTTACCATGATTTTGTCATCTAGGCTCAGCGTGCGAAGCTGTTCGTAAAACTGTTCAATTTCTTCAATTTTACTGTTTCCATTTAATCCAAAAGCTGTTGCTAATTCTTGTCCTGAAATCCAATCTGACTGCTGTTGTAAAATTTCGAGAATAGTCTGAGACATACCAACTTCCTTTTTAGCTTTTGAGGTCGAGCGTTTTTTGGTAGATGATTTTTTTACTAAAGCTTCTGCTTCACGTTGCTGTTGAATGCGTTGTAACAGGACTTGAGCAGGTTCATCATTAGGATCTTGAGGTACAAGTCTTCCTGTAAAAGCTTGCTTTAAAATATTCAGCTTTTGCTTGGAAATAGATTCTATAGAGTTTTTAATGGCTTCATTTTGAAATTGCAATTTTTCTAATTGATTATCTAATACTTCAACAAGATGTAGTTGTTCTTTAAAAGGAGGTAATGGAAGTACAACTTTTGATAAAATATCTAAATTAATATTTTTTTGTGCAGTTGCTGGGGCTTCATCTTCTAATTTTCTCTGAGCGGTGCGCATAAAAAATTCAATATATCGTACTGATACATCGTTACATGTTGTTAAAAATCCTACGAGGCTATCGGGGAAACATCCTTCAAAACTCATGATGGCAGTATGCCCAATATTTGCCGCAATAGTAATGCACATCGTACCTACTGGCCATAATCTACTTTGAGCTAAACCTGCTTCGCTGTAAGTTTTTTCATAGCTTTCAATAAATGTGTCAGCATAACGAATATCACTCGTTTGAATAAATGGATAATCCCCACCGTAAAGATGAGGAGCATTACGTGGTCTATGTTGCGATTTTCCGCGGTCTAACCAACCAACTTGAGATAATGTAGCCCACACCCAACCTTCAGGTAATTGAGGTAGATTTTCTGTATCAGGTTGAACAGGCTCAGGGTATTTATCCTGCCAATTTTTTGGCGGATTTTTTCCTTTTTCTGCAAACTCTTTAAGTTTCTCTTGTTCCCAGCGTTCACGGCGTTCTTTTAAGATACGAGCTAATAGCTGTTCACCAGTTTCAGAAATTTCAGTTTGAGTTTCACGCCATTCTTTACTGAGTTCGCCATCAACAGCTGACTTTAATAGCGACTGACGATAAAGCTCTAATTTCTTCTGAGCAGTTTCAAGCTCTTCAATGCCATTATCCAGTTCGCTAAATAATTCATCGATTTTATCAGTGATACGGATTTGCTCATTAAATGGAGCTAAACTAAATTTTGATTTACGTAAATATTGGTAATGACGGCTATATCCGCGATCTTCAATTTTGGTATGTAATAATTGGTAATATGCAAATTTAGCATCTAATAAATTGTTTATAGGTTTTATAAGTTTTAATCCATCTGCACCAACAGCAAAAGGAAAATTGATGAATTTAAATCTTCGGGTGTGATCGCCGAATCCAATTAAAGGACTTGAGATTTGTACTAAACTATCGGGGTCATTGGTATAACCACTAATGAAATTTTCACCTTGGTCTATAACTGGAATTTCGCCAACACTAAGGTAAGATTTTTGTTTTATCTTATTTGTATTTGGTGATAGAGAGTCGAAGCCTTCATCGAATTCAATTTCACACCAAGATGTTGGTAAATTTGTCATGCCACTAACTCTTCATTTAATTCTTTCATTAATGGCATCAGTTTCTCTCGACCAAAAACTTCTGCCGCTTTAAATGCCCCACCATGACTCGCCAACGAACCTAACTTAAAATCATTCGGTGTTAGCTGACAACTATTCGCAATATGATCTTTCATTAAACGCAGCCAAGTCATTTGCTCCTCAGTAAATGCTGTTGCATTCTGAGCATTATGTCTAAACACCCACTTTTGGAAACGTTTATCGACTTCCTCACTAAATGGAGAAAGCTCTTGATCTAAACCAGAAGCAAAACGAACTAAAGATAATAAATCCGTTAATTTACGCTGAGTATTTACACCTTTGACTTGACTGCCTTTTACTCTTTCATAAGCAGACCAAAGACGTTCAGTGGTCAGTAATAGCGGAGGACGGCTGAGTTTATCATGAAGCTCTTGAATCATGCTTAAAGTCAGTTCACGGCGTTGATAGGGTTGATCATAAAAGAAACTTAACGCTTCAATGTCTTCGCGGTGCTCTTTTAAATAGGCTTCGAACTTTGCGATATCTTCTTGAGCTTTCTGTTCTACATTTGCAGAGAAACCACGGTGAATGACTTGATCAATGTTTACAGTATCAATAATCTGTTCAGCATCTTTCTTTTCAATCAGTAAATTTCTAAGTTCAGGATCATCAAATACACGGTAAGCCTGCTCAAGGAGCTCACTCATTTTGTCTAAGTACTGCTGTTCTGAGATTGAATCTTCCTCAATAACCAGACCTTGAGACGTGGCATCTGTGATAATCGCTTGATTAATCGTATCAGGATCAACCGCATCCAAAATCGATTCAGTAATTTGTTTTAGACTTTTGCCATCGGTAAGCTGGCTAATTTTAGCTTGCGTTTCTGCATCTAAATTTTTATTGAGTCGAATCAGTCGGTTTGCCAAACTTAAAGCAGTATCTTCGTCTACATCACCAATAATGATGCCATCCATGAGTTGTTTTAAAGTTGTGGTTGGTTTGCGCTCTAATTGACGACTTTCAGTTTTTTGAGATTTTTCTACACCCACAGCATCGATGATAACAAATCGAGTTTTGGCACCACTCGCGCTTTGTGAAACTTTCTTTAAGCCATCTTCATCTAAACTACGAACACCACGACCTTTCATTTGTTCGTAATAGCCCTTAGAACGAACATCTCGCATAAACAGTAAAACTTCTAATGGTTTTACATCTGTACCCGTGGCAATCATATCCACGGTCACGGCAATACGAGGGTTATATTCGTTACGGAAATCACTGAGTACACCATCAGGATCTTTGGCGCTATAAGTTACTTTTTCACAAAATTCATTGCCCTTACCGTACTCTTCACGCACGATATTAATAATGTCGTCTGCATGACTATCCGATTTTGCAAAGATTAACGTCTTTGGGACTTCTTGACGGTCTGGGAAAATTTCTTGGCTTACAGCTCGCTTCATTTCTCGAATGATGTTGCGAATTTGACTTGGATTGACCACATCTTTATCTAAGTCTTTATGGGTGTAGACAATATCTTGATCAGCCTCAACTAAACGTTTAGCTCGGGTTTGGCGACTACGGCGATCAATGAATTGCTTTGCACGAATGGTCTGACCTTTTTTTGTAATTTCTGTTTCGATTTCATAGATGTCGTAGCCAACATTGACACCATCAATCACAGATTGCTCATAACTATATTGAGCAACAATATTTTCATTAAAGAAGCCATAGGTACGTTTATCCGGTGTCGCACTTAAGCCGATCAAGAATGCATCAAAGTAGTCAAGAACTTGTTTCCATAAATTGTAAATACTGCGATGACACTCATCAATGATAATGAAATCAAATGACTCGATAGGCACATTAGGGTTGTACTGAATATGCTTTTTAGACAAGCGTGTATTTTCTTCTAATGTATTCAATTCATTTAAGTTAATATCTTCATCTTGCTCATCCAGTTTTTCACCAGACAAAATCGAATACATGCGTTGGATTGTAGAAATGCATACATCCGCTTTGCTATCTAAGGTAGAAGACATGAGGCGTTGAACATTATAAAGTTCAGTGAACTTACGTTTATCGTCAGGTGGCGTAAATGCCATAAATTCTTGGTGAGCTTGCTTTCCTAAGTTTCGCGTATCAACTAAGAATAAAATACGTTTGGCTTTTGCAAATTTGAGCAGACGATAGACCGAGGAAATCGCAGTAAATGTCTTACCAGCACCAGTTGCCATGTGAATAAGTGAACGAGGCTGTTGTACCGCTAATGACTTTTCTAGTCCTGTAATAGCATCAATTTGACAGTCCCGCAGGTTGTCAATATTCAAAGCCGGCATTTCCTGAAGCCGTTGACGTAAAGTCTTCTCTTTTTTAAATAGCTCGTTTAAAAATTCAGGTCTATAAAACCAAAAAATCTCACGTGAGCGCGGCTCAGGATCTCGTCTATCTGTAAAGCGTGTAATTTGTGATGTTGCTTGGAAAAGGAAGGGGAGGTCATCGTATGGTTTTTTTGATTTCAAACCTGATGTTGCATACCTTTTTGTTTGGCGTTCATGTGTGGTGATATTTTCACCTTCTTCGTCGCGCTTGGCTTCGATAACTCCAACAGGAGTACGATTTACAAAGAGAATGTAATCCGCAGGACCAGTTTTAGTTTGAAATTCGCGAACAGCGATACCTGGAGCTGCACCGGGGTTGAAATCTTTTTTATCGACAACAAGCCACCCAGAAGATTCTAGTTTTTGATCAATGATAACCCGAGCTTTATCTTCTGGAGACATGTTTACCCTTTATAAGTATCTATATTAAAAAAAGTATACTTATAAAGTTATGGAAGTTGAACTCACACTTTAGACTTATTCTTTGGGTTGAATCAAAATAGCCTCTTGCTCGAGTAAATAGAGTTCATTAATTAATAAAAACTCTCGATACTGATGAATTATGTTTTCATCTTTTTCTCGATGGGCACGAGCATTCCTGAATGCCATGTATGCACCCGTAAATAAATTTACTCGGCCTTTGATTTCTGCATTATCAGGTACGTCCCAAGTGAGGATGGCATTTTCACCTTGAAAGATTTGTGCAAATAGCTTGGTGCTATGCTCACGGATACCTGTACGTGTACGAACAATATCTTCAAGACGTTTATACGCTTTTGTTAAAGCAGAGTCGGGATCTTGCTTAAACAGTAACGCTAAGTCAAAAATTCTGTCATCAATAATCGAGTAGGGTAGTTCTAAAGGGTAGTAACGCTTTGAATTAACAGTGTGGGCTGCTTCATTTTCGAAAGGATAAATATAATCATGCAGACGAATAGGACGAATGATTTTTTGCTGAAAAATAAATTCGATGTCCTGATCACTCAATGATGAGCTATTCAATTTATTAAGGAGTTTTGTGGATACTAGAATTTCTTCAGTTTCAATATGATGCCTCTTTAAAAGAGACAGAGCTATTGCTAGACCTTTAGGTCCTTCTCCGAAATAACCCGATGTAAAGCCAGAGCGAATGACATAATAATTTTCGGTTAGATCTTTCATGATAAAGGCATGAGATTGTTCACTTGTCAGCAATAGAGCGTAACTTAGATCTGCATGAGTTTGGATCAAATTGTGCAGGCTTAATAGACATGTTTCTGTAATGCCTTCTTCACCTAAATAATCGACACGATAGTAATTTTCTGTTTTAAACATTTTTATAAATAGAGAATTTTTGTTCGAAAAGATGATGGGGTAAATTGGGGTAAAAATCTAGTACTTCAAATTTTTTAATTGCAAGATTTCATTAAAGATTTCGGGTGAGTTCAATTGCCACCACCTCTACGCTAACTACATTGTAAAATAATAAAATTCCGATTAAAAAATTAATTGAAGCTGTAAATTTTTAAAATCTAAATTAAAAAATATCAAAAACAATAAAATATATATTTGATATAGCTGTTCTAATAACTCCCCATATAAGTACGGAAGAATTACACTATGCATCTAACAGATTCGCAGCAGTCGATGTGCGTTGTTCAAGTAACAGAGACTTAGGGTGAGGAATTAATTGTAATTGAATTTTCGATAAGTGTCATACTCTCTAAAAATGGTGCAACGAAGCTAAATTAACAAAAAAGTAAAAAAAGTAAAGATGTGTGGTATTGAGGATTATGGATAAATAAAGTAGATTTCGTCACAATGTTTAATTTTATAATAATAATCGTTAAAAATGAGAAAATTTTTTTATCTAAGTTTGAGTTGTTTTTTTACTTTAAATACTGTGTGTGTTGCTAGTCAAAATGTGAGTGCTTCTAGTGTAAAGTCTTTATTTCCTGAAGAGATTTTTTTACCCGAATTGATTAGGCAAGACCAGCGGTTAAAAGATTTAAAACAGCAGCTAGATACACAAACTAATATTAAACCTAAAACTTATAATTTAGCTAAACAGAAATCACTAATTATTGATGAAATCCCTTGTTTTGATATTCAAAGAATAGTTATAGACGTAGATGATTTGAAACCTAAGGCGACAGATGCTTTTGTTTTTTTGACTAAATTACTCAATAAAAAAAATGGTCAAATTATAGGGCAGTGTATAGGTACTAAGAGTTTACAGAATGTGATGAGATTCGCTCAGAATGAATTGATCAAGAAAGGTTTTGTCACGACTCAAATTGTGGTGCCTGAACAGGATATGACTCAAGGGATATTAAGATTTGAATTGGTGCCAGGACGTATAGCTAAGATCAGTCATAATGGGCCTGATATTTCAGTTCTGCAGTTAAAGACAGCCCTTCCTTTTACAGAAGGCGATATTCTTAATATTCGTTTATTAGACCAAGCATTAGAAAATTTAAAAAAAGTATCTGGATTAGAGGTTGATATTCAAATAGAGCCCGCTACAGAAGAAACAGCAGTAGGGCACAGTAATATTTTGATTAGCACGCAACCTTATAAAAAACTTAATGTTAGCGTGTCTGTAGATGATTCGGGTAATAAAAGCACTGGCCAATATATTGGTAACATTGGACTGACCCTGAATAATCCTGCCCGAATGAATGACAGGCTGTATCTTAATTTCAGCCATTCACTTGATGATTTTGATCAAGACCGTAATAAAAGTTACTTTGCTAGCTATCAATTACCGTTCCAGACTTTTGACTTGAGTGCAACTTACAACTGGTATGAATACGATCAGTATGTTGCGGGTTATGAGAGTCCGATTTTATACAGTGGTGAAAGTCAGCAGGCTAATATCACCTTGTCTAAAATGTTGTTACGCGGAACCCAATATAAAACTTCCGTATATGGCAAATTTTATCAAAAACAAAACCGCAACTATATTGAAGATATTGAAATCGGTGTTCAGCATCGACGTACAGCTGGCTGGCATGCGGGTATTCAGCATAAGCACTATATTGGCAATACCTTAGTCGATGTCGGATTAGATTATCGAAGAGGGGTGGGCGCTTTTAATTCACTTGCTGCGCCAGAAGAAGAAATTACCGACATTTTTGGAAATCCACTTCCGGTTGAAGGTTACTCACGTGCACCACTCTGGAGTGCTGATTTGCGAATAAATTATCCTTTTAATTTATTCAATCAGGCAGCTCAATACCGCATAAATTGGAAAGGGCAATATACGCCCAAGGTCTTGGTGCCCCAAGACCGTCTCTATATTGGTGGTCGCTATAGTGTTCGTGGCTTCGATGGTGAAATCATGTTATCTGGAGATAATGGTCATTTTCTGCAGCAAGAAATAAATATCAATACTCCCTTGAACAGCCAAGTCTATCTAGGGATAGATCAGGGGTGGGTTACTGGGAAGCACAGTATCGCGGGGCAGCGTTATTTAGCAGGGGGAGTTACGGGAATACGTAGCTACTACCAGGGGCTATATCTGGATGCTTTTGTTGGACACGGACTGGTTACTCCACAGAGTATAAAAAAAGAGTTTATTACGGGCTTTAGCCTGAATTATTCTTTTTAAAGCTTTTAATTTAAAAAATTATTTAAAAAATAGAAGTACTTTCAATGAATAAAAATCTTTATCGCATCATTTTCAGCAAAGCCCGCAATATGTTCATCGTTGTAGGGGAAAATAGTAAAAGTAAAACCAAAGCTGCTGGAGAGAGTGCAAAAATAGCAATCTCTCCAGGGACTCACGATAGTCAAATTTTACAGCAGCATTGGGTAGTGAAAAGTTTGGTGGCCAGCATGAGTTTATGGATGTCTGTAGCACCTGTATATTCACAGATTCAAGCAGATCCGGCGGCTAATGTAGCGAACAGACCAGTCGTGGGCGTGGGAAAGAATAGCCAAGGTCAAAATGTACCGGTAGTCAACATTCAAACCCCAGTAAATGGTGTCTCCCATAATATCTATAAACAAATGGATGTGCTAAGTAATGGTGTAGTCCTGAATAACAGCCGTACAGGTGCTGGTTCCATCACTGTTGGGAATGTAGGGGCAAACCCATTTTTAGCTAAAGGTGAAGCACGGCTTATTTTAAATGAAATCAATTCAACTGCAGCAACACGTTTTGAAGGAAATCTTGAGATTGCTGGTCAACGTGCAGATGTCATTATAGCTAACCCAGCCGGTATTAATATTAAAGGTGGCGGTTTCATTAATGCCAATAAGGCCATTTTTACCACAGGCAAGGCACAGCTAAATGCGGATGGAAGCCTAAAGCAATTTGTTGTAGACCAAGGTAAGGTGACGGTTACAGCCAACACAGGCTCAACTTTAGGTTTAGGTGGGAACAACAATAATGCCGATTATGTAGATATTTATGCACGTGCGTTAGACTTGAATGCAAAAATGCATGCAAATCAAGATATTAATGTCATCACAGGTGCAAATACAATCTCAGCCAACCTTGAGAGCATTGACAGTAAAACCTCAACAGTCGCAGCACCTGCATTGGCGGTGGATATTAAAAGTTTGGGCGGGATGTATGCCAATAACATCTTCCTGATGGGGAATGAAAAGGGCTTAGGTGTCACGAATGCAGGTACACTCCAA
Source organism: Acinetobacter sp. 24-47-66 (assembly GCF_056779755.1). Classification (NCBI taxonomy): domain Bacteria; kingdom Pseudomonadati; phylum Pseudomonadota; class Gammaproteobacteria; order Moraxellales; family Moraxellaceae; genus Acinetobacter; species Acinetobacter sp. 24-47-66. The sequence continues at coordinate 197,719 of NZ_JBWYIL010000001.1, forward strand.
GCTGTAAATAATATAGTGGTGACCAATACTGGTAAAATTGTTCATAGTGGAACAATTTCAACTACAGATAAAAAGAATGGTTTAGTCAGCGTTGCTAGCACCGGAACAGGAGCTGCTGCAGATATTGCTATAAGTGGATCAGTAAATAGTTATGGTTTAATTAATATTGATTCAGGCAATAATTTAAATCTGAATGCAAAAGATATTACGCTAAATTATGATGCCACAACCCTCAACTCAGCAGCACTGATTATTGGAGCTCAAGGTAATCTAAACTTAGCCACTGGTACCAAAATCAACAACCTCAGTACAAATGGCGACTTATATATCGATGCTAAAGGGATCAGTCTGGCAGCAAATTCAGAGCTACGTAGTAACCGAGGCTCTGCCAATATTAATGCCAATGAGAGTCTGTTGAGTAACAGCACAGCAAGACTGATTGCTGCGAAAGATTTAAACTTAACTGCCAATAAAGACTTGAAACTAATAGGAAATACGTTACAAGCCACGAGTGGTTCAATCAATATCCAGTCAGCTGAAGAGGCACATCTGCTTCAAGTAGATGGTGGAACACTTTATGCCGGTAAAGACTTAAATATCTATGGTACAGGTGATGTCAGTCTTAAAAACTTAAGCTTTAACCTGGTCAATAATGCTACACGTTTAAAAGATATCAATGTCTACAGTGGCAAAAATCTGACTTGGGATAATAAAGCGAAACCCTTAGCTAAGATTTCAGGAAAACTACAACTTGAAGCAAAGCAGGGTATAGAGCTTGCGGGTACGGCGCTCCATGCAGCCAATGGTATTGTCACCCAGTCTGATACTTTAAATTTGAACACGACAGTAAAGTCAGATCAGGGCATTGACTTAACTACTCATAATGCTATGTCTCTAGCACAAGGTACATCTTTAAATGCTGTCAAAGATGTCAATTTAGCCTCATTACAGGGCAGTATTCAGGCACAAAGTCTGAAAGTTAACTCAACTACGGGCCATACATCGATCATCGCCCATGAAAATGTCAACTTGAATTCGGTTCAAACCACGGTGCCCATGTCCCATGCCGATCGTGATGAACAGATTACAGATAAGACCGTGATTGACGCAGCTCAAGGGATTGTACTTGCCAGTGCAGAAAAAGGTACAGTCAGCGTTAATTCAGCAGATTTAACGACAGCCAAAGGTGATTTAAAGATCCTTGGACAAAATGGTGTAAATCTGGATTCTAATATTGATGTGGTAGTTGGTGGTGGAGATAATGGATATGACACTATTCTTAGCAATCAGCTCAAAGGCCAATCTGTATCAATAGGAACTAAAAAGGGTAATATTGATATTAAGAATACTGATTTGACCTCAACTGTAAACCAGCTACATCTAAACAGTGAGGCAGGTATGCTTAATGTTGCAGACAGTAAGCTGCAGTCGAAGGGAAATACTGAAATTTACGCCAAGGATATTTTGGCTCTTAAAAATATCACAGCAAACTCAGATCAACATTTAGCAGTCAATTCAAAACGAACCCTATATCTGAATGCAGATTATACGCCGACAGCTACTGTGTGGCACCCATCAGCTAAAACCAACTTAACAGCAAAAGGAGTCTTGTCACTTACTGCCACGGGCAACCAAATAATGCAGAATGCCGAAATGACAGGTGGTGCTATTTTATTAGAAACCACAAATTTATCTGTTAAGCCGGGCCTAGTATTCAATGCCACAGGAAGTGACTTATTAAAAAAAGATACCAATTTGAATAGCCTGAATGGTGACTTAAGTATTCAGACTAGAGGGGCAAATGGTTTAACCATTGATCCGAAGATTATTAAGCTATCGGCAGTAGGCGATATTGAATTAATTGCAAAGAACGGCTTATTAAAATTAGTGGGTTATGGTGGCACACAAGGTAAGGGTTCTGAACAAGTGGTCAAGCTCAATACTGCAGGTGGTGGAATTAACTTGCAAGGGGACAAGGTTGAATTACAGGGATCAAAATTAACTGCTTCGAAAGATTTATCAATTGTATCAACTGGTGGAGATTTAATTGTTGATGGAGTTCGGAATACTATTACTAATCAACATACTGATGAATACAAAGCAAGAATAAATAATTTAATTAACCAGGAAAAATTACTTTTTGAATCAGATGATTATAAAGATTTTATGGCGTTTTTAATGCAGGAATTAACTACATTAGGTAAAAGAGTTGAATCTGGTGAACTAGTAGCCGGAGGTGAGGCTGTTTGGAAGGAAGTAGAAAAAATTTCAATTATAGGAACAAAACAATATCCGAATTATGTTTCAAAAGCTATTCGAATACGAGAAGAAAAAGACTTTTATTCTGAAATGTTAGAGTTATTTAATGTTGGTTATGTTAATGGAGAGGTACATACTGGTTCAGAATTTATTAGTGAAAAAGGCAATATTCAGGTTGTATCAAATAAAGGTTTAAGTATTAGCGGTTCATCTATTGATGCGAAAGATGGAAAGGTCAGCCTTGAAGCTGCGGGAACCTTGGATGGTGATGGGTATAATATTCAAGGAAAATATAATAACCCTATTGAAAACAGTGTAAAAAAAGGTGTTATTAAAGGCAGTATAGTTATTGATGCTAATCAAGACTCGTATGAACAAGGGAAACCCTCTGATAATAATTATCGTTGGTATAGCCCAGTAAGCCCTACAATTATTAATGGAACTAAAGGGGTTTCTATAAAAGCTACGGGTAAGCAGGCTACAGATAATTTAGTTTTACAAGGAGTATCGATTACCTCAGAAAATGATGTAAATATTGAAGCTTATAAAAATATAATTTTCGATGTGGCGATTAATAATAGTTTTAATAAATCTCAGAAAACTGAAACAAAAAGAAAATGGTACGGAAAAAAGAAAACGATTACAACAACGCAGACCGATGAGAAAAGTGGAGGCTTGTCTGTCGATATTGATGCAAAAAATATTAATATTAAAAGTCAAGAAAAGAATACAGCTTCGATGACAGGTCAGAATCGCACGAGTATTGATATGTATTCTAGTCAACTAAATGCTATTGATGGAAAAATTAATATTCAGGCTGGAGGGGATCTAAACTTCTTAACTGCTGATGATGTAACACTTAGTACAACAGATATTACTAAGAAAAGCTCATTTCTTGGTGTCAAACTGAATAACTCACATACCACAAAGACGAGAAATGTAAAATCAGAATTACCTTCAGAATTAAATGCCAACTATATAGGAACTAAATCTGGATTTGATACTCGTCTCAAAGGAACAGTATTTAACTATTTGGAGGGGGCAAATATTGAAGCGGGTGGAAATATTACTCTGGAAGGAGCTTCCAAAACCGTCGCAGAAACTTTGAAAAAAGAAAGTAACAGTGTTGTTTGGCAGTCTATGCAAGATAAGGGTTCGATTACGGAAACTGCAAAACTTCCAAGTTTTAATGGGCCAGTTGCACCAACGTTTATTGCGAAAGGTGGACTGACTGTACAAGTTCCAGTGATTACTGGTCAGAATAATGATGTTCGTGCTGAAGTGATCAAGCTATCCAATCAACCTGGTAATGAATATCTGAAAGGTCTTATTGCTCGTAAAGATGTGAATTGGGAAGCAGTAAAACTTGCTCAGGAGAATTGGAATTATAAGCAGCAAGGTTTGACAGGAGCTGGCGCCGCAATCATTGCAATTATTGTGGTAGCAGCGACTGCAGGCGCTGGAGCTTCAGCAGTAGGGGCATTAGGGGGGACAGCATCTACTTTGGGGGGATCTGCTGTAGCGATGAGTCAGGCAGCAATTACAACTTTAGCAACACAAGCGAGTGTTAGCCTGATTAATAATGGTGGAGATATTGCTAAGACTTTAAATGAGTTGGGCAGTAAAGAGTCGGTAAGAGGTCTAGCCACAAGTATTGTAACAGCAGGTTTGTTGAGCCAAGTAAGTACAGCTTTAAATCTTAAGCCTGATAGTGCTTATTTTCCCGATCGCTTAATGAATAACTTTGCTACTTCTGTTGGCTCCACTTTAGTACAAACTGCTATCAAAGGTGGAAATCTCGAAGATAATTTACAGGCTGCTTTATTAGCTGGTTTAGCAGGGGCATTACAGGGAGAGCTAGCAAGTCAAATTGGTACAAGTCTAGATAAAGTTGATCCTAGTGCTTTTGAATACACAATTCATAAAATTGCTCATGCTGCAGTAGGTTGTGCGGCAGCAGCTGCAACAAAAGCAAGTTGTGAGGCTGGGGCAATCGGGGCGGGTGTAGGTGAAATAGTTGCAGGGTTAATGCCTGATCCTGCTAATGGCATTGAATATACGGACAATGAAAAACTAAAGATTCGAAATATAGGTAAACTAGTTTCTGGTACTGTAGCTGCATATGCAGGATATGATGTAAATACAGCTGCAAATAGTGCTGATACTGCGATTCAAAATAATTCTTTAGTTAAATTAGCGACTACTACGGGTAAAGTGTTAGTTAAGACATTGGACGAGTTCAATGCTGCAAGAAAGAAAGGTCTACAGTATACAAAAAGTGATCTTGTAAAATCTTTAAAAGAACAAAGTGCAGATGAACTAATAGGCATTGCCGATGATTTATTGACAGTATTCGGTAGAAGCACTTCTCCATTTGATCGTGCTTTAGCGGCATTAGATTTACTTGTTGGAACTGACTTAAAACCGGGTAAAGGAGATTCACTTAACCTTGCAAAGAATGAGCTGGATCAATTAAAAAAAGACCGTTCCTATGTCCAAACAGTTTACCAAAATAAAGTTGATGTTATTACACGTAATAGGTTGAGTGGAAAGGAATTTGAAACAAGCGCTGCAAGCAAGTTAGGAGTAAAGCGTAATACTGATCGACAAATGATTACTGTCAAAACAGAAAGAGATGGACAGATAAATATTATTCCAGATGCATTTGGCAATGGTAATACATTAGTTGAGTTTAAAAATGTAAAGTATCTTTCGGATACCCAACAATTACGTGGGTATGTGGCAACTAAAAAACCTATTGAACTTGTTGTTAATATGGATACTGTTGTAACTAAAACAGTAAGGGATAATATTATGGCTAATGGCGGTCGAATACAGAGATTTAATTCAAAAACTCAGACAGTTCATCCATATTGAGAGATTATGTAATGAAATTCAAACGTCAAATTCACGCTCAAATATATACACCCAATATGTTGACTGAACCCAAAGACTTTTTTAGACGTGTAAAGCATTATTGTGATTACTTTCCAGAAATGTTGCCAGAAAAATGTGGTTTTTGGTCACCCTTAAAAATCCCTTTTGCACCAGAGACAATAGAAAATTTGATTCCTAATGATCGCGGTGGAGCTGCAGACCAACTGTCATGTCAGCGTTTAAAAAAACCGCGTTGTCAGATACAGTTTTCTCCATCACGACATGGAATTACACATAGCACTGAGTATATTAGTCCTGAGCTTGAACAAATAGATCAAAAAAAATTAATAAATTATCTTAAGATTACCACTCTCCAATTTAACGGGGATTTAGCCGTTATTGATGTGAATCGGCATAAAGATCCAGATCCTAGAGTTATTGAGGGATGGAGTAATATTACACCCTATACACATCAGCTTAAGCACTGGCTACCAGATATGTATTGGGGAGTTGTATTTGGTAAGCCATATGTTGATCTATTTGGTTTAGAATGCCTGTTATCTACTCCAGCATATTTAGTCGAAAAATTGTCTGATCATGCAGTCTATATCCAACTGTCTGAAAACTTAAAAGATGTCTTTGAAAAAAATGACCAAATAGACGGTCAGCGTGAAATAGTGAAGCGTTATTTGGGTTATGATGCATTTTGGTCTGCTGAAAAAAGTTATGTAATTAATATTGATTACAGATTTTTAAAAGGTTTATCAGAACACACAGTTGTTCATATTCCTTTACAAACAAACTATACAGATGTATTTCGTGTACCTCATTTCAATTTGATCTCTGATACTTATACGCAGGCAGAAATTCCCCCAAAAAATATATACACATATTTGAGTGAATTAAAAAAACTAGAAACTGAGCAATGGTCTATTCAATTATCACAAGCGTGGCTATTACGACCTTTTGATCCTGTTGCACTTGGTTATAGTGCTGAGGACATCTATAGTCATGGCGATGTGCAAGAAATAGAGTTTTTTTACAAACCAGATAGTTATGATTCACCTATTGAGAAAGAGTTTTTTATTGGCGCATGGGATAGACCAAACCGAGAAAAAGAAGATCGTCAGGAGTATGCTGAATCTACTATTCAAAAATTGATTGAAAGCAATCCGCAAGCAGTATCAGAATGGCAGATAGTAGAAAGTAAAATTGTACATTTTGAAGAGTATTCAGAGGTCTATTTAGATCAAACAGACCAACAGGAGTTCAATTTATTTCGTTTAGCGATTAAAGTAATTATCTTCGATAGTTATTTCGTTAAGCTAACTTTTATGGACTATTGGTGTAATGAACTGAGCGAATCTAAGCAAATCTCTGATCCAATCTTTAGTTCATTTGAGGCAAAATAATAGTATTTTTTGTCATTTACTGTGCTGATAATAGTGAGAAAATAGAATTTAATCGGCAATCCATAACTACTTCTCACTATGACTCGTACAATGTTGACTGACCAATACTGGTCTAAGTTAGAAACTATTTTCCGTAATTTTCGTATTAATCTCAAAAAAGATCTTCTAAATTGTATTAAAGATATTCTTTATTGAATCCGTACAGGCTGCCCAAGGCGGGATTTACCCGCTGCCTTCGGCAAGCCAAATTCTATATTCAAGAAATTTTCTCGATGGTCGAAATACAATAAATTATTAAAAATACTTTAGTTAGTTTCATCTTATGATGACCTAGAGTGGGTGTTTATTGATGATAGCCATGTGAGGGCTCATCAACATGCTACTGGAATCAAGGATCAGACTATTTCAAAAAGATCAGTGGAAACAGTTCTAAAATTCATTTAGCAGTTGATTCTCATGGTAACCCAGTTCAGTTTTTGATAGAGGATGGCTCGGCCAATGATGTAAAAGTAGCACCGAAATTAGTTGACAGCCTAGATCTGAGGAACAGAAATTCTATGTGCGGATAAAAGGGTTATTACTCTGAATCCTTGAGAGAACAGATAGAAAAGACGGGGGGACGGAAGCCAATATCCCCCCAAAAAAATTCAATACTTTTTCAAATAATGACCATATGGATTGGTATTTATATAAAATCAGGCATTTAGTTGAAAATGCCTTTGTTAGATTATAGCACTATAGAGGAATTGGTACACGCTATGAAAAGCTAAAGTAAAGCTATGAAAATTCTGTTGCCTTGGTTTGTATCTTTATTTCGCTACCATTATGAAATGTCAACAGCTCCTATTAAAAATTTAGACAAATCACATCACAATTTTTATTGCAAATACTTGTACACAGTTTATGTGGATAAAATGACACCCAACGATGAAAATGAGGGTGAGAAGATTTAATGAGTAAATTGATTAAAATAAATCAGACTTGTTTTTAGTGATAATGTTACATAAAGTCGTTAAATATTTAGTAATCATTTTTTCTTTTAAAGATAGTAAAAAATTGTGGATATTACTTTAATTAAAATCTGATAATAAACTATGATTTTTATTGATATATCTATTTCCTGATTTAAATAGTTGAATAGCGTTAACATTTATAAGAAGTGAGTATAGTCTAATTTTGTCGAATGGCTTCTTGAATTTTTGATCTATTAAAATCAAGATGCGTACTATGATGTACTTTAGGTAAGTACAGATCGTGCTGATTATTAACCAGCTATAGGGTTAACTTTACAAATGATTATAGATGCTAAGGCTGTAGCGTTAGACATCAAGATACTTTACAAGTTGATCTATATCCTTAGAACAACCTGATATGGTTTAAACGCCTCTAGCACAGCTTCAGCAACCAACTGAATGAAAGCCTCAGTTTTGCCATAGGCCATCCACTGATCCAAAGCTTCATAGTAGGCTAAGCGATCTTCGACCGTAATAACACAAGGAGGATATCCTGCTTTAAGCAATTCAAGGTTCATCAAAAGACGTGATGTACGCCCATTTCCATCAATGAATGGATGAATTCCAACAAAATCAGCATGTACTTTAGCTGCACGTTCAATGGGGTGTAACTTATGTGCTTCGGAGTTGTACCAATCAACAAGTTGAGCCATCTTATCATTCAATAATGTATAGTCGGGTGGGGTAGTCGTAGCACCTGAAATTAATACGTTTTGTTGGCGATAACGTCCAGCATTGTCATCATCAATATTTTTTAGAATAAGTTGATGGATATTACGAATCTGCCATTCAGAAAAAGGCTCTTCTTTGCGAATAATGTCTTCAACATAGTAGATAGCATTTCTATGGTTGATTGCCTCGAAATGTTCTCGTAAAGCTTTTCCACCAACAGTTATGCCTTCCAAAACGACTTTGGTCTCTAGCAATGTAAGTGTATTGCCTTCTATTGCATTTGAGTGATATGTCCAACGAACAATAAGGTCTTCTTGTAGATTTTTTACAATTGCAGAGGAAAGAGGACGATGCTGATCTAATCTCATTTTTAAAGCATCAATATTTTCAAACATAACCTTAACCCTGAAGTTGCACCATTAAATGATACATGAAAAAAATAAATATAAAATGTGATGTTATATTGTTGCACTTTATATTGAGAATTTACGTGTTAAACTCAGTATACAATTTCAAATTCTCAAGCAAAATTTGAACAAAAGTCCGTGGCTTATGCCTTGATCTAAATTCATGTCATCTTAGGGAATCTAACTTCTCTAGAATAAGTTAAGAGATTTTTTTACGGTATTTTTTACGGTAAAGCTCAACGGTATTTAATTTTTATTAATATAAAACAATATGATAGTTCCTGAGTTTGGTGCGCGCTGAGCGCACCATTTCTTTTATGTCTTTCAAACAAAACATAGTCCGTCAAATAAAATATTTTTAGTAAATTTTTATCAAAATTTAGTGCGTAATCTGAATTGTTAATCTGAGTCGATTGAATCGTGAGATGCTCCAATACTGACAAATAACAATATATTTAGTCTCAAAATAAACATAAAAATGCAAAATTTGTCACATAAAATTCACATGGCCTATTTTAAATTTGAATTGCGGCATTGCCGTATAAATCACATAAATTATGAATAATTCAAATAAGAGGCACAACAATGTACGAAGAAAAAGTTCTGATCCAAAATCGAATTTCGTGGGCGAGTATTTTCGCTGGCGTTATTGTTGTATTAGCTATTTCAATTTTACTCTCATTACTTGGCGTTGCATTAGGATTTGCGCTCCTAGATCCACAATCTACCACTGATATTACAAATGGCTCAGGGATAGCAGTAAGCGTATGGACAATTATTTCATTGTTAGTATCGTTAGCTATTGGTGGATTTGTTGCAGGTCACTTGGCTCAAGCTGATGGTGCAATCCATGGCTTTATTGTCTGGTCACTTTCATTGCTGTTAGGTATCTGGTTTGGTGCAATGACCATTAGCGGCGCGGCAAAAATTACTGGTAGTGCGATTAGTTCAGTCAGTAGTGCTGCGGGTAGTGTAGCATCAGAAATTGGTCGAGGTGGCGTTAATTTAACTCAGATCGGAGTTCAAGCTTTTGAGGAATTGGTTCCTTTACCAAAGCTTGAAAATAGTGATGAAAAGATGTCTGAGGCATTACGCAAAACAGGAATCGAGGAATTGCAACCCGAATTCTTAAAAGCGCAGGGTGAATGGGCAAAAGAGCAAATTAAGGTTGCTGCAAAAGAGTTGGTGATTCATCCAGATAACAGTGATGCTATTATTCAAAAGTTATCAGAACAATTAAAAACTCGTGCACAATCTGTAACTGCTTCTATTAATAAGAATGAAGTCAGTGCTGCTTTAGCGAAAAATTCATCTCTAACTCCGCAAGAAGCGAATCAAGCTGTCAATAATTTCCTTATACAGCAGGATAAATTCTTTAATGATTTAGAGGCGAATATTCAATCTGCTAAATTAAAATATGCTGAACTAAAAGATCAAGCACGTGAAAAAGCAGCTAATGCGACTAAAGCTGCTGCAAAAGCTGCTTTATGGTCATTCATTGGTTTATTGATTGGATTGATTGTGACGATTTTTGCTGGACGTTTTGGTGTAAATCATTCAAATAATCGTTCACGTCATTTGGCTTAATTCTGAGCTTAAAATTAGAATTAAAAGTCGACCCATTTCGGTCGACTTTTTTGAATTAAAACTTTGTTCATATTCGCGAAACTTATTCTTATCTATAAATTCTTATCTATAAATAAAAAAATTCAATTGTATTTTTTTTATACAGTTGTTGAAAAGTGTTAAAGTGACTTCACATCACATATTGAAAGTATTAAATTAAAAATCACAGTAGGTTGTAAATATTCAACGCTACTGACGAGTTGGACGGATCAATGACAGTTAGTTCAGTTCAGTTGAACAATAAATCTAACACTAGCCTTCCAACATAAAGCCCGCGTAAAGCGGGCTTTTTCATATCGGAATTATGCTTTAAACATGACTTCAACATCATATTTTCGAAATTCACTGAGCAGGTCTTGAATGATCGATCCACCCGTTTGTTCTGAAGCATTGAGCAGGACTTCTTTATTTTCAAGGCTATCAAAACATTCTATGTGATTGATTTGCCATTGATGATCTTGATCAGCTTGCTCAATGATAATACGTCGAGGCTGCAATGAGCCATCTGCTTGACGCGGAATAACATTGGTAATGGCGAGCTGGATTTTCTCCACCTGGTCATGGGCATGCAAGAAGGTGAGAACCCAATTTCCGACTTTTTTAAGATACATAGGATTATCTAAAGGATCAAATTCTAGAATTTGGCTGAGTTTAGACATAAGGCACCTATTTATACCGTTGTTGTATGATCGTATTAATATATTTATGACAAAGATGTTCTACTTCGCCTTAGTCTAATAGCGGATGAGGTGGGCAGTGTTGAATGAATAAAAATAATAAAAAATATTTAATTATCATGTGATTATATTATTTTAATTATTGGTGTAAATTTTAGTTTAATCGTTTAAAAGTATTAAAAAAATAGTTAATTTCTCACTTTGAGGTTTAGGTTCAAAGTGAGAGTCATGAAATATTGCTTAAAGCGTATCAATTAAAGTTTTTTCTAAGGCTTTTTTCAAATAGGGATCCAAGTCTTCTTGTCTTAGTAACCATGAAACATAATCACTTGGAAGATCTACAATGGCTGTCCCACGATGTTTACCGAAGTTAATTGTACGAGGAATACGTGCATCTTCAGATACTTCATAGAGTTCTTCAATGTTTTGAATACCCAAATGATGAATAATGTGCATTAAGATATTTGCAGTCAAAATAATATCAGCATCAGCACGATGGGCACCTTTTAACATCTCTCTAGCTTTGCTACTGCCTTTACTAATCATATAAATTAAAGCAGAAATGTTGTGTGCTTCTGCATGAGGCCAAACTAGTCGAGAAAGAGCGAGTGTACAGATGGCTTTAATATGACTTGTGTCTACGCCGCATTGCTGAACAGCTCGAATATCATAATCAATATTATGACCAATAATATACGTCGTTTCTTGAGGTAATTCGAAGGTACCGAAGTTGGGCTGATCTACTAAATCACTTTCAAGAATATGATGTACCGCCATTGCAGCATAGGAAATTTTTTCGTCACCAATACTATATAGTTGGTCAAAGATTTTTTCGCGATCAAGACTTAATTTGCCTTGTTCAATCTGAATAGGAGCATATGCAATTTCTATGGGCAAACCGTTCAATGTATGGGTTTCAGTATCCAAGATAATGGCTTGCATGCAAATGTCCAAGTAAATGATAAAGATGTAATTAATTTAACATTTTCAAATCTGAGCTCACAGTAATAAAGTCAGTGAATTGTATAAATTATGCTGAATTGAACGAATCATGGGAATTATTTAGATGAGGTGCCCATTTTAAGTAATCTTCATGCTCGATCATATTAACGTTGCAAGTTTAGGCTGTAGGTTGTTAAAGGCAATTTTCAAAAATGGCTGAATTTAAAAAGAATAGTCTTAATTCAGATATTTGTTTTTAATAGTAATAGAGTGAACACACAGGAATTAATCAAATTTAATTGCAAACTGTTTAAACTTCATTCTCGAAATTTAACAAGTTCATGTTACAATACGCGCCAATCTTAGCACGGCTTAAAAGCCCTACATTAATAGGACCTCGCTAATGTTTGCCAATATCTCTATTGCTGACTTTGATCCAGAATTAGCTCAAGCTATTACGAGTGAAGATGCTCGTCAGGAAGCTCATATTGAGTTAATCGCTTCAGAAAACTATTGCTCTCCAGCAGTAATGGAAGCTCAAGGTTCAAAACTCACTAACAAATATGCAGAAGGCTACCCAGGCAAACGCTACTATGGCGGTTGTGAATATGTAGACGTGATTGAACAATTGGCAATTGACCGTGCTAAAGAACTCTTTGGTGCTGATTACGCGAACGTTCAGCCTCATGCTGGTTCTCAAGCAAACTCTGCAGTTTATCTAGCGCTTCTTAACCCAGGCGATACTGTTTTAGGTATGAGCTTAGCTCACGGTGGTCATTTGACTCACGGTGCTAAAGTTAGCTTCTCTGGTAAAACATATAATGCGATCCAATACGGTTTAAATCCAGAAACAGGTGAAATCGATTACGAAGAAGTAGAACGTTTAGCTGTAGAACACAAGCCACGTATGATTGTTGCAGGTTTCTCTGCTTATAGCCAAATCGTTGATTGGCAGCGTTTCCGTGAAATCGCGGACAAAGTAGGCGCTTATCTATTTGTAGATATGGCTCACGTTGCTGGTCTTGTTGCTGCTGGTGTTTATCCAAGCCCAGTTCAAATTGCTGACGTAACTACAACGACGACTCACAAAACACTTCGTGGTCCACGTTCTGGTTTAATCCTTGCAAAAGCAAACGAAGAAATTGAGAAAAAACTTCAATCTGCTGTATTCCCAGGTAACCAAGGTGGTCCTTTAGTTCACGCTGTAGCGGCTAAAGCGATCTGCTTCAAAGAAGCAATGGCTCCTGAATACAAGGCATACCAACAACAAGTTGTGAAAAACGCGCAAGCAATGGCTGAAGTGTTAATCGAACGCGGTTATGACGTTGTTTCAGGCGGTACGAAAAACCACTTGTTCTTGTTGTCTCTCATCAAACAAGACATTACTGGTAAAGACGCTGATGCTTGGTTAGGTGCTGCTCACATTACTGTGAACAAAAACTCTGTACCAAACGATCCACGTTCTCCGTTTGTGACGTCTGGTATCCGTATCGGTACTCCAGCTGTAACAACTCGTGGTTTCGGTGAAGCAGAAGTACGTGAACTTGCAGGTTGGATCGCGGATATTTTAGATTCTAAAGGCGACGAAGCTGTCATCAATTCTGTGAAAGCTAAAGTTGAGACTGTATGCGCTAAATTCCCAGTTTACGCAAAATAATCTTCGACTTGAGAAAAGCCCCCTCAAGGGGGCTTTTTTATTGAATATTGGAATGTCAAATCTGTCATTTTTCAATAGTTCTGATATAACTGATGTATCTATTAATTATTCAATTGTCGTTATACATTTGAATTGGAGCAGAAAATGAGCCATCCAAATATTATTATTTCTGAACAAGATTTAAATCGTTTAGAAACCATGTTGGAGCATCAACCACAGTTGACTTCAACGATGGAACATTTAGAAAACGAGTTGGCTCGTGCTGAAGTAGTACAGCCTAAAGATATCCCTGCCAATGTAGTGACGATGAATGCTAAAGTGCTGATAACGGTTGCACCATCGACTGAACCTACAGAGATTGTGCTGGTATATCCCCATGACTTTAAAGGTGAAAAGGGGCAGGTTAATGTGATTGCACCCATTGGCGCAGCAATCTTAGGTTTGGCGGAAGGACAGGAAATTGAATGGCCTCAGCCTGATGGGCAAACAATGAAAGTAAAAATTGATAAAGTGCTCTATCAGCCTGAACGTGAGGGTATATATCTTTAATTAAAAAAATAAAGCCTCTTATAGAGGCTTTAAACTTTTATTGTTTCATGGTGGTTTGTTGCATATATTTATTTAAATAAGTTTCGCGTATTTCCTTGCGCTGCTCGGCAGTCGTCGCGTTCATCATTTTTTTACGCAAATCATTTCGTTCACTTGAGCTCATCTGTTGCCAAGTTTCGCGCATTTGTATTTTTTCTTGTTCAGGCAGTTTAGTAAACCAATCCATTCTTTGCTGTAGAACAACACTTTGCTCTTCAGGAATTTCTTTCAAATTTTGATAGCGTTTAATCAGTGCTTTTTGTTCATCTTCAGAAAGAGATTCCCAAGATTCATTAAGTTCAGAATTATTGTCTTTCGAGAAGATCCAAAAACGTTCATAGCCTGCAAAACTGGTTTGTAAAAAACCTAATGTGCAGAGTGCAATTGCTAAGCCTTTAGCTGCCATGAGCTGATTTATCCTCACCAAAAACAGATAACATTTCTAGATCTTCCATCATTTGCGGAGAAAGTTTAGGGGTGACAATCACTTGTTGTGGGCTTGGAGCTTCTTCCAAATCAAACGCATTAGGAAGTACCACGAATCCTGTGATTGCGGCTGCTAATGCAAAACCAGTAACTTTCCAAGTCATGAACTGAGAAAATAACGGTTTGTCTTTAATCTCATCAAGTACATGCTCCATCACGACCGTTTTATTGCGATGTTGTGATGCCAGTACATTCAATTTTTCAGTCACTTGTTTCGTAAATTCATCATGATTCATCCGATGATCCCCCGTCATTTGGGTTTAAGTGAGACAAAGCAGATCTTAAGCCCTGTATAGCTCGATGGTAATGGGTCTTTACACTGCCTTCTGAACAATTCATGATTTCGGCTGTGGTTTGTGTATCAAACCCTTCCCATGCTCTCAACATAAATGCTTGTTGTTGGCGAACAGGTAACTTAGAAATTGCATTTTGAATCTCCTCAACAGCCATCTCTTGTGCAAGAAATTGCAGCGGATTAGGTGTTGATTCATCCACAATATTGATGGTTTCGTCATCATCTTCATCGTGGTTATTTTTTTTAAATAACGAGAATGGAAAAGCCCGTCGAGATTCTTTACGACGCCAATCCTGAAGTTTGTTATTTAAAATGGTATAGAAAAGGGGATACCACTCTGCAGTGGATTTATCAGCATAAGATTTATGCAAAGCTATAAAAGCTTCTTGGACTAAATCCATGGCAATGCCATTGTGTCCTTGAGTTGCACTTTCCATCATCACCAATGCACGCCCAGTGACGTCTTGCATAAAATATTTAAGACGTTGTTCGGCCGTATTCAAAAGAACACTCGAATCTTCAGGCTTGACTTTTTTTGGTGCTAAATCCATAGAGATGGAAAATCCCGTCATTGGGTACCCACCATTATTTTCTAATCGTTATTTATATAACGTCAAAACATAATGGTAGGTTGACAATCTAAGCAACTATTTTTTAGCAGTTTAATAGATTTTTTTATTTTCAGTGGTTTCGTTAATATATTTTAACGAATCATATCCGTTGGCGTACCATTTCAAAGAAACAAATCGATCCGGCAACTGCAACGTTTAATGATTCTTGACCACCCGGTTGGGGAATGGTAATTGCTGAAGCATGTGCTAGGGCATATTCCGAAACGCCTTGACCTTCATTGCCCAGTACCCATACGCAAGCTTGAGTTAAGTCTTTTGCATATAAACTTTCTGATTCATGTGAGCTCGTGACATACACGGGAATTTTGAATTGAGACAGCACATCTTCAAGCGCAACGTTTTCATAGGTTTTTAATGAAAAGTGCGCACCCATTCCTGCTCGTAATACGCGAGGAGACCACAAAGATGCTGAACCTTTGGTGCAAACAATTTGTTCAATACCTGCAGCCGCAGCTGAACGAAGTAATGTACCCACATTGCCTGGATCTTGAACATTTTCAAGAATTAAAGTGTCTTGAGTATAATCTAGAGCATCACGTTGAGTTGGTAAATCTACAATCGCTAAACATGCTAAGGTGGTTCCTAGCGTGCTAATGTCTTTATAGAGTGATTCACTAATAACAAACACTGAACCTGTATAGTGTTGTGCGATTTCGTCAAAATCGGCGTGTTCCATTGCTTTTTCAGTGGTAAAAATCGAATTCAGCTTACGATTTTTTTCTAACCAAGCTAAGCACAAATGTGTGCCTTCTAGAACAGTTTGGCCTTGCTTTTTACGGTAACTATTTTGATCAATTAAACCACGTAAATGTTTAATTTTCGGGTTGTCTTTAGATTCTAAAAAGATAATGGCCATTCAGTTTGACTTCCATGAGAGCCTAAATCAATAGGCTCTCAATTGTAAATTATTGATGATAAGCAGTAACAAGCTCAACTTCATTTTTTGAACCAATGACGACTGGTACACGTTGGTGAAGTTCAGTCGGTTGGATTTCCATAATACGCACGCGACCTGTTGTCGAAGCACCGCCTGCTTGTTCCATGAGCATACTCATTGGATTTGCTTCATACATAAGACGTAAACGACCAGCTTTTTTAGGATCTTTGGTATCGTAAGGATATAAGAAGATCCCACTACGGCAAAGAATACGGTGGATATCACCGACCATGCAGGCAACCCAACGCATGTTAAAATCTTTTTCACGTACAGATGTTTTACCCGCTTGTAGTTCACCAATATAGCGTTGAACAGGTTCTTCCCAATGACGTTGGTTTGAAGCATTAATGGCGTATTCTTTTGTATCGGCATCCACTTGGATATTTTCAGTCGTCAACAGGAATGTTTTTGACTCCGGATCAAATGTAAAGAAAACAGTACCTGCACCAACGGTTAATGCCATCATAGTTGATGGGCCATATAACACATAACCAGCTGCGACTTGTTCAGTACCTGCTTGAAGGAAATCTTCTGCTTGTGTCACTGAATTTTTGGCAGGTAGGATAGAGAAGATAGTGCCAACACACATATTGATATCGATATTACTTGAGCCATCTAGTGGGTCGAATAAAACTAAATACTTACCATTCTCTTGTGCTGGGGTAAACTCATCGAGTTCTTCAGAAGCTAAACCGCCTACATTTTCGTTGTTCTTTAGCGCATCAATTAAATAGTCATTTGAAATAACATCTAATTTTTTTTGCGCTTCACCTTGTACGTTTTCATTACCAGCACTACCTAATACACCTGCTAAGGCACCCTTTTGCAATGCTGAATCGATGGTTTTACACGTTTCAGCAATGGTTTCAATTACATTAGAGAGTTCAGGCGTTAGATTTCCTTGTTGTTGTGCAAGATATTGTGACAAGGTGAGGTATGACATTACAAGGACGCTCCTAAAAGCTTTAAAAGAATAAAATTTGGATCTTGGGCTATTTTAGATGAGTTCAGTGCAAAATAGAAATTATCCTGCGTTATTTGTGGTGATTTTGCACTTGCCAGAGTTTTAGAACATGGTATGTTGATAGGAGGATGATTTTAAAAGGAGCTTTAAAATGAGCATTCAAAAGTTTGAAGCAACTCCAACGCCAGGTGAGGCAATCGACTTAAACGAAATTAGTTCAGAGAGTTCCAAGGAAGCATGGAAACAGTACGAGGCTAAACCTGAATATAAAGAGTTTAATAAGCATGACATGATTGAGTCTATGCAAGTGCCCATGCCAGACTCGCAAAGGTCTTAAACCTGATATAAAAAAAGCGCTCGAATTGAGCGCTTTTATTGCATTCATTAGCGAAGAAGTGGTGGCACTGCTTCATAATTGAGTTCTACACGACGGTTTTCTTTCCACGCAGCTTCATTGTTACCTGTATTAATTGGCATTTCTTTACCATAACTCACAGCTTCGAGTTGGTTTGGATTTACACCATTTGTAACTAGATAACTTTCAACTGCTTTGGCACGTCGCTCACCCAAAGCCATATTGTATTCACGCGTTCCACGTTCATCGGTATGACCAGTTAATGCGATTTTAGAGTTTGCATTTGCCAATAAAAATTGTGCATGTGCTTGGAGGGTTTGATAGTCCTCAGTAGATAGCTCACTGCTGTCATAATCAAAGTGAACAACACGTTTAGCCAAGAAAGCTTTATTGGCTTCAGTTACCCCTTTAGCAGAAGCACCCGTTAAGTTTTGAGCATTTAATGCTGCATCTTCACTGAGACCAGTCGTATTTACAGAGGTGGACGTTGATGGTGGTGTCATCGTAGTGGTATCTGTAGTTGCTGGTTTACGGCTTGCGCAACCCGTCATTACTAAACTTACAGCAATGAGTGGAAGAGCAAACGTTTTAATCGCGTTCATGTTCATCTCCTTGAAAGATTAAATTCGATTATTTAGGTGCCCAAGCAGGTTCACGAACTTCACCTTGTTCGCTAGGTAAATTCATGCGGAAGCGACCGTCTGTAGACATAATCGATAACAATCCACGGCTGCCTTCACGTGTCGCATACACGACCATTTGACCATTTGGTGAAAAGCTTGGTGATTCATCTAAACTGGTTGGCGTTAAAATGTTCGTGATTCCAGTTGAGATTTCTTGAATTGCTACCTTATAGTTGCTGCCTGAAGGGCGATGTACTAAAGCAACATATTTACCATCGGCACTTAAACTTCCACGTGCGTTGAATGCTCCGCGGAAAGTCAAACGTTTTGTTGAACCATCAGCAAACGTGTAATGATAGATCTGTGCTGAACCACCACGGTCTGAGGTAAAGATAAAACCTTTACCATCTGGGGTATAGCGAGCTTCTGTATCAATTGCTGTATTATTTGTCATACGCTTCACTTGGCGCGTATTTAAATCCATTTGATAAATTTCAGGGTTGTCATGCATTGATGCAGTGAACAACATGCTTTTACCATCTGGGGAAAAACTTGGCGCACCGTTTAAGCCACGGAAGCCAGCTAATTTTTCACGTTGTCCAGTCGCTAAATCTTGAACATAGATCGCTGGACGTTTGGTTTCGAATGAAACATAAGCGATTTTTTTGCCATCAGGCGTCCAAGCAGGGGATAAAATTGGATCGCGCGAACTCAATACAGTGCGTGGTTGTTCGCCGTCCGTATCTGCGATTTGTAAAGTGTAGCGATTATCAGGAGTCGCAGGATTTCGCAAAACATAAGCGATGCGACCACTAAAGTCACCAGGAATACCTGTTAATGCTTGGTAAATCGCATCACTGATCATATGTGCTGCAGATCGAATGCGTGATGGTGGTACAGTTAATAGTTCATTGAGCAAATATTGTTGTTTTTGGACATCATAGAGTTGGTAATGAACAGCTAATGAACCATCAGGATTGGCTTTAACTTCACCATTCACAACATAAGGTACGCCTGCAGATTGCCAAGCAGCACCATTGGCTTGATTGATGGTTGCTGTTGCAGGTAAATTTTTAGATGAACTGGTAAAGCGACCTGAACGGTTTAAATCTTGCTCTACAACAGGGTATAAGCGTTGATCACCTACGAATGGCACGATAGCAATTTTTGGCGCTTCTTCAGGTGCTTTAGCAATTTCAAGATGAAGCTGTGCATAAGAGGTTGTAATGAGAGCAGGGCTAAATGCTGCCAAAATTGCTAAACCGAGAAGATGTTTTGAGATCATTTTCATGATAGGTCACGTACTCAAGATACTAATTTTTCGAATATTCTAGCTTTTTAGCATATAGCTCCGTACCGAATCTATATAAAGCGTGTAATTATCCGCAATTCATGAAAAAACCTTTCGACGAATCGAAAGGTTTTTTATTATTTCACGGTGAATGAAGAAGTGAAACTACGAGCTTCACGCCTTGCATCAGGATCGGATGGCATCGGATATGGTGCTGCTGCACGAACAGCCTGTTCAACACTGGCTTTGACATCTGGATCTGATGCATTGACGATGACTGAAGTCACAGAACCACTGTCAGATAATGTCACGCGTGCTGTCGCTTTTTGACCTGAAGAGCCTATTGGCATTCTCCAAGCACCTTTAATTTTTTGCTCAAAGTCTC
The DNA here is from genome assembly GCF_056779755.1 of Acinetobacter sp. 24-47-66. Classification (NCBI taxonomy): domain Bacteria; kingdom Pseudomonadati; phylum Pseudomonadota; class Gammaproteobacteria; order Moraxellales; family Moraxellaceae; genus Acinetobacter; species Acinetobacter sp. 24-47-66. Next base: position 217,817 of record NZ_JBWYIL010000001.1, read on the forward strand.
TTTTTGCTGAAGAAGCGATGCGTTTAGATTCAGCTTTTTTATTGGCTGCTTCTTGTCTAGCTTTTTCAGCGGCAGATTCTCGAGCTTCAGCTTCGGCACGTTCTCTGGCTTCGGCATCCGCTTTTCTTTGTGCTTCCTGACGAGCTTTCGCATCAGCTTCCGCTTTAGCTTTGGCATCAGCTGCAGCCTTAGCTTTACGATCAGCATCCTGTTTGGCTTTTGCATCTGCTTCCGCTTTAGCTTTCCGGTCGGCTTCTTGTTTGGCTTTAGCATCGGCCTCCGCCTTAGCTTTCCGATCAGCTTCTTGCTTAGCTTTGGCTTGAGTTGCCTCAGCTTTAGCTTTTCCATCAGCTTCTTGTTTCGCTTTTAAAGCCGCATCAGCTTTCGCCTTTTGTTGTTGTTCCTGTTTTGCGTTTTGCTCTGCTACTTTGGCTTTTTGGGCGGCCTCTTGTTTAGCTCTAGCATCGGCCTCAGCTTTAGCTTTACGATTCGCTTCTTGAGTTGCTTGTCGTTGTGCTTCAGCCGCTGCTTTACGTTCGGCTTGTTGTTGAGCTTTAACCGCAGCCGCTTGCTCAGCTTTAAGGTCAGATTTTGGCTCTTCAACTTTTGGTTGAGCTGGAGGAGGTACAGCAGGTGCAACAGGAATCACTGGTGCATTTTGAATCGGCTCATTGGTCTGTTGAACATTTTCTTGAACGTTCTGGTGCGCTGTATCTGAATGATCAGATTCAACCAATGGCGTGGGTTCAGGTGGTACTAGATCCTCAGGTTTCACTAAAATTGTTTTAACAGTTTTAGTTGGCTCAGGAGGTTGAGTCAATCCAAGAAACAATAAGCCTGTGATCGCAATCACATGGACCGCAACAGTGAATCCGATTGCAATTTTCTTTTCTTTTGAAAAGCGGGAGTTAGATTCTTTCATAGCTTATTGAATCGGTTTGGTCAGCAAGCCAACTTGACTGATCCCTGCATCTTGTAAGTTAGACATGAGCGTCATCACCTCACCGTAAGGTCGAGTATTATGACCATTGATGACGACACTAAATTGTTTATTCTCACGTTCAGCAATTTGTTGTGCATCACGAAGTTTCTGTTGTAATTCCTGCAAGCTCAGTGGACTTGGTTGGCTACCCTTGTATTCTAAAAAGTATTGTCCTTGTTGATCTAAAGTCACCATAGCTGGTGCATCCTTAGATTCAATCGGTACACTGTTTGCTTCAGGTAAATCAACTTTTATGCCACTTGTGATCATTGGTGCGGTCACCATAAAAATCACTAAAAGTACTAACATGACATCAATATAAGGAACTACATTCATGTCACTGTTAAGTGGCTTTTTGATGCGTTGGAAACGCCCTGAGCGACGAACGGCCATTTATTCAGCTTCCTGTGTAGAACCCACAGAACGACGTTGTAAAAGCGCCACCATTTCTTCAGCAAACAAGGAACGATCTGAGTAAATTTCTTCACTTTTGGCCGTATAGTGGTTGAATGCAAGTACTGCAGGAATCGCAGCAAATAAACCAATAGCAGTCGCAATGAGGGCTTCCGCGATACCTGGTGCGACAGTTGCTAGCGTCACTTGATCGACTTGGGCTAAGCCGATAAAAGCATTCATAATGCCCCAAACTGTACCAAATAAACCAACATAGGGCGCAACTGAACCAATACTGGCAAGTGCACTGAGGCCTTGTTCCATACGGCTCTGATCTCGGCTTAAACCCACCCCAAGAATACGCTCTGTGCCATCAATGACTTGTGCTGTTTCAGCTTTGGTTTTTTTGAGTTTGAGAAATTCTGCAAAACCAAGATAAAAAACATCTTCCAAGCCTTCACGCTTAGAGTTGACTTGTGCATTGTTATATAAAGTGTTGAGTTCAGCACCAGACCAAAAAATCTTTTGAAAATGATCATCACCTTGGCGAGCTTTTTTAAAAGTCATATGTAACTTGGCAATAAGGTACCAGCTAAAGAGTGAAGCTAGTACCAACACCAGCATGACCAGTTGTACGACTGGACTCGCTTGAAGAATTAAATCTGTGACGTGAAGTGAAGATTCGAGTTGTGTTGCCATAGTTACATGTGCCAATCATATTTTTATGCGTGGGCTAATTCTTTTTCGATTAGATCACGGATTTCATTTGGAATTCTCAGCGGTTTCATTTCAGCGCTAATACACGCCAATTCTACTTCCCCTGAAGCTAGCATGATTTCACCACGATAAATATTTTGTTGCAATACAAAAGACGTTGCTTTACACGAAACTACACTTGCTGTAACAGTAATTAAGTCATCCATTAATATTGGACGTGAATATTTAAGCGCTAATTTATGCACGACAAAGTTGTAATCTTTTTGATGCCAGTAATGTGAAATCCCTGAAGCGCGTAACCATTCTGTACGTGCGCGTTCCATAAAGCGAATATGATTGGCATGATAAACAATGCCTCCTGCATCTGTATCTTCAATATACACTCGGATTTGAAATTCAAATTTGTTCGCCATACAGGTGTTCCATTACTTTAAATAGTCCAGTGTTTTGCAACATTCTTGACAAAGAATGCGAAACGCTGATTTATACAATGTTTGAAAGGCTTGAAGTTTAGCACTCCATTTTTACAGACCAATGGCACAAGATTTCAAAAATAGCTGTAGATTGGGCGAAATATTTTAAGATGAAAATGCAGATTTAATTGAATTTTAATCTTGTTTGGCATAGGGATTGCTTAAATAAATTCACATGAAATTTATAGTTGGATTTGAGTGCATGTTAAAAAAGTTAGCTTTATCGATTTCGATTGCTACATCAATATTAAGTTTTTCGACTTTTAGTTCGGCTGAAGATTTTAAAATTTTAAAACAGATTGAAAGCAAGCCAACTTTACTAAAAAAAGGGGAATATGCTGGACACTATTATATTCCAAGCACACTCAATACTATTCAATGGGGTTATCTACCGAATAAAGATGCTAAGCCAGTTTTAACGGTTCCATCGGGGAGTCATGTGACTTTTGATACAGTGTCACATGAAGGTTTATTAGAGGATCAAGGGCGTGATGCTGAAAAATACTTTACATCTAAAGGTGTTAAAAAAGAGCACATTTTAGATGAAGCGAAATTGATCACCCGCTCTAATTTAAAGCATGATTTCCATAAAGATGGTCCACACATTATTACTGGTCCGATCTACGTTGAAGGTGCAATGCCGGGAGACGTGCTTAAAGTTGAAATATTGAAAATAGAACCACGTGTTCCTTATGGTGTTATTTCGAACCGCCATGGTAAAGGTACATTGCCTGAATTCCCTAAACGACAAAAACATGATCATGCTTCGCCAGAAAATCCAGATGCTTATGGCAATGTTTCAGTATTTACACCCATTGCGCAAAATAAAGAGGGTGTATGGGAGGGGGTGATTCAAACAGAATCTGGTAAAGCGATTCGTTTTCCTTTAAATCCGTTTATGGGAACAATGGGTGTTGCACCAAATACCAGCGAACCTGTTCACTCAGTTCCACCCTCTTTTTATGGTGGAAATATTGATATTAATGATTTAACGGCTGGGGCAACCGCTTATTATCCTGTTCAAGTTCCAGGTGCATTATTCTACACAGGTGATAGTCATTTTGTTCAAGGTGATGGTGAAGTTGCACTAACTGCTTTAGAAGGTTCAGCGCGTGCAACATTTAAAATTAGTGTATTAAAAGCGGATAAAGATTATATTCCAGGTAAGCAACTTTCTCAGCCATTAGGTGAAAATGATCAATTTTGGATTACACCTGGTTTAGATGAAGATTTGGATGAAGCAATGCGCAAATCTTCGCGTGAAGCAATTAATTTCTTAGTGAATGAATATGGCATAAGTGAAGAAATTGCATATGCTTATCTCAGTGCTGCGACTGATTTTGAAGTTTCTCAAGTTGTAGATAAAACTAAAGGCATCCATGCGATGATTCGTAAAGCAGATTTCAAAGAGTTCATCGAGCAGAAATAAATTTTTCAAATAAAAAATCCTCCATCAAGGAGGATTTTTTTTGACTGCTGGAGTATATCTTTGATGCAATGAATGAACTCCCTTCATTCTCAACTCCTTTATAAATTCATGTATATGTGAGAATTAGAGTTAATTTAGTGAAAACATGAATTTTTTTACTTAGAAAATAAATATTTTTATAAAAAACATATAGTTAAATTTTGGCATGCTCCTTGCGAAGTATCTGGTGGCTTAGATAGGACATTTAAGCATAAGGATAATTTAAGAACACTGGAGACGTTTCATGGATAATTTAAGTATTTTAACAAAAGGTGTGGACACCTTGGTGACGGTCGTTGGTGCAGGGTTTACTGGACTTTATGCCTTATTCAAACTGCGTGATCAGATGAAAGTTCCAGTACGCGTGTTTGAAAGTGCACCGGATGTCGGTGGAACTTGGTACTGGAATAATTATCCCGGTGCACGTTGTGATATTGAGAGTGTGCATTATTCCTATTCATTTGATGAAAAATTACAGCAAGAATGGACCTGGAGCGAGAAATTTGCCGCCCAGCCAGAAATTCTACGATATCTCAATCATGTGGCAGATCGCTTTGACCTGAGAAAGGACATCACCTTCAATACCAAAGTCACGTCTGTGGTCTGGAATGAACAAGAAAAATATTGGACAGTAACGACCAATCAGGGTGAAGTCATTAAATCTCGTTTCTTTATTTCTGGTGTAGGGACATTGTCCGTGCCGAAAAAACCGGAATTCCCAGGTGTAGAAAACTTTAAAGGTCCAACACTGATTACCGGCAACTGGCCAAAACAACCAATCAGCTTGAAAGGCAAACGTGTTGGTGTAATTGGCACTGGTTCTACGGGTATCCAGCTTATTACGGAAATTGCCAAAGAAGTCGGTGAGTTATATGTGTTCCAGCGTACACCAAACTACTCCACTCCATTGGGTAATGGGCCTACTCAGGCAGAGGAAGATCTCGAGAACAAGGCCAAATATACTTTAATCAGACATAATGCCCGCAATCATTTCCTGGGGGTACCTTATAACGAAGTACAGCCTTCAGCACTGGCAGTTTCCGATGAAGAACGTTTAAAAGTTTATGAAGACCGTTACCAGCGTGGTGGTTTCCGTCTGTTTATTGATAGTTATCAGGATATCTTGTTTGATCTGAAAGCCAATGAAACTGTATCCGAGTTTATTCGTCAAAAAATTCATGCTCGTGTGAAAAGGCCAGAAGTAGCAGAATTGTTGGCACCGAGAGATTATTGCTATGGCACTAAACGACCACCCATGGAAAGTGGATATTACGAAGTATTTAACCAGGACAATGTGCATTTAATTGACGTTAAACAAACTCCAATTTCCCGTATTGATGAGAATGGCGTTGTGGTTGGTGATCAGTTGCATGAGGTGGATGTCTTGATTCTGGCGACCGGTTTTGATGCCATGACTGGACCATTATTTGCGTTAGGGATCCAAGGCAAGAACCATGAAAAACTGACTGAAAAATGGAAAGAAGGACCACGTACCTATTTGGGGCATACCGTGAGTGGATTCCCGAATTTATTTCTTGTGACAGGTCCAGAAAGTCCTTCGGTGCTATATAACATGCCTTTAGCGATTGAAGATCATGTTGACCTTGCGACAGGCATTATCCAACACATGATTGATCATCAGCTTCTTGAAGTTGATGCAGATGCTCAAGCGGAAGAAGCATGGGTGAATCATGCCAATGAGCTGGCTCAGGCAAGTCTGCTGCCAAATACGGATTCTTGGTATATGGGTGCCAATATTCCCGGAAAACCACGCCGTTGCCTGGTGTATTTAGGTGGAGCACCGAAGTATCGTGCGATTTGTGATGAGATGATTGCTAAAGGTTATCAGGGTTTTCATTTTAAAGCAGGCGATCCTAACAGTACTTTACTTCAACAAGTGTCTTGATCGGTCAGGAGAATTCATATGCCAATTACTCAAGAAATTGCAACTCTACTCGGTCAGATCCAAGAAGCAGGGGTGAAACCTTTTCATCAAAGTCAGGTAGATGAAGTGCGTGCAGTAGTTGAATCATTCCACAACATGCAAAAGCCGGTCGAGGTGAAAACCAAAACGACCGATGTTGAGTACCGCACAGGAACTTATCTGCGCATTTATCAGCCAGAACTTGCAGGAAAAACACTCCCTGTGCTGGTGTATTATCATGGAGGTGGCTTTGTCGCTGGTTCGCTGGCTGTAGCCGATGAAACTTGCCATGTGCTGGCGCAAATGAATCAACATATTGTGGTGTCAGTGGATTACCGTTTGGCGCCTGAGCATCCGTTTCCAGCCGCACATGAAGATGCCAGACAGGGATTGGAGTGGGTGTTTCAACATATTCAAGAATATGGCGGTGACGAGAATCAAATCTCAGTCATAGGTGACAGTGCAGGAGGGAATCTTGCAACGACATCTGCGTTATGGGCTGTATCACAGGATATGAAGATTGCCAAACAGATTTTAATATATCCAGTGATACAGCCTGAGATGGATTCTGCCTCAAGAAATGATGAAAATGGTTATCTAATTTCGCAACAGGATATGGACTGGTTCTGGAAAAATTATCAGATCCAAGATGGGCAGTCTATTCAATATTCACCTTTACAGTATGACAATCTATCCGCTGCGCCAGAAACTTTAATTGTGACCACAGAATATGAAGTATCGCGGGATGATGCGGAATATTATGGATTCCGTTTAATTGAACAAGGTATAACCACCACCATCAAGCGTATTCGGGGTGGTGTACATGGTATTTTCTGGCTATCTGCAGTTGTGCCTGAACACCAGACGATTCGGGAGGAAATTGCTCGATTTTTAAAGAAATAACTCCCATTCAAAACCAGCCAGTGAATGGCTGGTTTTCACATTCAAACCGCATTAATCTTATCGATATGTGCTTGATATGCTCGATGAGATTGAAGAATGAATCAAAGGAGCAAAACGTAGTGTTTTGTAGTTTTGTCATCTTTGACACTGTATTTCTAAATTGGCGATCTATACACTGACCTAGAAACGCCTGCTTATTTATAAAAATAATAATATATTCAAACAGTTCAGGAAATTTGAAATTAATTGAGGGATGGAGTAATACTCAATGAAAAATTATATGGATATATCGGTTAGCGATTTTATTAGTAAAATTTCTTTTGAAAGTGAGGACGGTAAAATCTGGTTCGATGGAGATCGATCACTTCTCTTTAATGCGAATAGTTTGTATACACTGAAGCATTTTTTAATTGATGAATATGGGATTGATCTAGCTAAAAAAGTTATCTATCGCTGGGGTTATGAAATTGGTAGTGAAGATGCTGTGCGAGCGCTCAAACTGCGCGCAGATGATCAGTTGTCAGCTTTTGTGGCCGGACCTCAACTGGCCAAGATTCGTGGCATGGTAAATGTTGATATTGAGACGCTGGATTTCAATCCCAAGCAAAACAAGTTTAAAGGTATATTCAAATGGAATGACTCCTATGAAGCCTATGCACAAATTAAGAACAGGTCTTACTCGACACACTGTTGCTGCTGGTGGTTGACGGGTTATTCCAGTGGTTATACCTCAAAATTTTTAAATGCTCCCTTTCATTATGTCGAAACACATTGTGTTGCCAAAGGAGATGAGTGTTGCCGGATTGAAAGCCATGAAGGGCAGGACCGTCATTTTGGACTGAAATCTGAATATTTTATTGAAACCATTAAACCATTATTTTCCAACAGCTACTTTGATGCCATAGGAAAATCCAAGACCTTTGCCAAGGTGTGCCAATTATTGCTCAAGGCAGCAGAGTCGGATATTACGGTATTGCTACAAGGCAGCACAGGGGTTGGGAAAGAAGCATTTGCGCGTGGTATCCATCAGAATAGTGCCCGTAAAGATAAAGAATTTGTCGCAATTAACTGTGCCTGTCTGCCAGAGCAACTGATTGAAGCGGAATTGTTTGGTAGTAATAAAGGCGCATTTACCGGGGCGACTGAAAACCGCATTGGTAAATTTGAACGGGCAGATGGGGGCACCATTTTCCTGGACGAAATTATCGAGCTATCCCCTAAAGCGCAGGCGTCTTTGCTTCGTGTTTTGCAAACTGGAGAGTTTGAACGGGTGGGGGATACCAAGACCCGCAAGACCAATGTCAGGGTGGTGGTCGCTTGTAATGAAAGTCTGAAAAAAGCAGTAGATGAAGGACGTTTCCGCAGTGATTTATATTACCGGCTTGCCACTTATCCGGTATTAATCCCATCATTGAAAGAGCGTCGGGAAGACATTAATTTACTGCTGGAATATTATATTCGGTTCTTTGAAAAGCAGTACGAGAAGACCTTCAACGGATTTAGTGACCGGGTTTATGCTTTCTTCAACAGTTATGAGTGGCCGGGGAATATCCGCGAACTGCGAAATATTGTGGAACGGGCAGTGCTATTGTCCAATGATGTGCCATTGGACTTAGAAGACCTGATGTTGGAAGATAATGTAATTCAGAGCTTTGTTAGCCAGCATAAGCAGAAAGTGAATGGCATCAAAGGCATTGCTACTCATAGTGATCTGGATCAGTTCATTGAAAATCTGATGCACAATTCAGAACAGCTAGATATTGAATATGTCGAAGCCACAATTTTACAAACAGCTTTGCAAAAGTATCGCGGCAACGTGTCGAAAGCTGCACGTTATTTGAATATGACACGAAGTGCACTGGAATACCGGTTAAAAAAGCACGCAGTAATATAAGTTGAGGGTGTTTGGGTATGAAATATAGAGCCTTAGGATAAGGCCCTATATTTCTTTAAGCGATAATCCAATGTTGCCCGGCTAATGCCGAGTAAACGTGCTGCTTCGGAGACATTGTTCTGACTCTGTTGCATGGCTTGTACAATAATCTGCTGTTCGTAATGCTCCAATGAAAAGTCAGGAGTAAATAGTTCTGCAATTTTTTGTGAATTAAATGATTTGGAAGGGAATGTTTCCCTATAGCTATTTGTCTCAGCGGCTATAACATCGGGAAATAAATCACGTAGTTTAATCTCTTGTTGATCATCTGTGAGTAGTGCTGCGCGTTCCAGCACATTCTCTAATTCACGGATATTGCCTGGCCAATTGTAATTTATAAAGAAATGTTTGGCTTTGTCACTCAGTCCTTTAAATTTTTTGTCATATATATTTTCAAAGCGTTTAAGAAAATGACTGACCAGCAGGGGAATGTCCTCCCGCCGTTCGCGTAATGGCGGAATACGTACCGGAAAAATGTTTAGGCGAAAATACAGATCGGCACGGAATCGACCCTCTTTGACAGCTAATTCTAGATCTTCATTGGTAGCAGCTACCACTCTAACATCGACTTTTCGGGTCTGATAATCGCCTACACGCTCAAATTCACCTTCTTGCAGCATTCGTAATAAGGCTGCTTGGGCACGAGGGGATAACTCAGCCAGTTCATCCAGAAAAATCGTACCTTGATGGGCACGTTCAAATTTACCTATTCGTTGACTGACTGCTCCTGTGAAAGCCCCCTTTTCTACGCCAAAGAGCTCAGCTTCAATCAGGTCGTGTGGGATACAAGCACAGTTAACTGCGATAAAAGGCTTATCTTTGCGTGGACTAGCATAGTGAATACCTCGTGCAAAAGCCTCCTTACCAACACCTGTTTCCCCAGACAGGAGTACGGCCACTTTACTGCCAGCCGCTTTTTTGAGGAGGTCACAGACATTGCGGTAAGCCGCAGATTCTCCGACCGCATTAAACATGCTGTAGTCGACCTCGGCACGAGTATAAATATCGTGTTTTAGCTGATTCAATTCAGCGCGTAATGCAATGATTTCGTCCGATATAGGGTCAGGAGACATAAATTGAACAAGTTCTTCAGCATTTTCCCATTCAGTTAAGGGTTTACCAATGATCCGACAATGATCATGACCTTGGGCAATACATTGGGTTTCCTGATAAATAATGGTTTGTCCCATGACATAGCTGCTATATCCACAAGCATAGCCAAGTTGTAGCCAGCAAGCAGGTTCATCGGATTTACCAAATTCGCTCAGGTGAACTTCACCTTCAAAGGAATGTCGCCAGTTAAAGTCGGCATAGAACTCATGGTTGCGATGGCTCAGCTGAAGTGTATTGACTTCGACCTGTACCATCCCACGAATACCATGCATTTGTGGTCCTGCCATAAAAGCCTCTGTTTCATTGAGGTCTGGACGAAGTTGTGCAGTGGCTTCGGCATCTCGCATACCAGCCTGATAACCACAACGAATAAAGAACCTTTTGGCTGGCTCATAACCCAGCATATCGTGCAAGTCTTTGCGTAGAAAACCAAAAATATCGGTATGTAGCAACAACATACGATTTTCTTCAAACCAAATCTGACCATGAGCGGCATCGAACTTAATCCGGTCAATCAGGTCCTGAATATCTTGTTGTGGCTTCAAAAATGGCTGCATGCGCAATGTCCTTCATTTTATTCTGTGCTCAATATCCTATGAAGCACTTTTTCATTACTTGTGTACTAATAACGAACTCAAAATTTATACATATCATCATACTGTACATAAAGTGCATGAAAATGCCAGATGGATATTTATAAAAAAAAAAGAGTTGAAAATAGTCTTTCATCATTTGATGAATTTTTTTTAATTGTGTTCATCAGTTGATGAAATCAAACTTCAAAAAAAGACACCTAATGTAATAAAATTTATAAAAATCAAAAACTTAAAAAGTTGGCACACTAATTGATATATGTATGTGGAAGAAAGTTTGTCCAGCAAGAAGGATTCTTAGTCATGACAAATCAAATAGGGATGCCACAACTCACCAAATATATCCGGGTGACGGGTGACCGTGATGCTAAATTTGTTGAATTTGATTTCGCTATTCACGATCCAAGTCTGTTTGTCGAACTGGTGCTACCTCGTGAAGCTTTTATACAGTTTTGTGAGACCAATCAAGTCGTCGAGATGACTGAAGAACAGAAAACCAGAAATGATGAGGAAGAAGAAAAATGGCGCTATGGGACTGAAGTCACTTTAGTCAATGCACAGCGATATATCCCAGATCAAGAAGATCTTTAGAAATAGCTTAAGGAGATAGCCATGTCACTTGAAATTAAAACATCTACTATTGAACCAATACGCCAGAGTTACGCCTACATTGAACGCCGTTTTGGCAATAAACCTGCAACCCGCTATCAGGAAGTCAGTTTTGATATTCAGGCTGAAACCAACTTCCATTACCGACCATTATGGAAACCTGACAAAACACTGAATGATAAAACGCATACAGCTATTGTGATGCAAGACTGGTATGCATTTAAGGATCCACGTCAGTTTTATTATGGGACATATGTGCAACATCGCGCCCGTTTACAAGATACTGCCGAAGCTAATTTTAACTTTTTTGAGAAACGTCAGCTGGCTGTACATATTTCTGAAGAAGTCCGTGAAAAAGTGATTTCGTTGTTTATTCCATTCCGTCATTTGGAGCAAACCGCCAACCTGCACATGATGTCAGGAAGTGCTTATGGTTATGGCACGGTACTGACCCAAGCATGTATTTATGCGGCGATGGATCGGCTCGGCATGGCGCAATATATTTCTCGTGTAGGTTTAGCCTTGGATGGTGGAACGGGGGAATCACTCGTTCCTGCAAAACAGGCATGGATGAACGATACAGCTTGGCAAGGACTACGTAAGCTGTGTGAACAAAGTCTGACTGAACAAGACTATTTCAAACTGTTTTTACTACAAAACCTAGTGATAGACAGTTTTATGGCTGAACTGGTCTATACCCAGTTTGATCAATGGTTAGCCGATCACCAAGCTCGGGATCTCGCGATGCTTACCGAGTTTATGCAAGAAGCCTTAACAGATCTACGTAAATGGTCAGACAGCGTACTCAAAACAGCGGCAGCAGAATCAATTGAAAATAAACAATTGTTAAGTCAATGGCTGGCGGAATACCTACCACAAGTCAAAGCAGCATTTACACCTTGGGCTGAAAAAGCTTTAGCTGGTGACGCAATAGATGTGGCTGAACAAAAACTGCTGGAGCGAAGTAAAAAAATTGGAATAGATCTCGAACAAGTGGCACAGGCTTAAGGAGAAGCAGCATGTCTAAAGTGTATTTGGCATTACAAGATAACGATACCTCACGTTACATCATTGAAGCGATTGAAGAAGATAATCCTGACGCTACCATCCAGTATTTACCTGCCATGATTCGCGTAGAAAGTGAGAAAGGGCTGATTGTTCGTGCGGAAACGGTTTCGGAAAAATTGGGCCAAGAATGGGATATTCAATCTTTACAGCTCAACATGATCACGTTGGGCGGTAACGTTGAAGAAGATGACGATACGTTCCGTCTACACTGGAATTAAAAATAGTAAGCGTCAATGTGCCGCATTGAAGCGGTATATCAAAAGAATAAAGGACCTTAGGTATGAATTCTAAAATTAATGCAATTGGTAAAAAACTAAATGCCAAAGACCGTTACCGTGCACTCACGCGTGATCTGGACTGGGAATTTTCCTATGCAGACCGTAAAGAAGCATTTCCTTATGAACAATTTGAAGGCATTAAAATTACGGATTGGTCGAAATGGGAAGATCCATTCCGCCTAACCATGGATGCCTACTGGAAATATCAAGCGGAAAAAGAGAAAAAGCTCTACGCAATTTTTGATGCTTTTGCACAAAATAATGGTCAGTTGAATGTCACCAACGAACGCTATTTAAATGCCATTAAACTGTTTTTAACTGCTGTAACGCCATTGGAATATCAAGCCTTCCAAGGTTATGCCCATGTAGGACGTCAGTTCAGTGGTGTGGGTGCACGTATTGCGTCCCAAATGCAGTCCATTGATGAACTGCGTCATGTGCAAACGCAGATTCATGCGATGAGCCATTACAACAAATTCTTTGATGGCTTCCAAGATTGGTCACACATGCATGACCGCGTTTGGTATTTATCTGTACCTAAATCATTCTTTGAAGATGCGCGTTCTGCAGGCCCATTTGAATTCTTACTGGCTATCAGTTTTGCCTTTGAATATGTGTTGACCAACTTGCTGTTTGTACCCTTCATGTCTGGTGCTGCCCATAACGGTGATATGGCAACCGTCACATTCGGCTTTAGCGCGCAGTCAGATGAAGCGCGTCATATGACACTAGGACTGGAAATTGTCAAATTCCTACTGGAACAGCATGAAGACAACGTGCCGATCGTACAGGAGTGGATTGATAAATGGTTCTGGCGTGGCACTCGATTACTATCAATTGTCGGCATGATGATGGATTACATGCTGCCAAACAAAGTTATGTCATGGAAAGAAGCATGGGAAACTTATTTTGAAGAAGCGGGTGGGGCGCTCTTTAAAGACCTGAGCCGCTACGGCATTCGTATGCCTAAATATTCTGAAGTCATTGAAAAAGAAAAAGAGCACGTCTCGCATCAAGCATGGTGGATTTTCTATAACTTTGGTCATGCGGCTGGCTTCCACACTTGGATTCCAACCGATGAAGAAATGGATTGGTTATCAGAAAAATATCCAGACACGTTTGACAAATATTACCGTCCACGTTGGGAGTTAGCACGCAAGATGGAAGCGGAAGGTAAACGTTTCTATAGTGCGGGCTTGCCACAGCTGTGCCAAATCTGTCAGGTACCGATGACCTTTACTGAAATGGATGGTGATCAGACCATGTTCAGTTACCGCAGCAGTGTCTATAAGGGTGAGCGTTATCACACTTGTTCAGATGGTTGCCATGACATTTTCGAGCGTGAACCAGAGAAATATGTACAAGCTTGGTTGCCAGTGAACCAAATTCTACAAGGCAACTGTGGTGGCCCTGATCTGGAAGTGATGTTGCGCGAATATTACCGCTTTAATGTCGGTGCAGACAACTTAGACATTGAAGGCTCTCCAGATCAGGTACGCTGGAAAAAATGGAAAGGTGTGGCGTAAGTCACGAGCTGGGGATAGTCCTAAAATGGGCTATCCAGCTTACTCATGGAATTTAGGAGTTTAGGGATATGCCAGTAAAAGCAATTAACAACCAATATGATTTTGAACCGCGTGATCTACAAAAACATTATGGCGACAACATTCTGATTTATGTGGGATGGGATCATCACACCTTATACTGTGCGGCACATGCCATGTTGGCATCTCCACAGCAAAGCTTTCAGGATTTAATTGATCAACAGATACAAGGTGGTTTCCACCAACATCCTGAATTTACTGAAATTGATTGGTCAAAAGTCGAATATTTGTTAGATGGTCAGTCGTTCCAACCGAAACTGGATCAAAGCTTGGCAAGTCAAAATATTGGTCATAAATCACTATTGCGCTTCATTACACCTGGGCTGGATGGTTACCAGCATCGTCATGTTTAAGGAGCGCTGAAATGAGTTATCAAGTCACGATTGAACCGATTGGAACCACCATTGAAGTCGAAGAAGATCAAACCATTTTGGATGCAGCATTACGTCAGGGTGTATGGCTTCCATTTGCCTGTGGTCATGGCACCTGCGGTACCTGTAAAGTGCAGGTGACAGATGGATATTATGATGTTGGTGAAGCTTCTCCATTTGCATTAATGGACATTGAGCGTGAAGAAAATAAAGTTCTCGCATGTTGCTGCAAACCAGAATCAGATATGGTCATTGAAGCTGATGTTGATGAGGATGAAGACTTCCTTGGTTATCTAGTCGAAGATTTTCAGGCTGAAGTGATTGAGATCAAAGATCTCTCACCGACAATTAAGGGCGTACGTCTAGCTTTAGACCGTCCAATGCAATTCCAAGCTGGGCAATATATCAATATACAATTCCCTGGAATTGAAGGTACACGCGCCTTTTCAATCGCCAATTCCCCAAGTGAGGAAGGTATTGTTGAATTACATATCCGCCAAGTACCGCGTGGCGCAGCGACTACTTATGTCCATGAATCATTAAAGACTGGCGACCAGCTAGAAATTTCCGGACCGTATGGACAATTCTTTGTACGCAAGTCTGATACGAAGGATGTGATTTTTATTGCAGGTGGTTCGGGCCTATCTAGCCCTCAATCAATGATTCAAGATTTATTAGAACAAGGTGATAACCGTACCATTTATTTATTCCAAGGTGCACGTGATGTTGCAGAACTGTATAACCGTGAAATATTTGAAGGTTGGGTAAAACAATATCCGAATTTCCGTTATATACCAGCCTTGAATGCCCCGAAGCCCGAAGACCAATGGGATGGATTTACCGGATTTGTACATGAAGCCGTAGCAGATTATTTTGAAAATAAATGTTCTGGTCATAAAGCTTATTTGTGCGGTCCACCACTCATGATTGATGCAGCGATTTCCACGTTAATGCAAAGTCGTCTGTTTGAACGAGATATTCATACAGAACGCTTTCTCAGTGCGGCCGATGGCGCATCGGATCAATCACGTTCAGCACTATTTAAACATATCTAAGTGCCTGATAGGTGAACATAAAAAACAGCCAAATGGCTGTTTTTTTATTGAATGATTTAAAAATGATAAGCCAGTGTAAGGCTGTAGAGACTTGGATCAATTTTGAGATTACCTGCATCCGCACTATTGATTTTCACAACGCTGTCTACTTTGACATAACGATAATCAAAACCTAGACTAATTTTATTATTGATGAAATATTCTAGGCCGGCGTTAAACGCGATGCCATGTGAATTGGACAGATCAACATCTGAACCATCTGTACTGTCAGTATCATAAAAATAGACATAGTTGTAACCGATGCCTAGATAAGGATTGATATTACCTTTAGGTTTGAAATGGTACTGGAGACTCAAGGTGGGTGGCAGATATTTGGTGCTGCCTAGTTTGACTCCATCACCATAAAAATTATGTTGTGGCGGGATACCAGCTAATAAATCTAGGCTGATGTTGTCACTGAGGAATAGCCCCATGGCTAGGGTTGGTCGATAACTTTCACCAATTGAGGTTTCAACACTGTTAAATAACAGGCCAGGATGTGTGTCTGCTTCAATCTGGGTAATACCAAAGCGCAGATACTTGCCATGCGAAAGTAAAGGTGAGGCAGAAATTGCGGTGCTTACCGTTAGGGCCAAACTGGTACAGAGTATTGTTTTTTTCATCAAATTTATTCCTTTAAATATAGTCAATTTCATTACTTTGAAATTGATTAGGAATATTGCAATAGTTGTACCATGTTTATTTTTTTAAAAAAATCAATAACTTGTTTTTTTTAGATTTATGGTTTTCATCATTTCATTTATTAGATAAAAAGTACGATTGAAATTTAATGAAATAATGAAATTTGCATTTCAATAAAATATGTATTTGAGAAGAGTCAAGAATTATCGTTCTAGACTCTCCTTAATTCAACTTACCATTAAAATGATTTAAACCTTATTGTGTGTTTTTATCCAGTCTTTTTGAACTTGTTGTGCAATATTCGGATAGTCCATCACAAAACGAATGTGGCTTTCAACGCCAGTTTTTAATGTCGCATCATCTACAATAAATTGAGGGTTATGATTGGGTGCAGCCTTACTCATCTCTTGATCTTGAGGTGTTGCACCAACGAAAATGAACAATGAAGGCATAAGTTGACCATAATAGGCAAAGTCTTCACTTGCACTCGCATTGTTCTCGAGCACATGTAATTTATCTTCGCCATGAACTTTCGCAAGTGAGGGCGCGATGAGTTGAGTTAGTGTTTTATCGTTCGTAGTGACGGGGGCATAAGCGGCAATTTCTACTTTGGCTTTTACGTCATTTGCATGAGCATTATGTTCGATGAGCTTTGGTAAATCCTTGAGAATATTCTGGCGGACTTCTTCATTATTTGATCGAATCGTGCCAACCATATTGACTTGCTCTGGTATCACATTTCCTACCGTTCCACCTTGGATACTGCCAATACTGATTGCCCCCATACCTTTGGTTAAATCTGCACGACGGCTGATCAAACTCTGCATATTACTAATCATTTGAGATGAAGCATAAATGGGATCACGTCCAAGCCATGGCATAGAACCATGAACTTGTTTTCCACTGACCTGAATGCGCAAATGATCTGCACTGTTTAAAATGGTGCCATCTTTATAAAAAATATGACCACTTGGCATACCCGCCATAACATGCATACCGAAGATCACTTCAGGCTTAGGATTTTTTAAAGCCCCATCTGCAATCATCTTACGTGAACCAATTTGATCGCCATGGCTAAAGTTATCAATATCTGCTCCACCTTCTTCAGCTGGTTGGAAGACAAACACAACAGTACCTGCAATTTTATCTTTATTTTCCGAAAGCACTTTTGCAGCGCCGAGTAACATTGCTGTGTGAGCATCATGTCCACAGGCATGCATCACTGGCGTTTCTTTACCTTGATAGATTGCCTTTGCCTTACTCGCAAAAGAAAGTCCTGTTTTTTCCTCAATCGGTAATGCATCCATATCTGCACGTAATGCCATCACTGGGCCAGGTTTTGCACCTTTAAGAATTCCGATTACACCTGTTTTGGCATAGCCTGTGCGGACTTCAATTCCATATTTTTTTAATTCTTTTTGAACCAGAGCCGAGGTTTTAAATTCCATATTGCCGAGTTCGGGATGTTGGTGAATGTGTTGTCTTAATTTGATGGTATGTTGTTCAACCGCGTTTACACCGTCATCAACCCAATCTGCAAAACTCAAGGTTGAACAAAGGGGTAAGATAGTACAAACAGAAAATAGCCTAAGTGAGATCATGAACTCAATGTCCTAAAAATCCAAAAGTTTTAGGAGCTTCTCATTCACTTCTGATGGTTGCAAAACTTAAGAGGTATATCAAAATACATGAAAAGTATAGTAACTATGAAGCTTTGATTATTAATGCTTTATCCATAGATTTAAAGTTGTTATTATTTGTAAATAATTCATTTTAAATAATTATTTTAATAGTTGTGGGGGAGCTAATGGGCGTTGAAGAAGAACTTAAGCATAATCAAGATGTCATGATTCAACTTCCGTGGACTGTGCCACAACAGCCTTTATATACTGCGAATATCCTAGTTGATCCTGAGACTCAGAAAATACCTTTGGATTTGAGTCATTCAACTGATACGACAGCAATTTGGTCTTTTATGATTGCAATGGCGATAGCTTTTATTCTAGGAATTTCAGCGACAATCATTGCAATTTGGTATGGTGTCAGAAGTTTTAAATTAACTGAAATGTCTTTTAATACAGTAGTACTAGAAATAAAAAGTTCACAACAAATTGCTTTTAATCTAAATCAAAAATTATTTGAGCAACAAAGAGAGTTAGGAAAACAAGAATTTCAGTACACTAAGCAACTTAAATGGGAAGATGAGATCATAAGTATTATATCGGATTGTCTTAACTCTTTAGCTAAGTATATTCAAAAAGTTATGATATTTAAGGATAATTTTGTTAATTTTCCTGTAGCTGATAAAAGTGATTATTCAACATTAGTTGGTTCAAAATTAAAAGAAATTTTAGACGTTACAGAAAATACTAATGCTTGTTTAACTAAACTAAATTTATATTTTAGTGTTGGGCATGAAAAAGAAAAAATAATTTCTCAACTTGGGAAACTTTTGATCATCTCAATAATGCATTTTAACAATCAATTAATAAAACAGACCGATACCAAAGACATTTATGTGAGTAAGTTTATTATTGAAGAGGGTTTAATAAGAAAAGTTAATAAGATATTAATAGATGCTAGAAAGTGGGATGAATCAAATGATTTATTATCCTTGACTGACATTGCAAATTTGGGTGATCAGTTGGCAGATGAGTTTAAAAAAATTCTCAATAAATAAGCAGCCTAAGCTGCTTTTATAAATCACTTCTCTTTCGGTTCAGGTGGTGTCATTCCAAACTGTAAATACGCCTGATTCGTCGCAATACGACCACGAGCAGTACGCATGACATAACCTTGTTGAATCAAGTAAGGCTCAATGACATCTTCCAGCGTGCCTGAATCTTCTGCCATAGCCGCTGCTAAAGCTTCAACACCTGCAGGACCACCATCAAAACGTTCTAACAGCATCGACAGGTAACGACGGTCGAGTGTATCTAAACCATCTTTATCCACATTCAACATATCAAGCGCACGTTGTGCCATTTCTTGTGTGACCTCACCTGTACCTTTCACTTGCGCATAGTCACGTACACGACGCAGTAAACGGTTTGCGATACGAGGCGTACCACGAGAACGACGAGCCACTTCCTTAGAACCAGCTTCTGTGATTGGAACATCCATCAGATTTGCAGAACGAGTAACGATATGGGTCAAATCTTCAACCGAATAGAACTCTAATCGTTGGACGATACCAAAACGATCTCGAAGCGGAGAGGTCAGTAAACCGGCACGAGTAGTCGCAGCGACTAAAGTGAATGGCGGTAAATCCAACTTAATTGAACGCGCAGCAGGGCCTTCACCAATCATAATATCCAGTTGGTAATCTTCCATCGCGGGATAAAGGATTTCCTCGATCACTGGAGAAAGACGGTGAATCTCATCAATAAATAAAACGTCACCTTCTTCTAAGTTAGTAAGCATTGCTGCCAAATCACCAGCGCGCTCTAACACAGGTCCAGAAGTTGATTTCAAATTACCACCCATTTCACGCGCGATAATATTGGCAAGTGTGGTTTTACCTAAACCCGGAGGACCAAAAATCAAGGTATGGTCTAAAGCTTCACCACGTCCACGAGCTGCACCAATGAAAATTTCCATCTGCTCACGCACAACAGGCTGACCAATATAATCATCTAATGATGTTGGTCGAATGGCACGATCAAAATGATCTTCTGGTTTTTCAGAACCACTGATAATACGGTCTTGCATAATATGAGATCTTATTTATTCATCGATTTTAAAGCAGCACGGATAATATCGGATGCCTCGGTGAAATCACCTTTGACGGCATTGACTAACTTTTGTGCTTCTAGTGGCTTGTAACCTAATGACTGTAAAGCAGCTTCAGCCTCAGCGACAGCAGAGTTACCCGTAAACTGAATTTGCGCTGTTGTAGAATTGGATGTGGATGGATGAGCTGCAAGAGCCTTAAAGCGATCTCGAAGTTCAATCATTAAACGCTCTGCGGTCTTTTTGCCTACACCCGGAACTTTGACTAAAGTGTTTACATCTTCATGTTCAACAGTATGAATAAGCATGTCTACGCTGAGTGTTGAGAGAATACCCAGTGCCATTTTTGGACCAACGCCGTTCACTTTAAGTAAAGTGCGGAAAATACTTTTTTCTTGTGCGTTGGAAAATCCATACAGTAATTGGGCATCTTCACGTACAGCCAAGTGCGTCCACAATGTGACTTTTTGTCCTTTCTGCAATTGGCAAAATGTTGAGAGAGGTGTATCAACCTCATAGCCAACACCATTTACATTCAATAAAACTGTTGGTGCTTCCAAAGCAAGCACTTCACCAATAAGACATCCAATCATTCAATTATTTCACTTATTTGTCGATGTTAAATTCACTATGTCAGCATAGTAGTGTTCATTGCTTCAGAACGCAAAATCAAAAAACACTTTATGCTCTTTTCCTGAACACTAATTTAAGGTTTATAAAAATCCAACTTTATTCCCTTGAAGTTCCTGTGCCAAATGATAAGCCTGATGATCTGAAAATTTTGAGATCACATCTAAGACTTGCATGATATTGTCATAGTGATCATCACTAAAACGAACACCTAAGCCTGAGATAATAGACAGTAAACGTCCTTCCTTAAAGTTATGAATTTTATTGGGTGTCGTAAGCGGAATAAATGCATCTAGTATGTGCTGTAAGCTTTGATGTGCAATGATTTCTAAACCAGATTTTTGAGGGTGCTCAAAGATTTTCTCCCGCGCTAAATTCTTTGCACAATCAATTCCTGCTTCGATATCGGGCGAGCAATATTGGAGCAAACTACCTTTAAGCTGTCCTGACAAAATTTCAAAATGATGTTTAGTAAAAGCGGAAGTGACTTCATCAACCAAGCGTTTCATCACACGACCACGCAATGCTGCAATCTTTTGTTGCCACGTGGTGTATGGCATTGCAAGTTCAGCAGGCGTGCCATAGTCACCGAGCAGATTTAAAAAAATAGGTTCGACTTGCTCATAGCTGAGCATGTTAAGAATAATGCCATCTTCTAAATCGATCAGGGCATAACAAATATCATCCGCAGCTTCGAGTAAATAGGTGAGTGGATGGCGACAGAAATGATATTCACCATATTGTATAAGACCTAATTGGTGACCAATTTGTTGCAAAATTTCTTTTTCAGATTGATAGCAACCAAACTTAGCTCGTTTACTGGCAGGCGTATTTCCCTGAGAGTCGATGGGTTTAGAAAGCCATGGGTACTTTAAGTAAGCTCCTAAGGTTGCGTAAGTGAGGCGCATTCCACCGTCATTAGGGTGATAGTCAATTTTCGTGAGTAGACGAAGACCTTGAGCATTGCCCTCAAACTGGCGAACATCGGCCTGCTGTTCAGGGGTTAAACTCGATAAAAAATCGCCGTGTGATGCATCATCAAACCATTCACGAATAGCGTACTCACCTGCATGACCAAAAGGAGGATTACCAATATCGTGTGCAAGACAAGCTGCTTGAATAATTGCACCGACATCTGCAGGAGAGATCCACATAGGTAACTCATCACGAATTTTTTCAGCTGCCAGCATTCCCAAAGAGCGTCCGATGCAAGAAACTTCAAGGGAATGTGTTAGACGCGTATGAATGCCATCATGTTGAGTCAGGGGGTGAACTTGAGTTTTACGGTTAAGTTGCCTAAAACTCTGAGAAAAAATAATACGATCGTAATCTTTATGGAAGGGGCTACGTGCTTGTTCTGTATTTTGTTTTGAACTACCAAATCGAACTGTTGATAACAGTTCCAGCCAACGCATTTGAGTCATTTATCATTATTCATCATTAATGTATGGAACCATCATGCCAAAAAAATAGTGAAAAATATATGCTGACACGACATAATTTGGCGCATTGAAAATGCATTTCAGAAAAGTTTAAGAAGTAAAATAATAAGTATTAAGGTATTGATTTTAAGAATTATTATCCTAATATAATTCAATTTCTTCACTCTCAAATCATATAAGAGTCTCTAATTGATTTTAAAGATAGATATCAATCATGAGATGATGCGTGGATGCTCATCGGTTCGATAATTTTTTATCGAGATAGTATGCATAATGTATCTACTTTTTATGCCGATTGTTGATCAAATTGATCCTACGATTGGCATAACATTTCAATAAAGCTATTGAAATTTGTCTATTTTGACCTCATGTTATCCTCATAAAGATGAATTATAGAGATGTGAATTTATATGTTATTTCATTTGCCGAAACTTCCTGCCGAAATTCGAGTCACTCACTTAAATGCGCGTATTAATGAACAACGAAAAAAAATTGCGCAAAGTACAGCATCTAAACTTGAACTTCTGCAGTTGTCTCAGCAGTTTTCAAAAGAAGCACGCACGCGTAAAAAGAATAATCAGAAAGTATATGTAATTGATTTTAAAGGTGACATGGCAGCTTCAGCTGTAGAGAATCTTCGTGAAGAAATTACTTTGATTTTGGCGACTGCTAAAGCAGGGAGTGATCGTGTCGTAGTTCGTTTGGAAAGTCCAGGTGGGATGGTACATGGTTATGGACTTGCGGCTGCTCAACTGGTGCGTCTGCGCGATGCTGGTTTTCATCTAACCATTTGTGTTGATAAAGTCGCAGCAAGTGGTGGATACATGATGGCATGTATCGGTAACGAAATTATTTCTGCTCCATTTGCAGTGATTGGTTCAATTGGCGTTGTTGCTCAAGTGCCTAATTTTAATCGTTTACTCAAAGAACATAATGTTGATTTTGAGCTTTATACTGCGGGTCAATATAAACGTACCGTGACCATGTTTGGCGAAAATACGGAAGAGGGTAAAGCAAAGTTTGAAGAAGAGTTGCAACAAACGCATGCATTGTTCAAGCATTTTGTTGAAAAATATCGTCCACAGTTAAATGTTGAAAAAGTAGCAACAGGTGAACATTGGTACGGTCAAGATTCATTAGATTTGAATTTGGTTGATAAGCTTCAAACCTCGGATGAGTATTTATTAAGTTTATTGACAGTGCATGATGTTTACTTAATTCAAACTCGCCGTAAACCTACCTTAGGTGAGAAATTAGGACTGCAAGCGGCACAAATGGCGGACAGTTTGATTCCTGCTGTGATGAATAAAGTTATGGACACTTTAGTCAAAACTAATGCGAACTTAGTGCAACTACGTGATCCTAAACTTTAAATTTGATGAAATAAAAAAAGCCAATCTAATGATTGGTTTTTTTTATCATTTATCATTTGTATGGTCGAGAGTCTAATTTTCGATATAACATCACTATTCCTGTGATCATGGACCCAAGTGTTGCGAACAGCATATCTTTATGGGCATCCCAAATATCACCTTGTTGACCATTATAATTTTCTGCTGCCTCAGGGGAAAGATTAATCGCAATCGACCATTCAATCCATTCGTAAATGAGACTGGTGGCCATGACAAACTGAACCACAATAAGAAAAAGTACTCGTTCAGATAATTGTGGTAAATAGAATTGAATGATCCTATGGAAAAAAGGATAGAGAAGTAGACCATAGGTAAAATGGACCAAGCGATCATACATATTTCGCTCCCAACCCATCTGTGCATTTAAATCTATGCCGAAGTTGTGCATCAACCATTCATTATAGGGAACATAAGAATATAAATAGTGTGCCCCAAGAATATGAATGATCAGAAATCCAAAATAGAGAGAAAATGCGATAAAACTCAAACCAACTTTCTTTTGTATATAGATCAAAAACACCAGCATTAAAGCTGTGCCAAGTTGATGTAAGCTATAAGAAGCATATTCAAGAGGCTTTATACTTGCCAAGATCAGCACCATTATGAAAGTGAAGAATACGAGGTGGTGTTTAGAAGTAAATTTTTTGTAGTGCATTTTGTTATATGTTGATTTGATTAATTTCTTCATATGATTGTAATGGATCAATCCTGAGAATAAGCTGCAGATCGCATTATTTTTATAAATAGTTGTTTATATCAATAGCTCATTGCAATCATGGATGATCAGTTAGAATATGATTTATTTTGAGTTTTTATTATGACGGTTTCAGCTGCTTTTCTTGCACAGCAAAATGCATATTTTCATTATGAGTTTGAAGAGCTTACTCTGAATGACTTTCCTGAAGAGATCTCAGTATCACTCCGAGGAATGATGTTTAGGCATGACATTCAATATGCTCAAGTGACTCATTATATTTATTATAGCGATGTTTTAACTGGTGATGAATTAGAAAAGCTCAGAACTGACTTTATACGTTACTGCCCTGATGAAGCATGATTTTTTATCGAAACATTTGATGAGTCTCATACAAAAAAAAGCGAAGCCTAAGCTTCGCTTTTTTATTCAATACTATTTAGATTTTAGCAATCAAATCTTTAATTTGTTTCGCTTGCTCAGCAGCATTACCTGTATAAGATGCAGGTGTCATTTCAGCAAGACGCGCACGATCTGCTGCAGGAACAGCTTCTAATTCGTTACTATTTACAAAATTCACCATCATTTCGCGAGTCATTGCTTGACCACGAGTAAGGGCTTTCAGTTTTTCGTATGGTTTTTCAACGTTATAACGACGCATTACTGTTTGAATTGGTTCAGCAAGAACTTCTTGAGCGTTGTCTAAGTCTTCAAGAATACGGTCGGCATTCAATTCAAGTTTGCCCACACCTTTCAAGCAAGCTTCAAATGCGATCAAGCTTTGTGCAAAACCAACGCCCATGTTACGAAGAACAGTAGAGTCAGTTAAGTCACGCTGCCAGCGAGAAATTGGAAGCTTTTCACCAAGGTGAGCAAGGACTGCATTAGCAATACCCAAGTTACCTTCAGAGTTTTCAAAGTCGATTGGGTTCACTTTGTGTGGCATTGTTGAAGAACCAACTTCGCCTTCTTTTAATTTTTGTTTGAAGAAACCAAGAGAGATATAACCCCAAACATCACGGTTGAAATCGATGAGGATTGTGTTGAAACGACGAAGCGCATCAAACAATTCAGCCATATAGTCGTGCGGCTCAATTTGAGTTGTATATGGGTTAAACGTGAGACCTAAAGATTCAACAAATGCTTGCGAGTGAGCAGGCCAGTTAATTTCAGGGTAAGCAGACAGGTGAGCATTATAGTTACCTACCGCACCATTGATTTTACCTAGAAGCTCAACATTATTGAATTGTTTGATTTGGCGTGCAAGACGGTATGCCACGTTCGCCATTTCTTTACCCAATGTTGTTGGGCTTGCAGTTTGACCATGTGTACGAGACAACATTGGTTGATCAGCGTGTTTTTCTGCAAGTGCAACAATTGAGTCCACGATTTGTTGCATAGACGTAGCTAGTACTTCACGACCGCTTTTTAGCATGAGTGCATGAGACAAGTTGTTGATGTCTTCAGATGTACAAGCAAAGTGAATGAATTCACCCGCATTTTTAAGTTCATCAATGTTTGCAATTTTCTCTTTTAAGAAATATTCAACCGCTTTTACATCGTGGTTGGTTGTGCGTTCGATTTCTTTGATACGGTTAGCATCGTCTTCAGAGAAATTTGCAACGATTGCATCTAAAGCTGCATTTGTTTCGTTAGAAAAAGCTGGCACTTCAGTAATTTCTGGGCGATTTGCAAGTGCTTGTAACCAGCGCACTTCAACAGTCACACGAGCATGGATTAAACCAAACTCAGAGAGGAAAGGGCGCAAAGCATCACATTTGCTTGCATAGCGACCATCTAATGGAGAAAGTGCGGTTAAAGCGTTCATAGCAATTCCTTAAACTTTGGAATGAAACGTAAAACAGAACTCGATATACATCAGGTTAAACCACCTGAAACTGTAAACGAGCGAGATCTTGAATATCTTTCAGTAACTTGCGTTTGGTGAAGATCATGCTCCATGAACTTCCACCTGACTGACGCCATAAATGCGCCATCTGTAAACCTGTAAACAATGAAGCACGAATACGATTGGTGTGCGAAGAATCCTTAAAAGCTTCTGCATTGCCTTTCACCATAATGCGAGGATTAATCTGTCCTGCAGTTTCGACATAGGTTTGAGCAAGGTTTGCAAGAATACTTGGATGTAGATAATTATGATCAAAAAAGGAGAGTTGTTTTAGTATTTTTTCTTGTGATTTTTCAATAATTTCAACGAATTTTGGGTTGCTATATACTTTCTTTTCTAAATGTAATAATGCCATTGCATAGGACATTGGAAGTTTTGCATTGGCAAATTTAGGTATTCTTGATTTTGGTGCAGTATTGAATGGTTGGGTGATGCTACTTTCTAATGTTTTTAATCCCAGAGAAATATCTGCAAGCTGGTTAAAAAAATCTAAGGTTTGACAATTCTTATTGGAAGTAGGGCGAATATTTAAACTCGCCTTAATTAATTGTTCTAAATAGAAGTTACCGTTTTCGCCAATATTTTGTCGACCTGCAATGGCTGTCATATGTGTCAGCTGAGTCGATTGAAATACTGCTGCCAAAGCCAAAGCTCTGTTTTGACGATCATTCAGAGTCTGAAGCTGCTGGAACGGTAACTCTGTCATGCCTGAAAATTCCTTTAAATAAAATCAGGTTTAGGCGCATTAGTATGATGAATCACACCGCCACCTAAACAAACTTCATCCGCGTAAAACACAACGCTTTGTCCTGGCGTAACAGCACGTTGAGGTTCATCAAATTCTACACGTACACCTTGCGGTGCATTTGGGTCTTTAAATAAGACACATGCTTGATCAGGTTGGCGATAGCGAGTTTTCGCTGTGCAACGGAAACCATTTTCTGGAATCTCTTGCTCACCTGCAACCCAATCAATCGCTTCAGACCATAACATGGTACTTTGCATGAGGGGATGCTCATGACCTTGGCCAACAACTAAACGATTGCCTTCGATATCTTTGTGTAATACGAACCAAGCACCTTCTTCAGCGCCTTTCATTCCACCGATACCAATACCACCACGTTGACCGAGCGTATAGTACATTAAGCCGTGATGATCACCAACCTCTTTACCATCTTCAAGGACAATTTTACCCGGTTGAGCAGGTAAATATTGCTTCAAGAAGTCATTAAATCGGCGTTCACCAATAAAACAGATACCTGTAGAGTCTTTTTTCTTCGCTGTTACAAGACCTAAATCTTCAGCAATTTTACGAACTTGAGGCTTTTCAATTTCACCGACAGGGAACAAGGTTTTGTTAATTTCACGACCATGAACGGCATGTAGGAAATAAGTTTGGTCTTTGTTGTTATCCACGCCACGGAGTAAAGGCGCATATTGCTCACCTTTAGAGTTGGTCATGGTTTCACCGCGACGAGCATAGTGTCCTGTCGCGATGAAGTCAGCACCTAATTTCATGGCATGATCGAGGAATGCACGGAACTTTATTTCTTTATTACATAAAATATCTGGGTTTGGGGTGCGCCCCGCAGCATATTCAGCCAAGAAGTGCTCAAATACACGATCCCAATATTCCATTGCGAAGTTGGCTGTATGTAATTTGATACCGATACGATCACATACGGCTTGCGCATCTGCAAGATCATCCATAGCCGTGCAGTATTCTGTGCCGTCATCTTCTTCCCAGTTTTTCATGAAAAGACCTTCAACTTGATATCCTTGTTGAAGTAATAAAGCCGCAGAGACAGATGAGTCTACACCACCTGACATACCGACGATGACACGTTGTTGCATAGGATTAGGCATCCAAATTTGAAATTAAGGGAGAGTTTTGGTGCTCATAAACGAGCGATAAAGGAAATTTTTGTCCTGATTGGGCATCTTGAATGGCTTTGATGACCAATGGGCTACGCGCGCGTGCCGTTTCTAACAGCTCATCTAGGTTCATCCAAACAGCACCTACGATACCTGTATCTAATGTTGCATTGGCAAAATACTGTGTTGATTTTGCTAAAAAACAGAAGCGGTAATAGGTACGATCTGGAAACATAGGTGGGGTATAGGTGTATATACCCAATAAATCTGTGACTTCAACTTGGTGACCTGTTTCTTCCATGGTTTCACGAACCGCGGCTTGAATAAGGGTTTCACCAGCTTCTACATGACCTGCAGGTTGATTAAAAACGGTGTGCATGACACCTTCTGTTTGTTCTTCTACAAACAGATATTTACCATCTTTTTCAACCACTGTTGCAACAGTGACGTGAGCAGTCCAAGCGGTCATAAAAAAGCACCAGATGAAGGGAAGGCATATTGTATAAAATTTTGAGGTGTGTGGCTATGATGGGAGGGGATTTCTTTGAAGGCGTTCTATCTTAAGTTTAACTAAGAAGTTCTTTGGATCAATAATTTAATAAAGGGCGTGGAACATGAAGAATCAACAAAAAAGCCCAATTTAAGTAAATTGGACTTTTGAATGTAATTTAAGATTATGATTTATATAAAATAAAAAAGATAATTTCGCATAAGGTGTATTATGTTAATTTTAGGAAAACTTAATCGAAGTGAAATATATAGCTCAAATCATAGAATTTAATGAGGATCTCGAATTCATTCTAAAAATTAAGGTTCGTAATGAAATTCTAGAGGTATTTAGTTCTTCAATACCCTCATGTATTGATCTCAAAAAAAATTACCTTATAGATTTAGAAGCTACTATTTTTGATAATTACCTTATTGAGAAAATACATTATCCCCATCAAA
Source organism: Acinetobacter sp. 24-47-66 (assembly GCF_056779755.1). Classification (NCBI taxonomy): domain Bacteria; kingdom Pseudomonadati; phylum Pseudomonadota; class Gammaproteobacteria; order Moraxellales; family Moraxellaceae; genus Acinetobacter; species Acinetobacter sp. 24-47-66. The sequence continues at coordinate 246,624 of NZ_JBWYIL010000001.1, forward strand.
TTAAGCAAATAGATAATAGTCTAAGATATGAAATTATTGGATATTTAAAAGAAGGGAAGATAGATGTTAATGGCTTAATTTTTGAAGATGATATTTTAAATAGAGATTTTTTTTACTTAGATAACAATACAGTAAAATGGACTATCGATAGAATTAATGCTGACTTTGATGACAGAGATTGATTCCATTTAACATAATGGCTGTTATGCGAATTCAAAATTATTTATAATTCCCCGAAACCTTTACATAATTCTGCGCTGAATACGGCAGAAACGCTTTTTCTTTATCAGTCAGTGGACGCACTTTTTTCACTGGGCTACCCACATACAAATAACCACTTTCTAATACTTTGTTGGGTGGAACAAGCGAACCCGCACCTATCATCACATCATCTTCAACAACAACATCATCCAAAATAATCGTTCCAATACCGACTAAAACACGATTACCAATAGTACAACCATGTAATTTCACATGATGACCCACAGTAACGTCCTCACCAATAATGAGCGGTGAACCTTCAGGTTTATCAGCTTTCTTATGACTGACATGCAACATGGAATGATCTTGGATATTGGAATTTTTACCAATCCGAATAAAATTAACATCACCGCGGATCACAGCATAAGGCCAGACTGAAACATTCTCAGCCAAGAAAACATCACCAATCACTAACGCAGTTGGATCAATATAATTTGTTGTATCAAATTGTGGGTAAGTCTCTAAGTATTTGCGGATATTTTCAGTCATAAAAAATTGCCTGTTTTTACTCATTATAAACAAAAAAGCACCCAAAAGAATTTGAGTGCCTTTATATCTTTAGTCAAGCTGCGACTTAAAACAAATTACTAAAGAACTGTTTGATATGATCAATCATACGTGAGAAGAAACCAGCTTCTTCAACCGCTTGTAAAGCAACAAGCGGCTTCTCCGCAATAACTTTGCCGTCAAGTGTCGCTGTTAATTTACCTACAACTTGCCCTTGTTGAAGAGGGGCATTTAAGTTCGGTTGAACCGCGATTTGAGTTTGAATGGCATTTGCTTGACCTTTTGGCATAGTCACGTTGAAGTTTTCAGCAAGACCCACACTCACTTGATTAGATTGACCAAACCAAACTTTAGAAGTGGTCAACTCTTTGTGAGCGGGTTGAACACTGACAGTTTCAAAGTTTGCATAACCCCAAGATAACAAATCACGTGTTTGCGTTGCACGTGCTTGCATTGATGGAGCACCAAAAATCACTGAAATTAAACGCATCGGGCCACGTTTAGCTGAAGTCGTTAAACAATAACCAGCTTCAGAAGTATGACCTGTTTTAAGACCATCTACACTCGGATCTGTATATAGCAACGCGTTACGGTTACCTTGCTTGATCCCATTAAAAGTAAACTCTTTTTCAGAGTAAATAGGATAGTACTTTGAACTGTCATGAATGATGTGCTTCGCAAGGGTAGCCATATCTTTCGCTGTAGAATAATGACCTTCAGCAGGCATACCTGTTGAGTTCATAAAGTTCGTGTTGGTCATGCCAATACGCTTTGCTTCTTGGTTCATGCTGTGTACAAATGTACCTTCATTCCCAGAAATATGCTCAGCCATCGCCTTAGATGCGTCATTACCAGATTGAATGATAATCCCACGTAACATTTCTAATACGGTTGCTGTGCCGTTGAGAGGTACATACATACAAGATTCTGTACTACTACCACGACACCAAGCAGACTCGTTCATACGAACTTTTTCATCTTCCGTGAGTTCACCGTTCAACAACTTTTGTTCAATAATGAAACTGGTCATCATTTTGGTCATTGAAGCAGGCGCAAGTTTTTCATTTTCATTTTTACTTGCGAGAATTTGACCTGTTTCATAATCCATCAAAACGTAAGACTTGTTATTGAGTTCTGGTGGTGAAGATAAAACAGTTGCTGCATAAGTAAATGAAGGTAATAGTAATAATGCAGCAATGGCGCTTTTTCGGGTCATTCTATGTAGTTCCAATCTTGTATGAACGCAAAAATCAGCTTTGCATTCTAGGACAAAGCAAAGCCGACTTCTAGCAGTGGAGTCGGCTTATTTCAATCGAATTGTAACTATTTCGTGCTCTATTTAACTGAAGACTGATATTTTTTTATATCCTCGCACACTTGTTGATTTGCTTTATCTCCAGCGTTTTTCGCATCTTGTCTCGCTTGAGCTAATGCTTGCTGATAATCCTGTTGTTTAATTAGATTGTTCAGCGTGGTTTGAGGTGAATTTTCGTTAGGTAAATAGTCTTTTAATAGCTTTTGATAGCCTGCTTTAAACGCCGCATCTTCTTCCACTAAACTTGGGCATGATTCTGAAAAGACATAGATTGCAGCGAGTTCATCTTTAGTCACTTTTTGTTGAGTAACTTCGATATTTTCTTTTAAGTCTTGAGCATTGGCGAAAGTGAAACTTGAAAATAACATTGAGCTGCTGATAAATGCGGTTGAAATCAATTGTAAAAAACGGTTTTGCATAAATGACTCAAAAATTAGTAAGTTAGTTATAAGAATAGAATAATCTTTTTTCGTGTTTAAAAAATAGAGAAAGTGTATTAATGCTGTTGGAACTCAGAAAGTAAAGAAGAAAAGTTCAGGTATGAACAGGGGGATGACTACATGCTGAGTTTTCAAGATTAAAGGGTAAGCAGATTTTCAAGATTAAAGGCGTTTAAAACCTCAACATCTATGCGTGTGCTCATTGTTGTGTTGGGGGATTTTGATTAGGCTATCGAACAGATGGGTTTACATGAATTGAGTGAATTGTTTTGAATATTTTGATTGCCAACGATGACGGTGTGTTCGCACCAGGAATACAAGCATTAGCACAAGCATTAAAACCTTTGGGTCGAGTCGTAGTGGTTGCTCCAGAAAGTGAGCGGAGTGGTTTTTCAAGTGCATTAACGCTTGATCGTCCATTGCACCCGTGCAAATTTCAGAAGATGTATGGGCAATTAATGGCACACCAGCGGACTGTGTTTATCTGTCCATGAATGGTCTATTTGATTTTGAATTTGATCTAGTTGTAAGCGGGATCAACAGTGGTGCGAATTTAGGCGATGATGTGTTGTATTCAGGTACAGTTGGGGCCGCGTTTGAAGGCCGACTCATGAAACAACCTGCAATCGCAGTTTCATTGGCTGGTCCAAATGTTCGTTCGTATCAAGATGCTCAAGATTATGCACAAGCTGCAAATTGGGTATATGAATTTATTAAAAATGGTTTGCCTGAGTTACCACCGCGTCATATTTTCAATATTAATATTCCGGATACGGCTGAAATAAAAGGGACATTAGTGACTTATCAAGGAAGAAGAAAACAAACGAAACCGATTACCACACAAGTTGACCCGAGAGGCCGTCAAGTTGTTTGGATTGGTTTGGCTGGAGAGGCCGTAACAGATCCCGAAAAAAGCCAACTTGGTTATCAGTCAGACTTTTATGCCATTGCAAATGGATATGTCAGTGTGACACCGATCCAAATGGATGCTACCAATTATCAGGTGTTGGCTTCACTTGAATCTCAACTAGGGCTTTAATTGAACGACCACAGGTAGGATGTGTTATAACTTTGTGAAAAATATATTTGAAACGGTGAATTTAGCATTAATTTTGCTACTCTTAAGCCGAATTCAGTCTTTTTAATCTTTTGTCAGAGAGGGAAATCATGCTTTTGGCCAGACCCAAAACAGTTTTGAAGTTGTCTAAACCATCTATTCACTCAGCATTGATCGCGGTTGCTGTCGCTTCTTTTCTTGGTTTGTCGGGCTGTGCATCGAAACCCCAAATCCACAATTCTGCTCGTTATGCGGTTGCTCCTGACTTCTATACAGTTCGTTCTGGCGACACTTTAAGTAAAATTGCGGCACGTTATGGATTGAGCTATTTGAGCATTGCGGAGATGAATGATATTGCACCGCCTTATCGCATCTATGTAAATCAATCTTTAAGATTAAAACCCTCTGGCAATCGACAAGTGACACGTTCGACCACGCGTCCTTTGACAGCGACTGAAACTCAGATTCAACGTCAAACCATTCAGTTACCAACAAAACCAGCTGTGGTTACGCCACCACCACAAACCACACCAGTACCAGCGGTAACTGCTGCAGTACCGACGACTTCGACTAAAGCAATTTCATTACGCTGGGTGAAACCATCGAATGGTCCAGTCATTGAAAACTTCAATGTGGCAAGTAATGTCAAGGGATTACGTTTTGGTGGCAATGTTGGTGATCCAATTTTTGCAGCAGCTGATGGTCAAGTGGTTTACGCAGCTGATGGTTTAAAAGAATATGGTAATTTGGTGCTCATTAAACATATTGATGGTTATATCACTGCGTATGCGCACAATAACCGGATGTTAGTGAAGAGTGGGCAAAACGTAAGTGCGGGGCAACAAATTGCAGAAATGGGCTCGAGTGGTGCAACCCGTACGATGCTTGAGTTTCAAGTTCGTTTAGATGGTAAGCCAATCAATCCAGCAAATATTTTGCCAATCAACTGAAGATATTTAGTGCAATTTAACAATTTCTTCGTATAATACAATGAGTTGCTTTTGTTAATTTTTGTTAATTAGAGAAGCATCTCATAATTTCAGAGGGAAATTTATGTTAGATCAACTTCGCTCGATGGGCGTATTTGCATGTGTTGTTGAAAAAAGCTCTTTCAGTGGTGCTGCTCGAGATTTAGGCATTACGACGAGTGCAGTTAGTCAGCAAATTCGTTCACTAGAACAAGAAATGGAAGTAACACTTCTGCACCGTTCCACAAGAAAACTAAGTTTAACGGAAGCAGGGCAGGCCTTTTTTCATAGCTGTCAAGAAATGCTCGCTGCAGCAGAGCGCGGTAAAATTCGAATTAATGAGTTACGAGACGATTTAGTTGGTGATTTACGTATTGCAACAACGCCAGAACTCGGTGCAACCCATGTAGTTCCTGCGTTGTCGCATTGGATTTCGGCACATCGTGGTTTAACCGTTCACTTTGAAGTTGAAAATCAATTTGTCGATTTGATTCAAGAAAGAATCGATATTGCAGTGAGAATGTGTTCTCGCGTGGATGAGTCTAATCACTTATCTTGTCTGCCGCTTGCACGCGTGGATCAAGTCTTGGTGGCTTCACCAAGTTATTTGAATCAAAATGCAGTTATTTCAAGACCTGAAGATTTAGCACAGCATGATTTGATTCCAGTAAATATTGTAAAAAATCAGCAAATGATGACATTTGAACACAGTACATCGCGTGAATTGGTGAATGTGTCCATGGAAAATCGTTTACAGACAAACAATGTTTATGTCGCTAAATCACTGTGCCAAAATGGTCACGGCATTGCGCGATTATTATATCTGGATGTGCAAAAAGAATTAATGAATGGCACATTGGTTGAAGTTTTACCTGAATGGAAGTTACCTGCATACACTTTGAATGCAATGACATTAAAACGTGAACAACAACCAATGAAAATTCATCGCTGCCTAGATGCTTTAAAACAATATTTCAGCCAGTTGCCTGGTGGTCGAGTATTCCAAGAAGCATCTTAAGTGTTCTTCTTAATAAAAAAGCCGCAATATGCGGCTTTTTTATTGATCTTGGCTTAAGCCAAGAAGTTTTTAATCGCTGGAACTAAGCGTTTTAATAAATCATCAGCTTGTTCTTGATTCATATTCAACGCTGGCAACAAACGAACGACATTACCTGCGGTGACATTAATAATTAGATTGTGCTCTATGCGTGCAATATCCACCAACTCTGCGCATGGTTTTGGTAATTCAATACCAATCATCATACCAAAGCCGCGAACAATAACGTTTTGATCTGAAAGTTGTGTACGGAATTGATCAACTAAGTATTGGCCAATTGTTGCTGCATTTTCAACAATATTTTCTTTTTGCATCAAATCGATAATCGTGTAGACAATGCGCGAACCTAATGCAGTACCACTATAAGTTGATCCGTGGTTACCTGCAGTAAGAATACCTACACCTTTACCTTGAGTCATCACTGCACCAATTGGGAAACCATTACCCAAGCCTTTAGCTGTCGTCATGACATCAGGAATAATATTGGTATGTTGATACGCGAAATATTTTCCTGTACGACCGTTACCTGTTTGAACTTCATCTAGCATCATCAACCAATTATGTTGATTACAGATTTGACGAATTTCTTCAAGATAACTAAAACCTTGAGGGGCAGTATTTACACCACCTTCGCCTTGAATCGGTTCAACGAGAATCGCGACGATATCTGGATGGTTGATTGCTGCTTCTTCAATTGCCTCAATGTCGCCAAAAGGTACTCGGATAAAACCTTCAACGAGCGGGCCAAAACCTTCTTGTACTTTTTTATTGCCTGTCGCAGAAAGTGTTGCCATTGTACGACCATGGAAAGAATGATCAGCGACAATGATTTTCGGAAGAGCAATACCTTGCATATGACCATATTTACGCGCAATTTTAATTGCACCTTCATTTGATTCAGCACCACTATTCGAGAAGAAAATTTCTTCCATACCAGATACTTCAGCTAACTTTTGCGCAGCTGCAGTCTGCCAAGGTACTTCATAAATATTACTGGTGTGAATAAGCGTCGCCGCTTGTTCTGCAATTGCTTCTGCCAAAACTGGATGTGCATGACCTAGACCACATACTGCAATGCCAGTCAGCGCATCTAAATATTCTGTACCTTCAGCTGTATAAAGATACGAACCTCGGCCACGCACAAAGCTGATCGGTTGACGGCTGAATACAGGCATCAAATGAGATGGTTGATCAGTTTGAACTGGAGCGAGGGTGATATTGTTCATGTCTAACTCGTATTTGTTAGGTGGAAAATAAAAGTTTATCTAAGCAAAATCTGCTTAAGATTAAAAGCCTAATTGCAAATTAAACTGGAAAAATTTACCAATCCATACTCTTTACGGCGGTTTTAGGTATAATGCAGGCAGAATAGTTGAGGATTTAATCAATGACTGAACAAGTGCGTGATACAGAAGCGTTAATTCGTGATCAAATTGCAAAACATGCAGTTCTTCTTTATATGAAAGGCACACCACAGTTCCCACAATGTGGTTTCTCTGCACGTGCAGTTGAAGCATTGAGCCAAATTGGTCGCCCATTTGCTTATGTAAATATTCTTGAAAACCAAGACATTCGTGCGACTTTGCCACAAATTGCAAACTGGCCAACATTCCCACAATTATGGATCAATGGTGAGTTGATCGGTGGTAGTGATATTATGCTAGAAATGTTCCAAACAGGCGAATTAAAAACGCTCGTGGAGCAATATAGCCCAGCGCCTGAAGCTTAATTTGAGCGCAATAAAAAAAGCACCGGTGGGTGCTTTTTTTATTTTGAAAACTTCAAATTAGTTTGAAGTCTCATCAGCGAGTTGAGAAGGTTGTTCTTCAGCATTGATCGCTTTATCTTTTTTAGCTTTGTCTTTTTTCTTCTTTTTTTTCTTTTTCTTTGGCTCTTCTTCAATTTCAGCGCCATCTTCAATGGCTTGCCAATATTCTAGCTGCTCCATGACAGCAGCGTAAATTGATCCTTTGGTATAGCGACCTTTTTTATTTAATTCTCCGACAGGACGCGCCATGAGAATCTCAAGTGCTTGATCAATTGTGTTGATGGCATGAATATGGAATTGACCGGCCTCGACAGCATCAATCACATCTTGACGTAACATTAGATGCTGCATGTTTTGACGTGGAATAATGACACCTTGTTTGCCTGTTAAACCTTGAAGTTTACATGCATCAAAGAAACCTTCGATTTTGGCATTGACGCCACCAATCGGTTGTACTTGACCCAGTTGATTCATTGAACCCGTAATCGCCCATGACTGATCAATCGGCAGTTGGCTGATCGCAGAAATTAAAGCGGAGAGTTCTGCAACGGTTGCACTATCACCATCGACTTGACCATAACTTTGTTCAAAAGCCAAAGCGGCAGAGAAGTGCAAGGTTTGTTCACGTCCGAAATGTGCCTTTAAGAAAGACGACATTAATAGTACACCTTTAGCATGAAGTGAACCACCTAACTCCACGCTACGTTCGATATCTAAAATATCGCCGCCACCCTGATACACTGAAGCAGTCAAGCGTGATGGTAGGCCAAATTCGACATCGGCGTAGTGAATCACGGACAAAGCATTTATCTGACCGAGTCGATGACCACGCGTTTCGATAAGCTGTGTACCACGAGATAAATCTTGCCAGTACAACTCTCGTAAATAACCTAGACGATATTGGCGGTGTTTGAGCGCAGTGCCGATATGTTCTGCTGTCACCATAGTTGCATTAGATTTGGATGCATGGTGATGAGATTCATGAATCAGATCACCTAAAGTTAAGGCATGTAGTGACAACGAACTCTGATCCTCTGCTTGACGACTTGAGTCGGTCAGTAAAGCAGCCAAGGCAGAACGATCAAATGGAAGTAGTTTAGAGGATTGAACATAGTCTGCAATCAAATGCATATAAGCTTGTTCATTTTCGTCATTACGTTGTAATGTGTCGGTAAAATCAGCTCTGATTTTAAAGATACTTCCTAACTCAGGCTCCACCTCCAGAATCTCATAATAGATTTCTGGTTCAGCCATTAAAATGACTTTCAATTGTAATGGAATCGATGCGGGCTCAATTGAAATGCTGCCCGTCAGCGTTAGCATGTGCTCTAGAGATGAGAGTTTAATTTGACCAGACTTAATCGCTCGTTTGAGTCCTTGCCATGCATAAGGTTGTTCTAAAAGCTGCTCAGCCTCAAGCATTAAAAAACCACCATTGGCACGATGCAGTGCACCAGGTCGTATTAAAGTGAAATCAGTGCTGATAGTGCCATTTTGCGTTAATTGTTCAACATGGCCAAGTAAGTTGTAATGTGTGGGGAAATCTTCAAAGATGACTGGTGCCCCAGAATTTGGCTTGTTGCTAATGACTAAATTTGCTTGATAACGCGCAGGGACACGGTTAAATAATGCAGGTGAAAAATCAATTTCTTCCTGTTCTAGTACGGTCTCCACATTGTCGATAATATCTTGAGCATATAGTTTTAAATATTGTTCAAGATGTTTGATATCTGGAAATTTATTTAAAATATGTTCCATGCGGGGAATAATGACTTGTTTGGCAATGTCACGATTCAACTCAGACACCATATCTCGAGCTTCATCTTCGAGATCACCAATCTGTAAACCTAAACGCTCAAGCTTTTTATCCATATAACGAATATTGGACGCAATTTCAGAACGTTCTTTGCTACTCAGTGCATTGATGTCATCTTGAGACATCTCTTGAATTTTATTGTCTTTAAGATGAACAGGAATAAAGCAGTGTTCTTCATTACGACTGATCAACTTTAAATCAAGCTCTTCACCTTCTTTGGTAAGCTCAATCAAAGCTTGTTGTTGTTCATGACCTGTCGTTAAACGAATTTTTTCAATCCGATTGTGATACGTTTCAGCACTAAAACGACGTTCGAGCTGTTTGAAAATGGTTTGCCATGTTTGATGTAGCGTACTTTGAAACTTTGCGCCTTGTCCTGCAGGAAATTTAAGCGCAATTGGGTTGCGTGCATTTTTGAAGTTGTATACATAAACCCAATCATCCGGTGTAGGCATATCTTTGGCATGTTGTTGGAGTAAGCGCTTGATCATGGTGCGTTTACCCAACCCTGCAGTACCCACAGCAAAGATGTTATAGCCTGAGTATGGAAGGGCAATGCCTGCTTCTACAGATGCTTTAGCACGATCTTGTCCTAAAAAATTATTAAGAGGCTTGATACGTTTTGTAGACGCAGGAATATTGTCATAATTTGGAATATGCGTCAGTTGTTCTGGTTTGAGTGCTGTTGCATTCAAGGTGTTTTGCGTGGCTTCATGTTCAAATACGGATAGGAGCTTGTTTTGTGAGTTTTGTTCTAAGTTTGTGGATGTCGTGGTTAAAGCTACTGCGGTGGAACTAATTTGATCGTGTCTCTGGGTCACAGGTGAAATCCAAAACTATAATTTACATTTGATAGTTTAAGGTATACAGGTTTAGCCAAAAATATCAAGTTGAGATAGATCAAATTGATGAAATACTCGGTGAAGTTTGCGTAAATTATATTGAAACCAAGCGCATTACAGAGTTGAATAGCGAGAGTACTTTTCACTGAAAATAACAACGCAATGACATCACAATCTTCGTCACCAGAATCAGCTGGATGGACTTCGGCATTTAAAGCCTTTCTTGATCGACGCGCGATCATTATGCTTTTTTTGGGTTTCTCATCAGGTATCCCAATTTTTCTGATTTTTTCAACTCTATCTTTCTGGTTGAGTGAAGCCGGTATTCAGCGTAGTACCATTACCATGTTTTCATGGGCAGCCTTAGCTTATGCCTTCAAGTTCATTTGGGCACCTTTGATTGACCGATTACCATTGCCTTATTTAACAAGGAAATTGGGTAAACGACGAGGGTGGTTGTTGGTTTCACAGATTTTGGTCGCAATTGCTATTTGTTCAATGGCATTTACTGATCCGAGTATTCATGGAGGAAGTATAGGGCCATTTTCAAGTTTAACGTTCATGGCGATATCCGCAATCTTTCTCGGATTCTCATCAGCGACACAAGATATTATTGTGGATGCTTATCGTATTGAGTTGACACAAGATACGAGTGTTCAGACGGTTATGGCTTCGACTTATAACGCAGGTTATCGAATTGCGACCATCGTAACTCAGCTCGGTGCATTACTCTTCGCTGCATCACTTGGTACAGCCATGGGTAACTATATTTATGAGGCGTGGCAGTCCACCTATTTGCTCATGGCTGGATTGATGATGGTCGGGATTGTGACGACCTTAGTGATTCATGAACCACTAGTAAATCAAGAACCTCATCAATATCAAGCAAAGGATTATTTTCAGTTATTTATCGTCTTTGTGATTTCAACAGTAGTCTTCGTTTGTGGGTTTCTCCAATTTGGTGCTTGGATTTCACAGTTAAATATCGATGGTAATTTTCTGTCATTTATTGGGCAAGTTTTACGTTTCTTCGCGAGTGTGGCGTTGGCTGTGTTGGTCGTATTTGGATTAACCCGAGCAAAACTCATTGATGAAAAAATAGTCGTCGAGACATGGCTGTCACCGATTTTAGATTTCTTTAAACGTTATGGTTTGAAAGTTGCGTTAGCTATTTTATTACTCATTGGTTTTTATCGAATTTCAGATATTGTCGCTGGGGTGGTCGCCAATCTTTTTTATCTTGATTTGAATTTTGATAAAGAAGAAATCGCTTGGTTTAACAAGTTTTTCGCCATTTTTTTTGTAATTTTAGGTGGCTTCCTTGGAGGCTTATTAGCTCAGCGTTATAACATTATGAAAATGATGTTGGTGGGCGCTATTGTTGCCAGCACGACCAATCTCATCTTTGTGGGGCTCGTAAAATCTGGACCAACGATGAATCAAGTCTTGGTACAAATGGGAGGTCAACAGCATCAAGTGACTCCCGATGAAGTGGGGAACTGGTCTTTAAAGCTCCCTGCATCTAATTTTGCTGAACATCATAGTATTCAAGTGTTATCCACCCCTGATGGTTATGATAAAGCCCTGAATGTTGAAATCCCGCTTCAACGCTATTCGAGTCAAGATGATTCTCAGATTTTCATCCAAGCCATTGGAGGGGACGATATTCTCTACCAAGATGAGTTAAGCAAGGATGTCATTATTCGCGGTCAACTCTCGAACTTAAAAGCTGACAGCACACTACAAACACTGAATATTCATATTTCAAATCAGCAAGTGATACCTGCGAAGTTGGATCAAAATAATTGGAGCGTGGTTGTCCCGGGAGACAGTCTAAAAAACCACACTAAATTTACGGTGAAAGCGGTCGTGCAGCATGCAGGTCAGGCGCATGAATTAACCCAAGATCATATTTATAAAACAGTTTCAGCGATCCAACCGAAATCACGTATGACTTTATCTGATCTTCCAGCTGTTCAAGTTGATAGTGATCAAATAGTCGAACTTAAAGGTAAAGTGGTTGTCCCTTATAGTAAGGTGTGGCTGGTGATGGGCATTGTATTTGACAATCTCGCATCAGGACTTGCTGGTGCAGTATTTATTGCATTCCTATCGAGTTTGACTAGCGTTTCATTTACAGCAATGCAATATGCAATTTTTAGTTCATTGATGTTATTGCTTCCAAAGATGATTGGTGGCTATTCAGGTACAATAGTGACAAACTTCGGTTATTCATCATTCTTCTTTATGACTTTTTTAATGGGTTTACCTATTTTGTTACTTGTTATTTGGGTGGCGAAATTGTTAAATCAGTTGAAAAGTACATCTTTCAATCAATAGGTAAATTTTATGCGAATGTTACATACCATGTTACGTGTAGGCAATTTAGAGCGTTCATTGGCGTTCTATACTGAAGTACTCGGTATGACTTTGCTTCGTAAACGTGATTATGAAGAAGGTCGATTCACTTTAGCCTTTGTGGGTTATGGTGATGAAGAAAACAATACTGTTCTTGAGCTAACGCATAACTGGGATACAGACAGCTATGAGCTGGGTAATGCGTATGGTCATATTGCGATCGCAGTGGATGATGCGTATAAGGCGTGTGAAGAAATCAAAGCACGTGGTGGTAACGTTGTCCGCGAAGCTGGACCAATGAAAGGCGGCGTAACCGTAATCGCTTTTGTGGAAGATCCAGATGGTTACAAGATTGAACTTATTCAACAAGACAGTAACGCGAGAAATAATTAAATTTCACTCGCTGATTTGTGAGTAAAATTTTAAAGATAAGCCCAATCAATGTGTATTGGGCTTATTTTCAATTCAGATAGAATAAAAAGAGGGATATGGGGTGCTAAAGCTCTTAGCGTTAGATCGTTTCACGATATTGCTGTTTGTTATGGTGATTTTAGCGTCAGTGATGCCAATTTCAGGTTTTGCTGCTCGCTATTTTTCTTATTTCACCACGATTGCAATTGCAATCCTATTTTTTTTACATGGTGCAAAGTTATCACGTGAGGCGGTGATTCAAGGCATTAAACATTGGCAATTACACAGTTTGGTCTTTGCACTGACGTTCGCAGTTTTCCCAATTCTAGGATTAATAGCTAAACCTGTATTGCTACCGCTACTTGGACAAGAACTGTATTGGGGCTTCTTGTTTATGTGCTTTTTACCCTCAACAGTTCAGTCTTCTATTGCATTTACTTCTGTAGCAGGTGGTAATGTCGCAAGTGCTGTGTGTAGTGCTTCATTCTCTAATATTATTGGTATGTTTATCACTCCTATATTAGTGACCTTATTTATTTTAGGTCAGTCTGATCATGGGTTCGATCCAACCAATGCGATCGTCAAAATTATTCTGCTGTTATTGGTTCCATTTATTCTGGGACAATTATTGCGTCCTATCGTTTTTCCTCTGATTCAAAAAGCCCCGAGTATTGTCAAAACTTTTGATCAAGGATCAATTCTTTTGGTGGTGTATGGCGCATTCAGTAGTGCAGTCGTAGCAGGTCTATGGAATGAAGTCAGTGGGGTGACCTTAATGTGGTTAATTATTGCATGCTCTGTGCTTCTGACTTTGATTATGCTTTTAGCCTATCACGCCCCAAAGTGGTTTGGATTTAATCGTGCCGATCAAATCGCTGTATTTTTTTGTGGTTCTAAGAAAACACTCGCAAGTGGAGTGCCTATGGCGCAAATTCTTTTCATTGGACAACCTATGGGGATGATCATATTGCCAATTATGATTTTCCATCAAATCCAATTAATGGTCTGCGGAATTATTGCAAATCATTGGTCCAAGCAAATTGAAAAGTCTTAAAGGAAAAATTCGCTATCTGAAATAAAGTGGCGTATAATGTCGTCCACTTGTTGTGCTTAGCTCTGACGGAAGCCGTCTCGGTGGGCCAAAAGAATGGTCTGTTGTGGTGTTGATCTGCTGTATTTCAGCCTTTCCTCTGCGTCTGTTGTAATGGATGAAGAGAGTGATCAATTGCGATGACAGCTAAAGCCTTCTTAACTCTATGGAGAATCGACCATGCGCGCCGATATTCACCCAAAATACGAAAAATTAGTTGCTACTTGCTCTTGCGGTAACGTAATCGAAACTCGTTCAGCTGTTGGTAAAGAAACACTTTACCTAGACGTATGCTCAGCTTGCCACCCATTCTATACTGGTAAGCAAAAGAACGTTGACACTGGCGGTCGTATCGACAAGTTCAAACAACGTTTTGCTGGTATGTCACGTTCTATCAAACGTTAATACCCAAAATAAAAAAAACAGGCGTTCAGCCTGTTTTTTTATGTCCAAAATTTGGAATTAACTTTGATCTTGAACATTCATGAGCTGATCCAATTTACGCTGGTAATAATCACCTTGTAAAAATCTCACGTCGACATTCCACGCGTTGGCAAAGCTATTCATATCATTGAGATTTTTGAGTAATAAATTGACTGATCGATGACTATTGAAGTATTCAATCGCCTGTTTAAAACGTTCAATACCTTCTTCAGTATTTAAATTATCTGTAAATTCTTCATGCAGCGTGAAATTCTGAATGTTGGCAACTTTGAGAATGAGATCGCTACATTTACTTAATCCAAACTCACAAACGGCAATATCTGCACCTTGCGCTCTCAATACCTCAATCGCAGGCAGAATTTCATTTAAATGTTGAGCAATGTATTTTTCTTTAAACTGTAAAATCAGTGGTTGAGGTGCTTTTGCTCCTACAATCATGAGCAGTTTTGAAATTAATTCTGCCAATTGATGATGCTTTAAAAGAACATGGTGTCGTAAATTAATAATCAGTTTAGCTTCAGGATATTGTGTTAAAAAATTGTGCAGTTGCTTTGCTGCTTCAACCAAAATCCATCGGTCAATTTTAATAGACAACTCAGGGTCATCCACCAATTCTTCAATATTGTCCAATTGAATCCATTGGTTTTCAAAAATAAACCCACTGCTTACTTCATAGGTATTAAGACTAGTGTCTTCTTTATCATAGATTTGTTGGAACTTTAGCGTAATTTGATCGCGTTCAAGAACTTTACGAAGATGTACTAGGATATCGCCGTGAACTTCGTCTGACTGTACAGGTTCTTCAATTGCTTGAGATACAAATTCTGTTGAATGATCAGGCTCTACTTCAGAAGAAGGTGTATTCAACTGAATAGAGGTCGGCTCATCTGCTTGAGTAACTTCAAAATGAATCTCTTCAATTTCTTCAAGCGTTGTCTCTAAAGCAGCATCATTGCTCAATAAATTGGGTAGGGGTGTGTTATAAGCATTTGCAATGAGCTGTTCAAAATTATCTACATTTAAATCTGACAGTTTGAAGAGACTATAACCAATTTTGACATGCTGTTGATAGGTTTGATCTCCCAGATTGACGAGCCTAGGTTTTTCAAGCGCATGTAGTGCAGAGAGTCTTGATTTTAGAACTTCAATCGTTTCAGCTTGAATGATAGTGGCATACAGGGCTGTTTCAATTTTAAATACAGCGCCATTGGTCTGTTCGAGAATAAAGTCTGAAAGTTTGCCGAAATAGCCTTTAAAAGTATCCCAATCAGAACTCAAGATATAGTCTGGACAACTAGCTAGGCTGAAGATGACCAAAGCATTTTCTTGAGCAGGGTGTTCTTCAAGATGTTGTAAAATTTTTGCCAATGTTGTGTGTGGTGCAATTCTACTGTCTTGGTGAGGTGCAGTCTCAAGTTGAGGACTAAATGGTTGATCATCCTGTTGAAAATGCGTTGAAATCGTAATTTCAATGATTTGATTTTGATCTGTAGGATTACATTCAATTTGGACTGGATTTTGATGTGTTAACTGTGGATTAAGAGAAATCAGTTCAAAAGGTCCATACTCAAATTTACCGAAAGCTAATTTTTTAAATCGTGCTTTAAAAGATTGAATATCCTCAGGTTGTATTAAATCAATGAGCGGGGATCCAATAACGTCATCAAACGTGTTGAAGCCAAATAAATGCGTAAACTCATGGTTGCATTCAACGACAATCCCTTCTTCTATGATTGCAACTGCTTTTTTATGCTCTTCGATCCAATTTTGTTTAATTTGAACATTGTGTTTCAGTACATCCGTTAATTGCATCTGATTTTTTTGTAAGCGACTAAAAGCCAATGCTCGAATAATTTTAAGTAAACATTGTTCAGGTTGATCAATATTTAAAACATCATAGATGCCCATCGAAATGAGTTTTACTTCAGACATTTCTAGCGCTTCTGGAGCTAGATAAAGTGTTGGGGTAAAAGCTTTATCAGAATCTGCAAGCAGTCGAAGAAAATGAGTTAAGGTCAGTTCATAGGCACGACCAAACAGAATTAAATCCCAACCTAAATGAAGTTGCTTTTCAAGACTCACTTGATCATCGAGTAGCACAGCTTCTACCTTGTACCCGCGTTTTTCGAGTAAAGAGATAATATGGTTATAACGAATCTGGTTATCATCGACAATGAGTAAGCGCATTCCAGATTGCTTTAATTGTGTTGATAGAAGTAGGTTTTTCACTTCAATGCTTCCCATACGTCTTGAAAACGATTTGATTCAAGGTTTTGATGTTGTAAAAATTCATCAATCAAATATTGCTGCTCATCATTAAATAATTCAAATTCAAATTGAACAAAACTTTGTGTGATGAGCATGGTCTTTATCAATTCTACTTTGATATCTTGATCAGTTAAGCGTAGATAAATAGATTGTTGTTCTTTGAAAAACTGTAAATTTGGCAAAATAAGAGAATGCTGTGGAGCATCAATCTTCAAGGTTTGTACAAATAAACATGGATGATAATTAAAAGAACTTCGATCTGTATAAACTTTTGCGGCGCAAGGGTGGATGTCGGGTCCAATCACTTCAAGCCCAAGTTCATAGCTTTTTTTAACAGATTGTTTAATCCAACGAATTACACCACCTTTCCATTTGCTGTTCACCCCCTCATTGATCAGGATAAATTCACCAGTTCTCAAATTTGGAGGTGCTTCTTCTTCTAACCAACGTACGCGATAGCCATTTAAACTGATATCTAAAACTTGAGCCGCATGGATTTGACGTGCCTGTTTATCTAGAACTTTGTTTGATTTGTCTGTATAGGCATCTGGGTAGTCATTTAAATATGTAAACGCAAACTCGTCTTCTGATTTTGATTTAGGCGGTGTTAGTCGCAAGGTTTCGCTAAAAGTTTTGGTCTTTGAGAGATAATAATGTGCGGTAAGTAAACTGAAACAGAGTTGTAATTGAGCGGAATGTTCATAACGTTCATGTCTGCGTTCAATGGTCGAGCCTAAAACATTTTGTACATGAAATTTAAGAGGCGCAGTTAAATATGCTTTCTCTTTCTTAGATAGATATTCATTGTCCTTTTGAATGGTTAAGTTTACATGCTCAAGCAACGATTGTGTCGCCACGAAAATGTTTGGTTTAAAACTCTCATGGTGTTTTCGGTTGTAAACTGGCGGATGATCTTTAGTGGTATCAATAACGTAACGAGATAAAGCGGTTTCGCGTGGTAAAACTTGCACTAGTTGTGCCCAATCCGCTGTGCATTGATAGAGCGCGTAGATCTCAGAAGGACGAATTTGGTGAGTATTAAATATTTCTAATAATAAGACTTGGGCATAGCATTGTTGAATATTTTTTAAAGCGTGATGAGTGCCTTGCAATAAATTAATATTCACCGTGTGTTCTTGGTTTTTTAATGCCAAATCATACAGATAATGGGTCATTAACCATTGCTTAGACAAGGCAGAACGATAAAGCATCTGTTGTTGTACTAGCAATAAACCCAATTGTTGAAGAGCGTAATAACTGGAAAGGAGTCGTGCAGTTTTCACATTACGCTTTTGAGCAAACTTCAAAATAGAAAACTTTTGTTGTTTTAGCTGCATTTCACTGCGCTGTGCAATATCTATGTAGATATCAGCAAATAATGTTCTCAAGCGAGTGGTTAATTCTATAATATCTTTGTTACGGTCAGATAGAAAAAGACCTTGATTTAAAAAGTTTTTTTCAAGTCTCTCTAAAATATTTTCGATCAAAGGATGTAGCGCTTGAATAAGATCAAAGCGCAATGTTTCCGAACATTTGAGTTCAGCGATTTCATATAGGGCTTTCAACACCGCTTCAGAGGTGTCACCTAATTGCATAATTGAAAGTTGAGATGCCCAAAAACCCAAGTCCTGAACATTTGCATTTGCAAAACTCAGTTGATCTCGAGTCAAGGCAGTAGGATAGTGAAAAATTTCTGAAATCTGAGCCTGAAGCATGTGAATGAGTCTCTAAAAAGTGGCAACTCCATAAAGCGGTGTTTTATTCTGTTCTCCCGCAATTTCTCTAACCAGCTTTGGAACCAAGTATCCAGGCAACCTTGCCAAAACCTCTTTATAGATTGAATCAATAGATTCACTTGGTAAATCAAAATGCTGAGCACCTTTCACTTTATCCAACACATGTAAATAATAAGGCATCACACGCGCATCAAATAATCGATGACTTAGATCAACCAAAATATCAGGATGATCATTAATACCTTTTAATAACACAGCTTGATTCAACACCAAAATATTTTGTTGTGAAATTTGCATTAATTTCGAAGCGGTAAAGTCATCAATTTCAGCAGCATGGTTTGAGTGTACCACTAGAATAATACGTAGCCTACTGTTTTTTAACAGAGAAATAAGTTCATCATCAAGCCGATTTGGAATAACGATTGGAACTCGAGAATGAATACGCAAAATTTTAAGATGTGGAATTGAACTTAATCTATCGATCCAAACGGCAAGTTTACGATTTGAAAGTGTTAGGGGATCCCCTCCGCTTAAGATCACTTCATTGATTTCTGGATGAGCGAGTAAGTAGTCTTGTATTTTTTTCCAGTCGTCATTTTTAGGTAAATTTTCTTGATATGGAAAATGACGTCTAAAACAATAACGACAATGAACAGCACATGCACCTGTTAAAGTCAGTAAAAAACGTGACTGATATTTATGTAATACACCTGGAATTAAATTGGCAGCCTCCTCATCAAGGGGGTCTGTCACAAAATCAGGATGTTCATTTAACTCCAGATGATGAGGGAGTACTTGAAGTAACAGTGGATCATCAGGATTAGATTTTTGCATCTTCGCGACGAAGGCGCGAGGGACTCTTAATTTAAATTGGGCTGATGCCAAAATTGCACCATGTATTAAATCTTCAGGTTGCAATTCCAAGAGTTCAATGAGCTCATGTGGGTCAGTGATTAAATCGCTGAGTTGATTTTGCCAATGTTGCTCTTGATACAAATAGTGGGTCATACAGTTTAAATTTAGAGGGAGATGAAAGGCTTCATTTTAAATCAAAACCCATTGAAAAACTCAGTTGTGTCCTGATTAAGCCTTCTTTATTGAATGTTGGGATGAAAATACTCAAGCCTAAAGATGATCAAATTAAGTCTACAACAGTAGTTCTGCATGGAACTTAGACAGCTTAAACGTTGTATTTCGGAATTTATCATTGCGGCAGAGTAGGTTGGTCATTTAGAATACGCAACATAAATGCATGTGCATGTGGCATATCATGCACCTGTCAGCCTTGCTAAATGACAGTGTAGCAGCCCATCGCATTAATAGATTAAAGTTAGTAAGTTTGGAGTGAGCCTCTCATGGCCTATTATTCTACGAACGATTTCAAGTCTGGCCTTAAGGTAATGCTTGATGGTAACCCATGCTCAATCATGGAAAACGAATACGTTAAACCAGGTAAAGGCCAAGCGTTCAACCGTGTTAAATTACGTAACCTTAAATCAGGTAAAGTATTAGAAAAAACATTTAAATCTGGTGATTCTTTAGAAGCAGCAGATATCGTAGAAGTAGAAATGGACTACTTATACAACGACGGCGAACTATGGAACTTCATGGATCCTGTGACTTTCGAGCAAATTGCGGCTGACAAAGTTGCAATGGGTGATGCTGCGAAATGGTTGAAAGACGATTCAAACGAAAAATGCACAATCATGTTATGGAATGGTGTTCCTTTAACAGTGAATGCACCTAACTTCGTGGTATTAAAAATTGTTGAAACTGATCCAGGCGTACGTGGTGATACTTCTGGCGGTGGTGGTAAACCAGCGAAACTTGAAACAGGTGCTGTAGTACGTGTTCCATTATTCGTTCAACAAGAAGAAAGCGTTCGTGTTGATACTCGTACTGGTGAATACTTAGAACGTGCATAATGGTGTAAATTTATACTATTATCGAAAGGGATGATGACAATCATCCCTTTTTTAATGCCAAGGTCTAAGGTAAAGAAGAATTATTGAGGAGTATAGTCGCAAGGGAAAACAGCAGTAACACGAATAATAAAATTGAGCTGATTGCAAATACGAAATAATGAGGGTTTGATATGGATCAAATACAACCGAAGTCATCCATGACTTCGAAATTGATTTGGATTATTGTGGCCATAATCGGTGCAGTATCCTTTGGAATATTAGCGGTTAGTCGTGGAGAACATGTCAACGCAGTTTGGCTCGTACTCGCTGCAGTCTGTGTTTACAGTATTGCATATCGTTTTTATAGTTTATTTATTGCTAATAAAGTATTCGAGTTAAATGCTCGGCGTTTAACACCTGCGCACCGTCTAGCGGATGGTCTAGATTATGTGCCTACAAATAAAAGTGTTCTGTTTGGTCATCACTTTGCTGCGATTGCAGGTGCTGGTCCGTTAGTTGGGCCTATTCTTGCTGCGCAAATGGGTTATTTACCAGGAACGATTTGGCTGTTAGTCGGTGTTGTACTGGCAGGTGCAGTCCAAGATTTTCTAGTTTTATTTATTTCTACACGCCGTGACGGACGTTCACTGGGTGAAATGGCAAAACAAGAACTGGGTTCATTTGCAGGAATTATTGTGATGCTTGGCGCATTAGGGGTAATGATCATTATCCTAGCTGTGCTTGCACTCGTCGTGGTTAAAGCATTAACCAATAGTCCATGGGGTGTGTTTAGTATTGCTGCTACCATTCCAATCGCATTATTTATGGGCGTATATATGCGATATATCCGTCCAGGAAAGATTGCCGAAGTTTCAATCATTGGCTTTGTACTGATGATGCTCGGTATCATTTATGGTGAAAACATTGCGCAACATCCTTATTGGGGGCAATTATTCACTTTATCTGGTACAGAGTTAACATGGGCATTGATTATCTACGGTTTCATCGCTTCTGTATTACCAGTATGGTTGTTATTGGCGCCACGTGATTATTTATCGACTTTCTTGAAAATTGGCGTGATTGCAGGTTTAGCATTGGGTATCGTATTTGCGATGCCTGAATTAAAAATGCCTGCAATTACCCACTTCGTAGATGGTACGGGACCTGTATTCTCTGGATCACTTTTCCCATTCTTATTTATTACCATTGCCTGTGGTGCAATTTCAGGTTTCCATGCATTGGTTTCATCAGGAACTACACCTAAGCTCGTAAATAATGAACGCGATATCCGGATGATCGGATACGGCGGTATGTTGATGGAATCATTTGTCGCAATCATGGCGATGATCTGTGCAACGATCTTGGATCCAGGCGTTTATTTTGCCATTAACTCACCAGCTGCGGTGATAGGAACGACGGTAGAAAGTGCCGCAGAGGCGGTACGTAATTTAGGATTTGTGGTTACACCTGAAGCTTTAACACTACTTGCCCAAGAGGTTGGTGAAAGCACAATTCTTTCTCGTACTGGTGGTGCACCGACGTTTGCGATTGGTATGGCGCACATCATCACTGAAATTTTTAATAGTCGTGAAATGATGGCATTTTGGTATCACTTTGCGATCTTGTTTGAAGCGCTATTTATTCTAACTGCTGTTGATGCAGGAACACGTGCTTGCCGTTTTATGGTTCAAGATACTGTGGGTATTGTTGTCCCTGCGGTTAAAAACTCTAAGTCGTTTGTGGGCAACTTGATTGGTACTGCCGTTGCAGTGGCAGGCTGGGGTTTCTTTGTATATCAAGGTGTAGTTGATCCACTGGGCGGTATCAATAGTTTGTGGCCATTATTTGGTATTGGTAACCAAATTTTAGCTGCGATGGCGCTGATGCTAGGTACTGTCATTTTATTCAAAATGAAGAAAGAAAAATATGTGTGGGTCACCATTGTTCCAACGATTTTCCTCTTCATTACAGCGATGACTGCTGGTTGGCAAAAAATCTTCCATGAAAATCCAAAAATTGGATTCTTGGCACAAGCAGATCGTTTCAATGCGGCTATTGAGCGAAACGAAATTTTAGCGCCTGCGAAATCCATTGCGGAAATGCAAACTGTTGCTTTATCTAATCAGATTAATGCTGCGTTATGTGCATTCTTTATGATTGTTGCTGTGGTGATGTTGTTTGCTGCCATTAAAGTGATTCGTCGTGCTTTAGCAAATCCGCAGCCAACGGCTCAGGAAGCTGAAGCAATTTATACTGATCAAGTCCCTGCAGGAGAGACCAAATGAGTTTGAAAGAACAAATTCGTCAAAAGCTGGCATTGGGTAAAATCATTAAATTCACGATTTTGGCTCAGCCGAAGAAGTTTTTAATGTTGAATGGAATCAAAACAGTTCAACTGATTTGGCAGCGGCTACAACAAAGTTTTCGTTTAATGGTGGGTGTCCCAGATTACCAAAACTATGTAGAACATATGAAAAAGCATCACCCTGACCTAGAGCCGATGGATGAAAAAACTTTTCATCGTTATTGTGTCGATGCACGCTATCCAAGTGCAGCAGGCGGTATGAAGAAATGTCCATGTTAATTTTTTAGCTTTACATAAAAAACGGCACTGAGGTGTCGTTTTTTATTTGTCTTAATTGTATAAAACCTGACAAATTTATTGTTCTGAAACTCGTATACTCTTGATTAATAACAAAGGATAAAAACATGAAAATTGGAATTTATGGTGCTGGGTCGATTGGGTGTTATATCGGTGGAAGAATGGTCGCAGCAGGCCATCAGGTGACATTTTACTGTAGGGAAAGAAGCTATCAAAAATTAAGCCAAAATGGATTGGAGCTCAGTGATTTAAACGGCTACCATCATAAGCTCACTCCAGATCAATTAAGACTTACAACAAATCTAGCAGAAGTCTTAGACACGGACTTAGTCATGATTTGTGTAAAATCAGCAGCGACAGAGCAAGTGGCATCTGAAATACGAAGCTGTGACACTCTCAATAAACCGAGTCTCATCAGTTTTCAAAATGGGGTGAGTAATGTTCCACGGTTAAAAAAAATGCTGCCAGAATGGGAGATTATGGAAGGAATGGTTCCATTTAATGTCGCAGAACTCAAACCGTCTCATTTCCATCAAGGTTCTGATGGAACATTAATGATAAAAAAATTTGTAGAAAGTAATCAGCTAAAAATAGTGTTAGATGCGGCGAAACTGCAAGTTGAATTCCGTGATGATATGTTAGAGGTACAGTGGGCTAAAGTCTTATTCAACTTGAACAATTCGATTAACGCTTTATCTGGTCTAACTTTAAGAAATCAACTTACTAATCGAATGTATAGAAAGTGCCTTGCTCAGGCACAGTTAGAGACGCTTCAAATTTTAAAGCAGGCAAATATTAAACCCGCACAATTAACGCCTGTACCAGCGAACATCATTCCTCATATTCTTCGACTTCCTAATTGGTTGTTTAAGTTGATCAGTCGCAAAATGTTAGCCATTGATCCACTAGCTCGTTCATCTATGCAGGATGATCTGAATTTAGGGCGCACGACGGAGGTTGATTGGATTAATGGTGAAGTGGTCAGACTTGCTAATACACTCGGGGGGAATGCACCGATCAACAGCTATTTTATTGAACAGATCAAGCTGGCGGAAAACAATAATTCAAGCCTTCAAATTGGACCTGAAGAGATGCTCACACAGTTGAAGCTTATTCAGCATTAAGTTTGATACTGATTCTTTAATACACTGATTATTAGAAATATTTGAGAAAATAAAAAAAACCTGTATGGTAGAAATATATAGTTTTGGAAATGTAAATGATGATTTGGGGAATGAAGCAGAGTGTTCAATCAAAAGATATTATACAGCCTGAGTTAGAATCTCAGATTCAATCATTTACTCCCAAAATTTCATTATTTCTAGAACAAATCAATCAAATTGTTTTGGATAAAAATACGCAAACTGAATTGGCTTTATGTAGTTTAATTGCAGGTGGTCATATTTTATTTGAAGACTTACCTGGATTGGGTAAGACCACATTGGCCAGTAGTTTGGCATCATTATCAGGTTTATCATTTCAAAGAATCCAATTTACCAATGATATGCTCGCCAGTGATGTAATTGGCGTGAATGTTTTTAATCAAAAAGAACATCAGTTTGAATTTAAGTACGGACCTGTCTTTACCCAAGTTCTTTTGGCAGATGAAATTAATCGCTGTAGTCCTAAGACACAGAGTGCATTGCTAGAAGCGATGGAAGAGGGCTACGCCACGATTGATGGACAGCGTTATGCTTTACCTCAGCCTTTTTGGGTGATAGCAACTCAGAATCCACTCTTTCAAAGCGGGACTTATGCACTACCAGAGTCTCAGTTAGACAGATTCCTCATGCGGTTATCTCTTGGCTATCCATCTCGCCATGCAGAAAAAATACTTCTTCAACAAGAATCACGTGCCAAATTAATCGCACAGTTGATCCATGTATTTAATGAGACTGAAATACTAAGATTGCAATCCTTGACTCATCAAGTCCATTTAAGTGATGCAATTCAAGACTATTTATTGGATTTGGCTGCGGTAACACGAAAAAGTGCGCATGGTTTATCGACGCGTGGATTATTGGCTTTAAAACGAGCATCACAAGCGAGAGCGATCGTGCATGCCAGAGCCTTTGTCATTCCTGATGATGTAAAAGCTGTATTTTCAGCAGTATGCGCTCATCGATTAAACTTGAGTGAGGATGAGACGGTCTCCCTAATGAATCAGGTTAAATTGATTTGAGGGTATGCAGGTGACCAGTATCTGGAAGCAATGGTTAAAAAAAAGATTTCGGTTTGAGCAGAGTAAAAAAATTGGTCAACGCGATATTTTGATTTTTATTTATCAGCAAGGTTTCTTATATCTTGTGTTGATTTTGATCACATTTATTGCGGGTATTAACTATGCCAATAATTTGATATTAGGTTTCTGCTTTTTAATTAGTGCGATCTTATGCATTAGTTTTTATATCACCTTTAAACAATTGCATGGTCTTGAGATAGACATCATTACTGATGAAGTCGGACAGGTAGGGCACTCGATTTTATTTAAAATCTACTTGAATCAACCTTATTCATATTCACGTTATTTATCGATCTCCATCGATTCTGAGACACAGCACATTCACATTGACCAAAAACAGTCTGAATGTGTTATACCGATTCATGTTGATCAACGAGGAAAGTATAACTATCCCGATATACACATTGCTTCAGTGTATCCATTTGGTCTTGTTCGAGCTTGGACTTATATCTTTCATGGACGACATGCATGGATTGCGCCACAAGCCAAAATAAATCCGAATACAAGCTTTTCAAATGCATTTGTATTGGATCAGGAAAAAGATGAGTTTAAAGAATTAAGAAGTTTTCAGGTCGGCGACTCATTACAAAGTGTATCGTGGAAGCAGGCAGCTCGTGGCCAAGGTTTGTATATTAAAGTTTTTGAAGAGCATCAACAGGATCGATGTGTTGATATTCATTATCATCATATGCCGTCAGTCGAGCATGAAGAAAAGCTCAAATATATGATGGGTGTGGTGGAGCAGTGTGAGCAATTACAAATTTCTTTTAAGCTAGTGTTACCTCATGCCGAATTGAATCAAGGATTTGGAGCTGAGCATATCAAGCAGGCTAAAATTCTGCTTGCTCAGGCATAAAGTGTGAAATAGAAAATAGGTTTAGATATATGGTACATCCTAAAGTTTCACAATCCATGCTAGTGAGTTTGGCACTCATTTTATTTATCCAGATTATTTATCTACCTTATGCTTTATTTTTGGTGCTCTGTATTGAGCTTATATATTTATGGCATATTCAAAAAAGTAAAAAAAATGTCTCCAAAGCAATAAAATTTAGTTTTACAGCAATTGCACTTGGCGCGATTTATCTGCATTACCATACCTTTGTTGGTGTTGAGGCTGGGGTAGCATCGCTGACAACTTTTCTATTTGCAAAAGCATTAGAAACCCAAAAAAAACGTGATTTGATCATCGTTTTTAATTTTGCCTTATTCGTGGCGGCAAGTACGTTTTTATACAGTCAAACGTTGTATGTTGCTTTGGGAGTGGTGCTGTGCTTAGTGAGCTGTTTTGTAGGACTTTATAGAATTCAAACCGCGGAGTTTCTGTCCACTCCTGAAACTAAAAATGGCTTAAAGCACGATATCATTCATGTCGGTAAATTCATCGGATTGGCAATTCCTTTTTTTATATTGTTCTTTATTTTTTTCCCGCGATTACCTCCGCTCTGGCATATCCCCATTCAACAAAATAAGGGGATGACAGGAATCAGTGACTCTATGTCCCCAGGTGACATTGCTGAGCTGTCTCAGTCAAATGAATTGGCATTTCGTATTATTGGTGATATCACAAAATTACCGACGCGTTCAGAAATGTATTGGCGAGCTTTGGTCTTAGATCAATATGATGGTCAAAAATGGACGAGTCATGGATTTAATAGAGGGCTAAATGAGTTAAACTCTTATCAACTTTCTAATTTAAATCAAAAAGTTGAATATCAGTATTTGGCTAAAGATCCTTCTGTAGAATGGATCATGGGATTAGAGCAATCTGTACCTCAACAACGAAATTATTATCTCCGTTATGACGGTGGTATTTCAGCTCAACGACCTATTCAAACGGCTCAACCTATAAACTTAGTTTGGTTGGGGCGTGGGACGAAAATAAATCATGAACTTAGTCAGTTTCAAATTCAGTATTACACCCAGTATCTCCGTCAGCGCGATATCAAAAGTCAAAGTTTAGCATGGGACTTATTTATTAAAAGTGGAGAGCAGCCAGAGCGTTATATCCAGCAAGTTTTAGACTGGTTTAAGCAAAATAGCTTTCAGTATTCTTTATCTCCCGGTGTTTTGAGTGGTGATCGGATAGATGCATTTATGTTTAATTCACGACAAGGATTTTGTGAGCATTTTGCTTCTAGTTTTGTCATGATGATGCGTTATGTCGGTATTCCTGCCCGAGTCGTGACAGGTTATCAAGGAGGTCAATTTGCGCCAGACCAAAAAAGTTGGGAAGTGAGGCAGTTAGATGCACATGCTTGGACTGAAGTATATTTTGGAGGTCAATGGCAGAGGATTGATCCCACTGCAATGATTGCTCCTGAACGTATTGATCAGGGAATGCAAAATTTAATTCAAAATAATCAAACACTCTATTCGGAGAATACAAATTGGTCAGTTGCAAAATATCCTTTTTTGACAAAAATTCGCGTATGGAGTGATTACGCAAGTTATCAATGGCAAAGTAAAATTGTTGGGTATAACGCTGATCAACAACAGAGTTGGATGACTAAATTTGGAATTCATTCAGTTGCTTCAGTGTTTGTGATTATCCTTGTAGGCTCACTGAGCATATTAGGATGTTATGCACTATGGATGTTGAGGAAAAAAAGAAAACACTATTCACAAATCGATTGGGTACTTCATGTTTTTAATAGAAAATTAGGACTTCACAATCGCCGTTATTCTTACGAAACGGTTCGACAATGGTTAGAAAGAATTTCATCACCTTTAAGTCAAAATGATAGAGCTGTTTTCCTCGAAATTATCATTCTGTACGAGCACTTAAGTTATTCACAATCGAGTATTTCTAAACAAGAGTTCGCAAATTTTAAGTCAATGATTAAAACTTGTTCATATCTTTTGGTTAAATATGAAAAAGGCTTGTCAGCCAAGTGATTTTTGCATAAGATGCGAAGCATTCTAGGTGTATAGCTCAGTTGGTTAGAGCGCTACGTTGACATCGTAGAGGTCTCCAGTTCGAGTCTGGATATACCTACCAAGATTTAAAAAAAAGGGCTTAAGTATTTTACTTAAGCCCTTTTTTCGTAATCAAGACATTACTTCTTTTTTTAAAAGTAAAGTATTCGTTATCACTTGCTCTATCAAGAAAAATTGCGTTTAAAAAATCTCTAAATTTGATATTAAATTATATATTTTAAGTATAAATACCCAAAATGCTTTAATCTAAATATTGGGTATTTCCGTAATTTATTAATATACCCGTACATTAACACTTACAATAACGCCCGAAATGTACGCTTTTGCCATCCTGTTTAAATATGAGACACGTATAATGTTCATATTACAGGGAAGTTGAGATCAACGTTCATTACCAGTTCTTCACTTTTCATTCAGAAGTAATGAAATTCATACAGTATTATCAAACTAAAGATGGATACTATTTTGTATGTTATTTCATCAAAATAGCGTACTAAAAGCTTATTTCATTGACTGAAATGCGACGAAGAACGATACTCTCAACGTTTTAATTTAAGCAAATCGGTTCTAAGAGACTGGACCAAAAGTTCGGTGCTCTGTAACTCAATCCAAAGCAAGGGGCTATATATGGCTGGTGGAAAGTCAACTATCATCTACACACTGACCGACGAGGCGCCATTACTGGCGACTTACTCACTACTGCCGATCATTGAGACCTTTACTAAGCCTGCTGGTGTTGAGATTGTAAAAACTGACATCTCAGTTGCAGCACGCGTGCTCGCTGAATTCTCTGAATACCTTAGCGAAGAGCAGAAAGTATCAGACAATCTTGCAGAATTAGGTCGTCTTACACAAGATCCAGACACAAACATCATCAAACTTCCAAACATCAGTGCATCTGTAGCTCAGTTGACTGCATGTATCAAAGAGCTTCAATCAAAAGGCTATGCAATTCCAGATTATCCTGAGAATCCTACGACTGAAGAAGAAAAAGCACTCAAAGCACGTTTTGGTAAATGCTTAGGTTCAGCAGTAAACCCTGTATTGCGTGAAGGGAACTCTGACCGTCGTGCGCCTGCTGCTGTTAAAAACTATGCGAAAAAACACCCACATTCTATGGGTGAGTGGAAACAGTGGTCACAAACTCACGTTTCTCACATGGATGAAGGTGACTTCTATCACGGCGAAAAGTCTATGACTTTAGATCGTCCTCGCAATGTGAAAATGGAATTGATCACGAATTCTGGTGAAACTATCGTTCTTAAAGACAAAGTTGCACTGCAAGACGGCGAAATCATCGATTCAATGTTCATGAGCAAGAAAGCGCTTTGTGACTTCTATGAAAAAGAATTAGATGATTGTAAAGAAGCGGGCATCTTGTTCTCTTTACACGTTAAAGCAACCATGATGAAAGTTTCACACCCGATCGTATTTGGTCACTGTGTGAAGATTTATTACAAAGAAGCGTTCGAAAAACACGGTAAACTGTTCGACGAACTAGGTATTAACGTAAACAACGGTATGGCTGGTCTTTACGAGAAGATCGAAACTTTACCGACTTCTTTACGTGAAGAGATCATCGAAGATCTACACGCATGTCAAGAACACCGTCCTGCTTTAGCAATGGTGGATTCAGCAAAAGGTATCACTAATTTCCATTCTCCAAACGACGTGATCGTAGATGCTTCTATGCCTGCAATGATCCGTGGTGGTGGTAAAATGTGGGGTGCTGACGGTAAGCCTTACGACTGTAAAGCAGTAATGCCTGAATCTACATTTGCGCGTATTTACCAAGAAATGATCAACTTCTGTAAGTGGAATGGTAACTTCGACCCACGCACAATGGGTACTGTACCTAACGTTGGTCTAATGGCTCAAAAAGCTGAAGAATACGGTTCACACGACAAAACATTCGAAATCGCGCAAGCTGGTGTAGCTAACATCACAGATATCGAAACTGGCGAAGTTTTAATGTCTCAAAACGTGGAAGAAGGTGATATCTGGCGTATGTGTCAGGTGAAAGATGCACCGATCCGCGACTGGGTAAAACTAGCTGTAACACGTGCACGTAACTCTGGTATGCCAGCAATCTTCTGGTTAGACCCATACCGTCCACACGAAAACGAATTGATCAAGAAAGTTCAAAAATACTTAAAAGATCACGATACAGATGGTCTAGACATCCAAATCATGTCTCAAGTACGTGCAATGCGTTACACACTTGAACGTGTTGCTCGTGGTCTAGATACAATCTCTGTAACGGGTAACATTCTACGTGACTACCTCACTGACTTGTTCCCAATTATGGAGCTTGGTACTTCTGCGAAAATGCTGTCTATCGTGCCTTTAATGGCGGGTGGTGGTATGTACGAAACTGGTGCAGGTGGTTCAGCACCTAAACACGTACAACAACTTGTTGAAGAAAACCACTTACGTTGGGATTCTTTAGGTGAGTTCCTTGCACTCGCTGTTTCACTTGAAGAGCTTGGTATTAAAGAAAACAACCCTAAAGCTAAACTTCTTGCGAAAACATTGGATGCTGCAACTGGTAAATTACTTGACAACGACAAATCTCCATCACGTCGTACAGGTGAGTTAGACAACCGTGGTAGCCATTTCTATTTAGCGAAGTTCTGGGCTGAAGAATTAGCAGCTCAAGACGAAGATGCTGAATTAAAAGCGACATTCTCTACTTTAGCGAAGACTTTAGCTGAAAATGAAGAGAAGATCGTTGCCGAACTTGCAGAAGTTCAAGGTAAATCTGTTGATATCGGTGGTTACTACGCAATCGATCAAGAGAAAGTAAATGCAGTTATGCGTCCAAGTGCAACTTTAAATGCTGCTATTGCAAGCATCTAATAACACTTAAGTTGAACTGAATTTCAGTTTGGCGGATTAAAAAAGCTGGTACTTCGGTACCAGCTTTTTTTTGTTAAAATTTTTGTAAATAAAACACTGATTACGCCAAATTAGAGAGAGCTTAAGGGGAGGATTTAAAAAACTTTCATTCAATTTGCATGCATTTCTGATTACAATGCGTTTTAATTTATTTTTAACTTATCTAGCTGTTTGGATAAGTTCTGTAGGTGCCCGCATGGAAATCAAAGTCAATTATCTCGACAATCTTCGACAGGAAGCAAAGTTCGACGATTTCACGGTTATTGCCGATCAACCTATTCGTTATAAAGGTGATGGATCTGCACCAGGCCCATTTGACTATTTTCTTGCGTCTTCAGCATTATGTGCAGCTTATTTTGTAAAGGTGTATTGTGCTGCACGAGATATTCCTACAGAAAATATTCGATTATCCCAAAATAATATTGTTGATCCAGAAAACCGTTATAAACAAATTTTTAAAATTCAAGTCGAATTACCCTCAGATATCTCTGAGAAGGATCGACAAGGTATTTTACGTTCAATCGACCGTTGCACTGTAAAAAAAGTCATTCAAACAGGTCCTGAATTTGTTATTGAGGAAGTTGAAAGCATTGATGCGGATGCTCAAGCTTTACTTATGCCAAATATTGCCAAGGAAAATGTGACTGTTATTCCGGGTAAAGATTTACCGCTTGAAGAAACGATTGCCAATATGTCTGCAATTTTGGCGGGCTTAGGAATGAAGATTGAAATTGCGTCTTGGCGAAATATTGTGCCAAACGTATGGTCTTTACATATTCGCGATGCACAAGCGCCAATGTGCTTTACCAATGGTAAAGGTTCAACGAAAGAGAGTGCTTTAGCGTCTGCATTAGGCGAGTTTATTGAACGTTTGAATTGTAATTTCTTCTATAACGACCAATTTTGGGGTGAAGAAATCGCAAATGCTGAATTTGTGCATTACCCAGATGAAAAGTGGTTCCAACCAGGTCCAAATGGTGAATTGCCATCAGAAATTTTAGATGAATATACACTTGAAATTTACGATCCTGAAGATGAGTTATTAGGCACACATCTGTACGACACAAATTCTGGCAATACTGAGAGAGGTATTTGTTCGTTACCATTTGTGCGCCAGTCAGACGGTGAGATTGTATATTTCCCTTCAAATTTGATTGAAAATTTGTATCTGTCAAATGGTATGAGCGCAGGAAATACCTTGGCTGAAGCACAAGTACAATGTTTATCTGAAATATTTGAGCGTGCGGTTAAGCGCGAAATTTTAGAGGGTGAAATTACCCTGCCAGATGTACCTGAACATGTTCTAGCAAAGTACCCAAAAATAGTTGAGGGTATTAAGGGGCTTGAGGAGCAAGGTTTTCCAGTGCTGGTCAAAGATGCTTCATTAGGTGGGAAATTCCCAGTCATGTGCGTGACATTAATGAATCCAAGAACGGGTGGCGTTTTTGCATCATTCGGGGCTCATCCAAACTTTGAAGTTGCATTAGAACGCAGCCTAACAGAGCTTTTACAAGGTCGTAGTTTTGAAGGTTTAAATGACTTACCACGTCCTACTTTCAATAGCCATGCACTGACAGAACCAAATAACTTTGTGGAACACTTTATTGATTCATCGGGTGTTGTGTCTTGGAGATTCTTCAGTTCGAAATCTGATTATGATTTCGTAGAGTGGGATTTCACCAGTCAAGGTGAAAATACAAACGCTGAAGAAGCTGAAAAGATGTTCAATATCCTAAAAGAGATGGGTAAAGAAGTTTACATGGCTGTATACCAACATTTAGGTGCAACTGCATGCCGAATTCTGGTGCCAGGATATTCTGAGGTGTATTTGGTTGAAGATCTGGTTTGGGACAATACCAATAAAGCTTTAGCCTTTAGAGAAGATATTCTTAACTTACATCGTTTAGATAATGAACAGCTCGAAGCTTTGCTAGAGAAACTTGAAGAAGTTGAAGTGGATGACTATACCGATATTATTACCTTGATTGGTGTTGAATTTGACGATAATACGGTGTGGGGTCAGTTAACTATTCTTGAATTAAAACTATTAATTAACTTAGCTTTGGAAAATTTCGAAGAAGCGAAAGACCAAGTAGAACAGTTCTTACAATACAACACCAATACTGTAGAACGAGGCTTATTCTATCAATGCATGGATGTTGTATTAGAAGTGTTGTTAGATGAAGAAATGGAAATTGAAGACTATGAACCGAATTTTAGACGTATGTTCGGTGATGAGAGAGTTGATGCTGCAATAGGCTCAATCGAAGGTGATGTGCGTTTTTATGGATTGACGCCAACCAATATGCAACTTGAAGGTCTCGATCGTCATTTAAAACTTATTGAGAGCTATAAGAAGCTTCATGCTGCCAGAGCACGTTTTGTTTCTCAACAAAACTGATCGAATGAAAGGCCACTATGAATAGTGGCCTTTTTATTTTAAAGATCAGCAAATCGATGCATCTAGTTAGGGTGCTCAATTTTTTATAATAAAATGAAGTGGTTATGAAAAGTACTGATTGTATTTATTAAAAATAGTAATTTGTTGATATTTAAGGAAAATAATTCTATTTCACTGGTATTATTTGCTAAATGCATTATCATAGTGCATGACGAGTTAACTTAAGGCGAGCATTATGAATTTCTTGAAAAAAAAGAATAAAGCAAGTTTCGTTTTCTTTATTATTACTGCGTATTCCTGTTTAGGGTTTGGATTAGGTTACTTGATCTGGGAATACCTCCAAATGAAATAATGTTCATATTGATAGGTAAGATTGCAAATTTAGAAAGTATTCACTGTTAGCAAGCTTAATTTACTCTACCATTTAAAATTAAATGATCTAAAAATCATCAGTGATTTTTTAAGGGGTATATTTAAATTTATATTTTTTAACGTGATTTAAATAAAGATTAAATTTTAGTGTTTTATAACCTATGACTGTTTTATTCAGCCCTTCAAATTCAGTCTATGTTATAATTAAAAATATATCCCGATAGATCGAATTGTCTAGCGACTGTTCAATTGATAGATCATCATATCAAAGCTGCTTTATTGCAGCTTTTTTAATTGTGCTTCAATTTATCGGAAATGTCATTTTGGTACGTTTATTGAATGCGTCATCTGAGCTACATTTGCCAATGAATCATTGAATAAATGATCTAAATAATTTTTACGAATCGCTCGATCTTAAGCAGGGGCTCGACAATGACAAATCCAAATTCTTCAGCGGGTTTGCTTGAACGCTTATTTAAACTAAGCGAAAACAAAACAACTTTTCGAACTGAAATTATTGCAGGTATGACGACATTCCTGACAATGTGCTACATCATCATTGTCAATCCAATGATTCTGTCTGAAACAGGAATGGATCATGGTGCGGTATTTGTTGCGACATGTTTAGCAGCAGCAATCGGTTGTTTTGTCATGGGTATTATTGCCAATTACCCAATCGCATTGGCTCCGGGTATGGGCTTAAATGCATATTTTACCTATTCGGTATGTTTAGGAATGGGTGTGCCTTGGCAAACCGCTTTAGCTGCGGTATTTGTGTCTGGTCTGGTCTTCATCGCGATCAGTATGTTTAAAATTCGTGAAGCTATCGTGAATGCCATTCCAATGTCTTTAAAATTGGCTATTGGTGGTGGTATTGGTTTATTCCTAGCATTAATCGCTTTGAAAAATGCTGGCATCATTGTGGATAATCCTGCGACTCTAGTGGGTTTAGGTGATTTAAAACAACCAACCGTTCTCTTAGCCTTATTGGGTTTCTTGATGGTTGTTGTTATGCATCACTTCAAAATACGTGGTGCGATTATCATTAGTATTTTAGTGCTGACTGCAATCTCAACATTCCTAGGATTAAGTGAATTTAAAGGCGTGGTTGGTCAAATTCCTTCAATTGCACCAACATTCATGCAAATGGATTTTGAAGGCTTATTTACCGCAAGTTTAATCGGTGTAATTTTTGTGTTCTTCTTAGTTGATCTTTTTGATTCAACAGGAACGCTGGTTGGTGTTTCACATCGTGCTGGTTTACTCAAAGATGGTAAATTGCCACGCTTGAAGAAAGCTCTGTTTGCAGACTCTTCCGCGATTGTTGCTGGTGCTGCATTAGGTACATCATCAACGACACCATATATTGAGTCTTCTGCGGGTGTAGCAGCAGGGGGGCGTACAGGTCTTACAGCGGTAATAGTTGGTTTACTTTTTATTGCTTGTTTGTTCTTAGCACCGTTGGCTCAATCTGTTCCTGGGTTTGCAACTGCACCAGCCTTACTCTTTGTAGGGGTATTGATGATTCAGGGTATTACGCATATTGATTGGGATGATATTACTGAAGCGGTTCCTGCTTTCTTAACGATCGTGTTTATGCCGTTCACTTACTCAATCGCTGATGGTATTGCCATGGGCTTTATCAGTTATGCGTTGGTGAAGTTACTTACAGGTAAAGCATCTACAGTACCATATATGGTATGGATTATCGCAGTATTATGGGCGCTAAAATTTGCAATGTTTGGCGGCTAATTTTTAACAGTTTTTAAAAGGGTGTAAACTCAGTTTGCACCCTTTTTATTTTTTGGTTTCATGAGGAGTAGCAATGAACCGTGTTGAGTTAATTAAAGCTTTACCTAAAGCTGAGCTTCATGTCCATATTGAAGGGACATTTGAACCTGAGTTGATGTTTGCCATTGCTCAGCGCAATGAAATTGCAATCCCATATCAATCAGTTGAAGAAGTCAAACAGGCTTATAATTTTCACAATCTGCAATCATTTCTAGATATTTACTATGCAGGTGCGAATGTATTGATTAATGAGCAAGATTTTTATGATCTTGCATGGGCATATTTTGAAAAATGTGCAGAAGATCGAGTGGTTCATACTGAAATGTTTTTTGATCCGCAAACGCATACGGATCGTGGTGTGTCATTTGAAACGGTAATTAAAGGCTTAAAACGAGCTTGCCACGATGCTGAGGAAAAATTAGGCATCACAACGCATTTGATTATGTGTTTCTTACGCCATTTGAGTGAAGAGGCCGCATTTGAAACACTTGAACAAGCGTTACCTTACAAAGACCAAATTATTGGGGTAGGGTTAGATTCAAGTGAAGTTGGGCATCCACCTTCTAAATTTGAAAGGGTATTTGCAAAAGCACGTGATGAAGGATTTTTGGTTGTTGCTCATGCAGGTGAAGAAGGTCCAGCAGAATATGTTTGGGAAGCTTTGGATGTACTTAAAGTGAATCGTATTGATCACGGCGTACGCTCTGAAGAAGATCCAAAGTTGTTGGAGCGTTTGATTGCTGAAAAAATGCCTTTAACGGTTTGTCCATTATCAAATTTAAAGCTTTGTGTTGTAGATGATATGGCAGATCATAATATTCGCCGTTTGTTACAGCAGGGTGTGCATGTAACCGTCAATTCAGATGATCCATCTTATTTCGGTGGTTATATGAATGATAACTTTATTGCGATTGCTGAGGCCTTAGATTTAACAAATCATGAATTAAAGCAACTCGCTATAAATTCATTTGAAGCATCGTTTATTTCCGATGTGCAAAAACAAAAGTGGAAAGATAAAATTCTCGCAATTTAAAACAGTTAAACTTATTTATGTAAAATACTGGAAGGTGGGGACAAAATCCCACCTTTGGTTTAATATGCTTTAAACAATAGAGCCGAATGTGATGTTGAAATTGAAGTCTTTGTTTTGCCTGAGTCTGCTAATGTTGCCCGTAGTTATCGCGAATGCAAATACGACATTGACACAGCGTATATTAAAGCCTGTCATCCAGTATCAATGTGAGCGTGAAGTCAATCATTCAAAAATATGGAAAATAACGACATATTTAATGAATGAAGAAAACAAAAAGAAATTAAAATTAGAAACCTGTGATTGTGTATCAAATCATGCTTTAAAAGATATTCCTGCTCGGGAACTTGCCAAAGCAACAATTAACGAAGATATGAAGCAAGAAGTCGTTCGAAAAGCCATGATGAATAGCCTAAAAGCATGTGTGATTAGCTCTAAATCTCACTCAGAAATTTAGAGCGGTACTCAATCAATCTTTAGGTTGTTTGGTCATGCTGTCTAAGACATGATCTTTATCTATAAAGTGATGCTTTAATGCCGCAGCAATATGTCCGAGTAAAAGTAAACCTGCAGCCCAAGAAATCCAAATATGTAGTGGTTTTACAATTTCAGTCACTTGAGGATTCTCACCAATTAAAGCAGGCAGATCAAATAAGAATAATACTGGTGCAGGGTAGCCTAGACTCCAGCTCCATAAGCAACCCGTAATTGGTAAGGCCAGAAGCATAAAATAAAGCCCGAGATGACCTAAATGTGCGAGTCTTTTCATGAGGGGAGACATTGTCTCTGGTAGCTCGGGAGCAGGATGGGTGTAGCGCCAAAAGATACGAACCACGACCAGAAAAATAATGGTGGTTGCAATATTTTTGTGAAGCGTGATGACGTCACCTTTGAAGCTACCATCAACCTCATAACTTAAAAAATTGCCACTATAAAAGCCGATCGTCCACGCCGTAATAAAAATAATCGCCATAACCCAATGCAATACTTGAGCTGTGCGTGTGTAATATTGGGATTTATTATTCATGATATAAACTTATGATTGAATTTTTCACATCATAATTTAGGGATAAGTTATTTATAAGTATTGAAATGAGACACAGTGTTGAAAATATGCAACGAAATGCGACTTATAACTGAACATATAGTCGGGAAATTCAAAAAATCTATTTCTTCGTGAGGTGACATTAGGCAAAATAGCTCAATTCGTAAGATCATAAGGATAACACTGTGAAAAAATTAATTGCTTTACTCGCACCAATGACATTAGTGCTTGGGGCTTGTGCTACTGGTACAACAGGGACATCATCACCTACAGCAAATACAACTCAACAGTTAGGTTCGGCTGCGCTTAAAATTGCGATCAATGCAAAATGTACAACTGAATTAAATAATATTTCTGCGTGGAAAACTGCTACAAAATTAATGACAGCAGAGCAAAAAGAAAATATCCAAGGTGAAATCTGCGGATGTGTAAGTGAAAAAGCTCCTCAAAGCGTGACTACGGTTGATTTGGCTACAGCGGCGATTGATCCAGCTGCACGAGCAACAATCGTTAGCAATATCGTGACTAAAACCATCAATGAATGTGTAGCTGAAGCTGTACGTTAATTTCAAAGATATATGAATGGGCTGATTTTGATCGGCCTATTTTTTTAAGGATAAATTAGGAAAATGATGTTGATTGCTGGTGCTGATGAAGCAGGGCGCGGTCCACTGGTGGGATCGGTCGTTGCGGCTGCTGTAATTTTGGATCCTAACAATCCGATTCTTGGGTTAAATGATTCTAAAAAACTCAGTGAAAAGAAACGTGAAAAATTATTTATAGAGATCAAAGAAAAAGCACTAGCTTGGGCTATCGCTGAAGCGAGTCATCAAGAAATTGATGAACTCAATATATTGAATGCTTCGTTGTTGGCAATGCGTCGTGCCGTTGAACAATTGACTGTGCAACCACAACATGTATTGGTTGATGGTAATAAAATTCCCCAAGGATTGAGTATGAGTTGTGATGCTGTAGTTGGAGGAGATGCATTACATCCAGAAATTTCTGCTGCCAGTATCCTGGCTAAGGTGACACGTGATCATCAAATGTTAGAACTTGATGCTAAATATCCTCAGTTTGGTTTTGCAAAACATAAAGGCTACCCGACCAAAGCTCATTTTGAAGCTATTGCACAGTTTGGCGTGGTTGAAGAGCACAGGCGTAGTTTTGGTCCAGTACGCAAATCATTGGGACTTTAAACAGCTTAAACACCAAAAATTTAAAGCGGCTAAATTTAGCCGCTTTAGTCACAAAATCATTTCTAATCAACGATTGAAATCATTTTGAGTGTAATTCTCTTCTTCGTAAGAAGGTTGGTAATCTTGGTCAAGATGTTGCAAGTGCTCCTGCATCGCACGTTCATGCTGAATTCGTTGATAGATTTCTTCACGATGTACAGATACTTCTTTAGGCGCATTCACACCAATTCGCACTTGGTTACCTTTTACACCAAGTACAGTGACACTGACTTGATCCCCAATCATTAATGTTTCACCAACACGACGGGTGAGAATCAGCATGTTTATCTCCTTGCTTAAACGCTAAACCTGCGATAGTTTTTTCAAAAAGTGAAAATAACAACCTCGGCACCACGAAATATTTTAATAGATAAATGTGACGAATTTAACCATTCGCACAGGACTATTGAAATTATCCCATAAACCTCTAGACCTAATATAACAGAGCCACTATAGGAAAAACTATAGTGGCTCTGAATATTTCTTCATCAAGTATGCATTGTTTCTGCTAACTCATGACAGAAAATTAAGCACGTGCGCTAGACTCGCCATGTCCGCGGTCAAGACCAAACGCAGTGTGAAGTGAGCGAACAGCAAGCTCTAAATAATTTTCTTCAATAATAACAGAGATTTTGATTTCAGAAGTTGAAATCATCAGGATATTGATGCCTTCATCAGCAAGTGCTGTAAACATTTTGCTTGCAACACCAGCATGAGAGCGCATACCAACACCTACGATAGATACTTTTACAATATCATCACGTGTTGCAACTTCACGGGCACCGATTGCTTG
Source organism: Acinetobacter sp. 24-47-66 (assembly GCF_056779755.1). NCBI lineage: Bacteria > Pseudomonadati > Pseudomonadota > Gammaproteobacteria > Moraxellales > Moraxellaceae > Acinetobacter > Acinetobacter sp. 24-47-66. The sequence continues at coordinate 286,218 of NZ_JBWYIL010000001.1, forward strand.
AGCAGTTTCTTCAAGAATTTTTTTTGCTTTAGCAAGTTCGCCACGATTGACTGTGAATGTGAAGTCAGTTGTACCATCTTCTTCAACGTTTTGGATGATCATATCCACTTCGATATTAGCATCACCAATCGGTTTTAAAATTTTAGATGCAATACCAGGAAGATCAGGCACACCTAAGATAGTTAATTTAGCTTCGTCACGGTTAAATGCGATACCAGAGATAATTGGCTGTTCCATGTTGTCTTCCAATTCAGTAGTGATAAGTGTTCCGACGTTGTTTTTAAATTCTTCGTCAAATGCGCCATCATTTTCATTGTCGAAGCTAGAGAGTACGCGTAAAGGGACTTGATATTTACCCGCGAACTCAACAGAACGGATCTGTAAAACTTTAGAACCAAGAGAAGCCATTTCAAGCATTTCTTCAAAAGAAATACGATCAACTTTCTTCGCTTTTGGTGCAACACGTGGATCTGTTGTATATACACCATCCACATCTGTATAAATTTGGCATTCATCCGCTTTGAGTGCAGCTGCTAATGCAACGCCAGAGGTATCAGAACCACCACGACCCAAAGTTGTTGTGTTGCCGTTAGCATCAAAACCTTGGAAACCTGCAACAACGATGACACGACCAGCATCTAATTGTTCAGTCATGACATCTGTATCAATTGATTCAATACGTGCTTTTGTGAATGAGCTGTCAGTTTTAATACCAACTTGGCGTCCAGTCAAAGATTTAGCTTCCACACCGATAGAATTCAGTGCCATTGCTAACATTGAAATCGTTACCTGTTCACCCGTAGAAACCATTTGGTCTAATTCTCGTGGGTCAGGGGTGTCGGTAATGGCTTTCGCTAAAGCGAGTAGGCGATTGGTTTCACCACTCATTGCTGATACAACAACCACAACCTTGTGGCCGTGATCATGCCAACGCTTTACACGACGAGCAACATTTAAAATGCGCTCAGGAGTACCCATTGAAGTACCGCCATATTTTTGAACGATTAATGCCATAGTTGTTCCATATAAACCATGACCTTGAAGAGTTGTTCAAGGTCAGTTACACAAAAGGTGAAGTTTTATTTTGCAGCTAGCCAAGCAGTTAATTCTGCCATGACGGAAGCAAACTTCTCGTTAAGTGGCGCGCCACCTTGTGCCAAATCAGGCTTACCACCACCTTTACCACCAAGCTCAGTTGCTAAGTGTTTGATGATGTCACCTGCTTTTATAGAAGCTGTGAAGTCTTTAGCTACAGATGCGATCAAGCTCACTTTGTCACCCTCTACACCTGCAAGGACAATCACAGCATTTTCTAATTTTGATTTCACGCCGTCGTGTAGATTGCGAAGTGATTTCGCATCCATACCTTGAACAGTCGTGATTAACGTTTTGCGACCTGCAATTTCCTCAACTTGGCTAAGTAGCTCACCCGCCTGTAAATGTGCAAGTTTTTGATTCAATTGATCGATTTGCTTTTGTAAGCTTGATGCTGTGTCCGCTAAGGCTTCAACTTTCTCAATCGTTTGATCTTTTTGTGCTTTCAATAAGCCATTAATCGTGTTGATGTCACGATCAGCTTTCTGAGCCACTTCAATTGCTTTCGTACCTGTAACTGCTTCAATACGACGTACACCTGCAGCAACACCACCTTCAGAAGTGATTTTGAACAGACCAATGTCACCTGTACGTTTAACGTGAATACCACCACAAAGTTCGATCGAGAAGTTTTTCTCTTCAATGATTGAACCCATAGAAAGTACGCGAACTTCTTCGCCATATTTCTCACCAAACAACATCATCGCGCCTTTAGCTTTTGCAGATTCGATGTCAAGGAGTTCGGTTGTTACAGGCGTATTGGCAATCACTTCAGCATTTACCAGACGTTCAATTTCTTGAATCTGTTCAAATGTCACGGGTTGATCATTGGCAAAGTCGAAACGTAACACGTCAGAAGCAACCAATGAACCTTTTTGTTGAACATGTGAACCCAAGATTTGACGAAGTGCAGCATGTAGAAGGTGAGTCGCAGAGTGGTTACGTGCTGTTGCTGCACGGATGTCTGCTTTAACTGTTGCTTCTACATTTTGAGTAACTTTAAAGTTACCCATGGTCACGATACCTTGGTGAACGAACGCACCACCAGATTTTTTCGTGTCTTGAACTTCGAAAATACCTGTATCGTTTTTAAAGATACCTGTATCACCGATTTGACCACCGCTTTCTGCATAGAAAGGTGTTTGGTTTAGAACGATTAAAGCTTCATCACCTTCAACGACTTCATCAACTTGTTCGCCATCTTTATAGATTGCGATGATTTGACCCTCACCAGCAGTTGCATCGTAGCCGTCAAACTGAGTTTCGCCTTCAACTTTTACAACGCTGTTGTAGTCGATTGCGAATTTACCCGCATCACGTGCACGTTGACGTTGAGCAGCCATTTCTTTTTCAAAACCAGCTTCGTCAATCGTTAAATCACGTTCACGTGCGATGTCAGCCGTTAAGTCAGTTGGGAAGCCGTACGTGTCGTAAAGTTTGAATACCACTTCGCCTGGAATTACAGAACCTTTTAAGTTAGCAAGTTCGCCTTCAAGCAATTTCAAACCTTGTTCTAAGGTTTTAGCAAATTGCTCTTCTTCTTTTAAAAGTTGAGCTTCAATACGCGCTTGTTGTGCTTCAAGTTCAGGATAGGCAGCGCCCATCACCTCAATTAAAGGCTTCAACATTTTGTGGAAGAATGAACCTGTCGCACCCAATTTGTTACCGTGACGTACTGCACGACGGATGATACGACGTAGTACATAACCACGGCCTTCGTTTGAAGGGTTTACACCATCAGCAATCAAGAATGAACATGAACGTGCATGATCTGCAACTACTTTTAAAGACGCAGGGTATTCAACTGGTTTGCCTTCAGCTTGTGCTTTCGCTTCAAGTTCAGCAGTATCTAAACCAATAATTTCAGCTGCAGCTTTAAGCAAATGTTGGAATAGGTCGATTTCGTAGTTTGAGTTTACGTGTTGTAAAACAGCAGAAATACGCTCTAAGCCCATACCTGTATCAACGGAAGGTGCTGGAAGAGGGTGAAGTACGCCATCAGCAGTACGGTTAAACTGCATGAATACGTTGTTCCAAATTTCGATGAAACGGTCGCCATCTTCTTCTGGTGTACCTGGTAAACCACCCCAAATGTGATCGCCATGGTCAAAGAAGATTTCAGAGCATGGACCACAAGGACCTGTGTCACCCATTGCCCAGAAGTTATCAGAAGCGTATTGACCGCCTTTGTTGTCGCCGATACGAATAATGCGAGACTCATCTAGACCGATTTCTTTGTTCCAGATGTCGAATGCTTCATCATCAGTGTGATAAACCGTTGCATATAATTTGTCTTTAGGTAGGCCTAACCATTTTTCATTGGTTAAGAAATCCCAGGCGAATTTAATCGCGTCACGTTTAAAGTAATCTCCGAAAGAGAAGTTACCTAACATTTCAAAAAACGTATGGTGACGAGCTGTGTAGCCCACGTTATCTAAGTCGTTATGTTTACCGCCAGCACGAACACATTTTTGTGATGACACTGCACGTACATAATCTCGTTTTTCTAGGCCTAAGAAGCAATCTTTGAACTGGTTCATACCAGCATTTGTAAAGAGCAAAGTTGGGTCGTTGGCAGGAACTAGAGAACTCGACGCGACACGTGTGTGGCCTTGCGATTCAAAGTAACGCAAAAATGCTTCACGAATTTCAGCTGATGTCATAAAACGAGTACTCACAACCAAGTCACTCCATTAATTCTGTATTGGCAAATAATATGTCTGGGAAATAAAGTGCGAATTCACAATAAAATTCACCCCAGCATACCGGGCTAAAAGTTTAAAAACGCCAAATTATAACGGAATTTGCCACCTGTACCAATGATTTTAAAGTGTTTTAATGACAATTCTCTTTAATTCTGGTTTTAGGTGGAATTTTAAGCATTAACGTTGTTGAGACGATTCTTAAATGCTTAAGCTGTGTATCTCGCCCGAAGATCAATCAAAAATATTGAGTAGTCATAAGACCATTATTTATTACTGTATATTTTAGAAATACTTTAACATAGAGCTTTCAAGAACTTGTATTAAAGAGTTGAAGGTTACATATGCAACGTATCGCAATTAACGGATTTGGACGAATCGGGCGAAATGTTTTAAGAGCTTGGTTTGAAAATCCAAAACAATTCAATTTTGAAATCGTTGCGATTAATGATGTGGCTGATGTAGAAACTTTAATTCATTTATTTAAATATGACACCACACATGGAAGATTTCATGGGGAAGTGGAGTTGAGTTATGTTGCAGAGCAGGTATTTCTCAATATTTATGCCTATCAAAAAAAATTATCTATTGAAGTCCACTGTCAAACAGAACCAGATCAACTACCATGGAAGCGTTTAAACGTTGATGTTGTTTTAGAGTGTACTGGTTTATTTAGATCTCGAGCAGAAGCTACACGCCATCTCAATGCTGGCGCTCAACGCGTGATAATTGGGGCTGCACCTTTTGATACGGTTGATGCTGCAATCGTCTACGGGGTAAATCATACAGAGGTTAAAACTACGGATCAGATTATTTCGAGTGTTTCATGTACGACACAAGCATTGGTTCCTCTGGTCAAAATTATTGACGATGCCTTTGGTATAGAAAGTGCGTTAATGACAGAAATTCATGCTGTTACAGCGGATCAATCCGTTTTAGATCATGTTCACCGCGATTTACGTCGTGCGAGGGCATCTGGGCAAAACATTATTCCAACGACTTCATCTGCTCTTGGTGCAATCAAACGTGTCATGCCAAAAATGGAAGGGCGAATAGACGGTTACTCAATTCGTGTTCCTACCATTAATGTGGCAGCTATTGATTTAACATTTATAGCGCAACAGCCAATTACAGACCATCAGTTAAATGAAGCGTTAATTTCAGCAGCACGAGAGCGATTTTCGGAAATTATGTCGGTAACAGATGAGCCTTTAGTATCATCTGACTTTAATCATTCTCCGTTTTCACTCATTGTAGATTTAACTCAAACCATGGTGGTCGGGAAGCAAGCTAAAGTCTATGCTTGGTATGATAATGAATGGGGATATACCAATCGTTTACTAGATTTATGTCATTCATTTCCAGATCAGTCATGAAACTGAAATGCTGTGTCTTTTATAAAGGCTTAAGTCTATAACATAGATCAACTGCTAGTGCGTTCAGAATTACCAATAGAAGCTTATGAATAATCTAAAATTCCGATTTAATTATTTAAAAGTCTGATGCACATGGGGGTTGATCGTGATAGACTAGGAGAAATCGGGTGTGTTCCCGATTTTTTTATGCGGATTTGTTCCGCGCTGACAGAATTTAGGTTTACAACATGCCCATTTCAGAGACATGGTTATTACCTGATGGTGTAGCTGATGTATTACCAGAGCAAGCGCAAGTTATTGAAACTTTGCGTCGTACCGCGTTAGATTTCCTCGCAGCTCGAGGTTATCAATTGGTGTACACGCCATTTATTGAATACATCGAATCTCTATCTTCTCTTTCAGAATCGAATCAAGATTTAGACTTAGCCACATTTAAAGTAATCGATCAACTTTCTGGTCGTTTACTTGGTGTGCGTGCAGATATGACGCCTCAGGTGGCGCGTATTGATGCACACGTGTATCCAGTTGAAGGTGTTGCACGCTATTGCTACGCTGGAACGGTACTTCATACCAAACCACAAGGTTTCAATACCACACGTGCGCCTTTACAGCTCGGTGCTGAGTTGTTTGGTTCAGACAGTATCGATGCTGACGTCGAAATGATCGATGTCATGTTGGAATTATTAAAAAATACAGGTGTAACTGAGGCGATCCATTTAGATATTGGACACGTTGGTCTATTCCGTAGCTTAGTCAAACATGCAGGATTGAACAAAGCTACAGAGTCGCATCTATCTGATTTATATCAGCGTAAAGCATTACCAGAGCTTGCTGAATATACGCAACAACTTAAATTCGGCTCTGATTTTTATGTGCTTGGTCGTTATGCAAGTGATTTAGTCGCTTTAAAATCACATTTAAGCCAAGAAATCTTAGAAGATTCGGCATTCCAAGAAGCATTTAATGCAGTTCAAAGCACACAAGATGCGATTCAGCAACGTTGGCCAAATCTGCATATTGGTATCGATGTTGTAGAGCTTCGTTCATATCACTATCACACTGGCTTAATGTATGCAGTGTATGCACCAAATCGTGCTGCACCATTAGCTCAAGGTGGACGTTATGATGGTATTGGTGAGCATTTTGGTCGTGCACGTCCAGCAACTGGCTTTTCATGTGACTTATACGCTTTAAGCGCTGGTCAATTTAAAGCATTGGAAGTGATCGTTGCACCTAAGGGAAATAATGCTGACCTAGTCAAAGCAATTCAAGGATTACGTGATCAAGGTAAAAGCGTTGTGCAGTTGCTTGGTCAAGATGAGTTGAATTCAGTACCTAACGCGACTCACCAGTTGGTGAATCAAGCGGGTGAGTGGAAACTCGAACAGATTTAATCACCTGATTTGAATACTAAATTTCAAATCATGTTCTTCAATTTTAACAGCATGATGCAATGAGGCTATTATGGGCAAGAATGTTGTGGTACTTGGTACCCAATGGGGCGACGAAGGTAAAGGTAAAATCGTTGACCTGCTCACAGATCAAGCGGCTGCAGTTGTTCGCTATCAAGGTGGACACAATGCAGGTCATACTCTCGTCGTAGGTGGTAAGAAAACTGTTTTACACCTCATTCCATCTGGTATTTTACGTGAAAACGTACTTTGCTTAATTGGTAACGGTGTAGTGCTTTCTCCTGAAGCGTTAATCAAAGAGATGACGATTCTTGAAGAGCAAGGTGTGCCAGTTAAAGAACGTTTACGTATTTCTCCAAACTGTCCATTAATTTTGCCAAACCATATTGCATTAGACCAAGCACGTGAGAAAAAACGTGGGAATGCCAAGATTGGTACAACAGGTCGTGGTATTGGTCCAGCGTATGAGGATAAAGTTGCACGTCGTGCGGTTCGTGTCGCTGATTTAGTGCGTGGTGGTGATCATCTTAAAGCATTGCTTGAAGAGTTACTTGAATACCATAACTTCCAATTAACACAGTTCTACGGTGTAGAAGCGGTTAAGCTTGAAGACGTGCTTGCGTTATGTGATCAATGGCGTGAAGTTGTTGCTCCACTGGTTGTTGATGTTACTGGCGAATTGCATAAATATCGTAAGAACGGTGACAATATCATGTTTGAAGGTGCTCAAGGCTCACTTCTTGATGTTGACCATGGTACTTATCCATACGTAACATCTTCAAATACGACTGCTGGTGGTGTGAGTTCTGGTTCTGGTCTTGGTCCACTACACCTTGACTATGTATTGGGTATTACCAAAGCTTATACAACTCGCGTAGGTGCAGGTCCATTCCCAACTGAGTTGGTTTATGATGCTGCAAACGATGTTGGTGATGCAATTGGTAAGCACCTTGGTACTGTAGGTTCAGAATTTGGCGCATCTACTGGTCGCCAACGTCGCTGTGGTTGGTTCGATGCTGAAATCCTTCGTCGTTCAGTAGAAGTGAACTCACTTTCGGGGATTTGCTTGACTAAACTTGACGTTCTTGATGGTTTAGAAGAAATCAAAATCTGTGTAGGTTATGAAGCTGCAGATTCGGGCTGCGTAGGTTCTTCTGATGCACTTGCATTTGAAACTTTAAAACCAATTTACGAAACAATGCCTGGTTGGACTGAGTCTACTTTTGGTGCTAAATCTTTAGACCAATTGCCAGAAGCAGCAATCAACTATATTAAGCGACTTGAACAGTTAATCGAATGTCCAATCGACATCGTATCAACTGGTCCAGACCGTGATGAAACGATTATTCTTCGTCACCCATTTGAAGCTTAATTAAAAGTTTTAAAAAAGCCCTGTGATATCACAGGGCTTTTTTTGATCTAAACAACGACCAAAGTTTTATAAAAATTGGCTGTGCTGAATCTTAGAGATTGTTAAAATCGAATATATAAAATAATAGAGTGTGCAGGATGCATAAGAATATTTCTGGAACAATGTTTTATTCGTTGTTATTTGCAATGGGGGGTGCACCCACGATTGCGATGATGATAATACGATCTCAAACTGTAGCGGAAGATGTGGTATACCAAGTCTTTATTGGACTGTCGATTATGATCGCTTGCGTATTGGTCCCTATTATTTTAATTCAAAACACCTATTTATTTTTTAAGCGTAAAGATAAGAAGCTCGAAACTCGTTTAAAACCGTGGAGTCAAACCTATCTCGTGCTTAATATTTTTTGTTTGGTCTTTTGGATTAGCTATCAATTTGTTTACTAAATTACATAACAAATAAAAAAGTGAAGAAAAATGAGATATTAAGCGTAGTTGAGTTTGTTTATAATTAAGAACAAGTACTTTCAAGTAGATTGGAACATTATAATGAAGAACAAATTATTGCTCGGTCTTACTGCGTCTGCGGTGATCTCGATTTCAGGGTGTACAACATTTGCGGATATGGCGGGTGCGGACTCAGCGACATTAAATGCAGCTGCTGCACAAAGTTACTCTCAAGCCATTGATACAGCTCGCAGTAAGGGCTTATTGGATACAAGCTCAAATACTTATAAGCGTATTACGAATGTCTACAATCGTTTGCGTCCATATGCTGATCAAATGAATCAAACGGGTCAGCCATTCCAATGGCAAGTGTCTGTAATTAAATCAAGTGAATTAAATGCTTCTGTCATGCCAGGTGGTAAAGTTGTTTTTTATACAGGTATCGTGGAACGTTTAAATTTAACAGATGCTGAAATTGCGGCCATCATGGGACATGAAATGATCCATGCTTTGGAAGAGCATGCGAAAAGTAAATTGGGTGCTCAAGCTTTAACTGACTTGGCTTTAGGTGTCGGTTTAAGTGCTGCTGGTGTGGGTCAAGGTGGCGCTGCAGTTGCGCAAATTGGTTCTCAATTGGGTGTAGGCTTGCCTTATTCACGTAACTTGGAGAGCCGTGCTGATCAGGGTGGATTAATGTTAATGGCTCGAGCTGGCTATAACCCACAAGCAGCGATTACATTATGGGAAAAGATGGCGAAAGCAAGTAATGGTGGTAATGCATCTTTCTTATCAACACATCCTTCAAATGCTCAACGAATCGAAGCGATGCGTAAAAATTTACCTGCTGCTCAAGCGATTTATAACCAAAGTCGCCGTTAAAAGAATAAAACAAAAAAAGGATGCGTTTGCATCCTTTTTTATATTCACCACTCAGTAAAATTGTTATCACAGTATGGCTTTGATTCAAATGTATTTAAATCAGGTTTCTTAGACATTTAAGGTGCTGGATTTGGCTGTTGTTTATGAATGAGCTCAATTTCCTGAAGTATTTCTTCTGACAATGACACATCAAAAGCATCAATATTTTCTTTAAGTTGATTTAAATCAGTTGCACCAATGATTGTGCTGGTGACGAAGAACTGCTGTTTAATGAAAGCTAAAGCCAATTGCGTTAATGTCAGTCCATGTTTTTCTGCTAAAAGGGCGTATTGTTCAGTTGCCCATTCACTTTCAGGATTACTATAACGTACAAATCTAGAGTATAAGGTGACTCTGGCATGTGCAGGTCTCGCACCATGTCTAAATTTTCCTGTTAAATAGCCAAAAGCAAGAGGTGAATAGGCCAGTAAACCAATGCCTTCAAATTTAGCAATCTCCGACATGCCGATTTCATAGGTGCGATTTAATAAGTTATAAGGATTTTGTACAGAAACAAATTTAGACAACCCTAACTTTTCAGCTAAGTGTAGAAATTTCATGGTTCCCCATGGTGTCTCATTGGAGAGTCCGATATAACGAATTCTACCTTTATTAATTTCCGCTTGAAGGGCAGTTAAAGTTTCCTCGAGTGGTGTGATATCTAGTGTACTGTGAGCATGGTGATTGGTATAACCCAATTGACCAAACATATTGGTTGGGCGTTGAGGCCAATGCAGCTGATAAAGATCAATATAGTCAGTTTTTAAGCGTTTAAGATTTAAGTCTAAGGCTGAGCTAATATCGCTGGCATTATAGCGAGTTATACCGCTTCTAATATTGCTACCACCTTGACCTGGACCTGCAATTTTTGAAGCAAGAAAAAGTTGATCACGTTGGCCACGCTGTTGAATCCAATTGCCGATAATTTCTTCCGTCGCGCCTTGAGTTTTGACTTTAGGTGGTACTGGGTACATCTCTGCAGTATCCCAAAAATTTAACCCCCGCTCGAGTGCATATTCCAGTTGTTGGAAAGCCTCGGACTGGCTATTTTGCTCACCAAAGGTCATTGTTCCTAAACAAATTTCGGGAACGTGTATATCTGTTTGCCCAAGTCGATTAAATTTCATGCTAAACATCCTTGCTGTATTTTTTAAGCTGATATATTGAAATCATACCTAATCTAAGATTCAAAACGTATGTAAAATAAATTCGAAAGTTTTCAGAAAAAAGGCAATAAAAAAGCAAATCGTCAGATTTGCTTTTTTGAATGTAGATCAGATGAAAATTTATTCATCATCATTGCTGTCAAAGTCTTCTTCAACAGAATTTACTGCTTCTAATGATGAATCAAAAATTAAGATAGCTTTACCATCAGTTTCAATCATGCCTTGTTCTTCAAGTGTTTTAAGAACACGACCAACCATTTCACGTGAACAACCTACAATACGACCAATTTCTTGACGAGTAATACGAATTTGGCGTCCATTTGGAAGAATCATTGCTTCAGGTTGAGCTGACAAGTCGATTAAACAACGTGCAATACGACCCGATACATCAATAAATGCTAGGTCAGTTACTTTTCGAGTTGTATTTTTTAAGCGACGAACGAGCTGTGCGAACACCGCATAGCTAAGATCTGGATACTGCTTACTTACTTCATGGAAGTTAGCATATGAAATTTCAGCAATCTCACATACATCACGTGTACGTACTTCTGCAGTACGCTGAGGATTACTTTCAAATAATCCCATCTCTCCAAAAAAGTCCCCTGGGTTTAAATAGGCTACAACAATTTCACGTTCATCATCTTCACGTAAAATAATTGAAACCGACCCTTTTAAAATTAGATACAGAGATTTCGACTCTGAGCCCGCATCAATAATTGAAGTTCGTTTTGGAAATCTATTGATGTGCGCACGCTTGAGCAAAGCTTTGACAGATTCAGGTAATTGACCTGGCGACAAAGCATCTGTACTAAGTTGTGAAAAATTAGAAGTCATGCTTTTTAAATTCCGATTTGGATAGTAACTAGATCTTTAGACCTAAATAAACTTGCCACGTGAAGCATAAGAGGTGAAATTCCTTATCAGCTCAATATATGCTAGTGTACAGTCCTAAGTAAATTTATAGTTTTTTTTAGGTAGTTGCAATGCATACTAGCGTACATTGGTTAGAGAATGTTGCTTTTGAAGCAAAATCTGAAAGCGGTCACCAAATTATCATGGATGGTGCTGAAGCTTACGGTGGTGAAAACCGTGGTCCACGTCCGATGGAACTTATATTAATGGGGCTTGGTGGGTGTGCTTCGTTTGATATTGTGACTATATTAAAGAAATCTAGACAAGATGTGATGGGTGTTCAATGTCAGTTGAAAGCCGAGAGGGCAGACACAGTTCCTGCGGTTTTCACGAAGATACATTTGCATTTTGTGGTTACAGGAAAAGCAGTCAAAGAAAAGCAAGTCGCTAAAGCGGTTGAATTATCTGCAGAAAAATATTGTTCAGCAAGTAAAATGCTTTCAGATGGCGGTGTTGAAATTACACATGATTTTGAAATCATTGAAGCTGAAGATTGATTTTATCGAGTTGAAAAAAGCAACCTTAAGGTTGCTTTTTTTATGTAAAGTCATTAAATCAATTTTACTCTTGTACCCATGGCAGATTGTGAAATCGCCAGCCATTATAAGTACCACGATGGGAGTTGGGGTCTAAATCACCTTCAAAACCTTGATCGATATTATATACGTTTGTGAGACCAGCATTGTACGCCACACTCGCCGCTGCTGCAGAGCGCTTACCACTACGGCACATGAGTAAGATGATGTCATAAGCATTAACAAAAGATTGTAACTTTTCTAAAAATTCTGGGTTTCTTTCAAGTGAGATGCCTGTCAGCCAAGGAATATGTTCTGAATGTTCGACATAACCTACGAATTTTCGCTCTTCATGTGTTCTAACATCAATAATGATCGCTTGTTGGGATTGGAACAAAAGCCACGCATCTTGGGGTTTTAAAGAGCCTGCAAAGAGGAGTGTATGATCTTCTACATTTTTTTTTGCTTCAGATAAAATAAATTTAATTTTATCTTGATGGACTTTATTTTCTGAGAGATTTATAAAATGATTCATGTAAGTATGCCTGAATGATTAAATCATCCGTTTATGGAAAACGGTGATTATTATAAGTTTTATCTATATTCTTTAAATAAATATAAAATTGATTGTTTATCTTATAAATTCATATTGAATGATTTTGCACAACATGTACCGATTAGGTCGATATAAGTTCGGCGTACTCCTATGTGATGATTTGAGAACAATAATGACCGTTTACGGGGAATATATTTTCTTTGTCATATCTAGTGAATAGTAGATAAATATCATAATCACCATGAAAAAATTGTGAAGTGGTATTGAAAAATGTATGAGCAGCACAAATATTATAATTATAATCTATCTTTATTTTTTAAATAATTGAAATTTAAGAAAATAATTAAAAAACCGACTTGAAATATGACGCTTCTCACCCATTAACTAAGCAAGTACCAAATTTGTTGTGAGGAAAATAATAATGCGTTTTGAAAAATTTACAAATCGCTTACAGCAAGCCTTATCTGATGCGCAATCTTTAGCAATGGGCAAGGATCATACAGCGATTGAAGGCATCCATATACTATCGACACTGATTGAAGAGCCATCAAATATGAGTTTGTTGCAGCAGGCAGGGGCGAATTTACGAGAATTGAGCACAAAGTTGCAACAGGCGCTTGCTGATGCACCAACACTTGCCCATCCAACTGGGGATATCAATCTCAGTCCAGATGTGGTTAAAGCGCTTAACTTGGCAGATAGTTATGCACAAAAATCGGGTGATGAGTTTCTTTCAACAGATTGGGTGTTACTTGGTTTAGCGGAAACGGGTGCAACCAAAACTATTTTGAATGCGGTTGGAGTTCAATCCGCAGGTTTAAAAGCGGCGATAACTAAAGTTCGAGGTGATGAAAAAGTCATGAGTAACAATCATGAAGATCAACGTGATTCATTAAACAAATACACCATCGATCTCACTGAGCGAGCACTTTCTGGCAAGCTTGATCCAGTGATTGGGCGAGATGATGAAATTCGTCGAACAGTTCAAGTTTTATCACGCCGTACAAAAAATAATCCTGTTTTGATTGGTGAGCCGGGTGTCGGTAAAACTGCCATTGTTGAGGGTTTAGCACAGCGTATCGTTAATGGAGAAGTGCCTGAAAGTTTAAAAAATAAACGTGTCTTATCACTTGATCTTGGATCGCTTTTAGCTGGTGCAAAATATCGTGGTGAATTTGAAGAGCGCTTAAAAGCTGTATTAAAAGATCTTGCTAAACATGATGGTGAAATTATCCTCTTTATTGATGAGTTGCATACTCTAGTCGGTGCAGGTAAAGGCGACGGTGCAATGGATGCAGGTAACATGTTGAAGCCTGCTTTAGCACGTGGAGAATTACGTTGTGTAGGTGCTACAACATTAGATGAATATCGACAATTCATTGAAAAAGATGCAGCACTTGAACGTCGTTTCCAAAAAGTATTGGTTGATGAGCCTAGTGTTGAAGACACGATTGCGATTTTACGTGGATTAAAAGAGCGCTATCAAGTACATCATGGTGTTAAAATCTTAGATTCTGCCATCATTGCTGCAGCTAAAATGTCGCATCGATACATTACAGATCGTCAACTACCAGATAAAGCGATTGATTTGATTGATGAAGCGGCATCTCGAATTAAGATGGAGCTTGATTCAAAACCTGAGTCTCTAGATAAATTAGAACGTCGTCTTATTCAACTGAAATTACAGCTTGAGGCTGTAAAAAAAGATGAAGATGCAGGAAGTAAAGCTGAAGTTTCACACTTAGAAAAACAAATTGCTGAAGTGGAGAAGGAATACAGCGATCTTGAAGAAGTGTGGATTTCTGAAAAGCGTTTGGTCCAAGGCGATCAACAAACTCAGGCTGAGCTTGATCAAGCACGTATTGCGATGCAAAAGGCACAACGTGAAAATGATCTAGCTGAAATGGCTCGGCTTCAATACGGTGTTATTCCTGATTTGGAGAAACGACTCAGTGAAGAAGCATCTGAAGAGAAAGTTGAACCTAAATTATTGCGTAATAAAGTGACGGACAATGAAATTGCCGAAGTTGTAAGTGCAGCAACAGGAATTCCTGTAGCAAAAATGCTACAGGGTGAGCGTGAAAAATTACTCAGTATGGAAACATTTTTACATAACCGCGTCGTAGGTCAAGATGAAGCGTTAGTTGCAGTTTCTAATGCTGTACGACGCTCACGTGCTGGACTTTCAGATCCGAATCGCCCAAGTGGTTCATTCTTATTTTTAGGTCCAACTGGCGTTGGGAAAACTGAGTTAACTAAAGCTTTAGCAAACTTCTTATTTGACAGTGACGATGCCATGATCCGTATCGATATGTCTGAATTTATGGAGAAACATTCTGTTAGTCGTTTGGTGGGAGCACCTCCTGGTTATGTTGGTTATGAAGAGGGTGGTGTGCTAACTGAAGCAGTACGCCGTAAGCCTTATAGCGTGGTGTTATTTGATGAAGTAGAGAAGGCTCATCCAGATGTATTTAACATTCTGCTTCAGGTACTTGACGATGGTCGCTTGACTGATTCGCAAGGGCGTGTGGTGGATTTTAAAAATACAGTAATCGTCATGACTTCAAACTTAGGTTCAAATGAAGTGCGCGAATTAGGTGACATGGCGACGGAACAAGATGTACGAAGTGTTGTGATGGCTGCTGTTTCTGAGCATTTTAGACCAGAGTTTATTAACCGAATTGATGAGCTTGTAATCTTCCATGCACTGAAAAAATCGCAGATTCGAGGTATCGCGGATATTCAGTTAGATCGCTTACGTGCTCGTTTGGCTGATCGTGATTTAAGTTTGACTGTAGATGACACTGCTTTCGATGAATTAATTGAGGCAGGATATGACCCAATCTATGGGGCTCGACCACTTAAACGTGCTATTCAACAAAAGGTAGAAAATACATTGGCTCAAAAAATCTTGGCGGGAGAATTTTTGCCAGGAGATACAATTGTTATACAAAGTACCGATGGAAATTTGAGTTTTAGTAAACTTAAATTAAATTAGGATTTAATAAACAAACTTAAAAAACCTGAATTAGTTCAGGTTTTTTTTCATTTAAGTGATTTAAAAATAATAAATTTATTTTTTAATAAAATTGCTACTCAAATCTATTAAGTATAAGATTGCACTCAATATTTTTGTGAATAAATGTTTAATTTGTTTATTGACTCACAAAAGGAATTCATTGTTTAGCTTAATGGGATCAATATGCTAGAATTAAAACGACTCCGAAAATTAAAAAAAGAACCTTATAGTGAGTTTGTTAAGGTAAAAGATTTAAAACCCCGTGATATTGAAAAGATGTTCAATATTTACAGTAACTATTATTCAAATACAGTCTTTGAAATTTTTGAAAGAGACCTTCTGGAAAAGACTGGTGTGTTTATCATTCGAGAACCCAAAAAAGATTTTTTAGTGGGTTTCTCAACTGTAATGGAGCGAAATTTTACCGTGAATGGTAAAACTGCCCATGCTTTTTTTAGTGGTGATACCATTATTGAGGAGGCGTATTGGGGTAGTCGAGCATTACAACGTGCGATGTTTCGTTATGTAATGACCTTCAAATTACGTCATACGGGTGTACCGATCTATTGGATGCTGATCTCAAAGGGCTTTAAGACCTACTTACTTCTTGCAAATAATTATTATCACTATTATCCAAATCCAGAAAATAAAGATGAATATTTAAAAGATTATGTTAAAGCATATTGTCGTGAGTATTTTGCAGAATACTATGATGATGAATCAAAGCTGATTGATTTTGGAGAAAACTATCAGTGTCTGAAACCTGATGTGGCTCCAATAACAGAAGAAATGCGCCAGAAAAATCGTAAAATTGAGTTTTTTGAGGAATGCAATCCATCTTGGGTTCAAGGTACTGAATTACCGTGTATTGGTGAGCTGCGTTGGGTTGATATTTTGCAAACAGCGGTAAGGTTTGTGAAAAAATCATCGCTCAAAAAAAATAAGTCGAATCTGAATAAAGATAAATTATCTAAATCGGCTCAAACCAAAGATCAAGATCAAGATTCTAAGGTGGCCTAATGTCTGTGATATTTGCAGCTCATCAAGTTTTAAATTTGGCCTGTAAAAAATCATTTAAAGACTTTTATCAATACGCTGATCAATTGGAAAAAGTTCAGCGTGATAAATTAAAAGTTATATGTGATGATCCAAAGATGGAATATGAGTCGTTTGCTCAACATTTTCCAGTAACACGTTATGCTGATTGGAAGCAGAAAGTTGAAGCATCACGTAATCAAGGCGTAAATTTACTTAATAAAAGTAAAATTATCCGATTCCAGCCTACAAGTGGTTCAAGTGAAGCACTCAAATTTATTCCATATACCCAACAATTTTTAGGTGAAATAGATCAGGCGATTGGTTTATGGCTCACGAGTTTATATCGTCGTTATCCTGAACTAAAACGTACAACACACTATTGGTCTGTATCTTGGTTGCCTGAAAGCCAGCGTCAACTGACGACCACTCATAATTTAAATGATGATAGTGCCTTACTTTCTTTTTCAAAACGAATTTTAACTCAAATTACGCAGGCCGTGCCTGCTGACATTGCTTTGGCAGAAACTGCTGAAGATGCGATGTTCGCTACGGCTGTATATTTAGTCAGAGATGAAAATCTCGGCATGATTTCAGTGTGGAGCCCAACTTTTGCACTGCAACTGATCGAAATTATCCAAGAAAATAAGAGTGAAATCGTTGAGGTTTTATCGACTGGTCAGTGGAGTCGTCAAAGTTTAGATTTTTTAAAAATCAAAAAATCAGTAAAACGTAGCCAGATTCTAGAACGATTAGATTTGGAAGATCCGACTTGTTGGAAAAAATTGTGGCCAAAGCTATTTTTAATTTCATCTTGGGATACCGCAAGCGCACAGCACTGGGCACAAATTTTAAAAACCACAATTAAGGGTGTGAGTTTTGAAGGTAAAGGGCTTTGGGCCACTGAAGGCGTAGTGACTATACCTTTAGATGATCATTATCCCTTGATGTATCAAGCTCATTTTTATGAGTTTCAAGATTTAGATACTCAGCAAATTTACCCTGCTTGGCAGCTTAAACCAGGTCAAATCGTGAGTCCGATTATTACGACAGGGTCTGGCCTAAAACGCTACATTATTGATGATGAATTATTGGTTGATTCTTTTTATCAGGGCATTCCGTGCTTTAAATTTCTTGGTCGAAAGATGACAGTTGATTTGGTCGGAGAAAAGATTGATCAATCTGTTGCTTTGAGTGTGATCGATACATTTAAACAAAACGGTTTTTTACCCATTAGTTTACTCGGAATAGAACAGACTGAATCGAAACCTTATTATGTTTTGCTTTCTGAGGGTAGTGTGAGTGGGCAGCCGTCCGATCAACAGTTAGATCAATTGCTAAAACAAAATTTTCACTATGAATTGGCACGTAATTTAGGGCAATTAGATGAAGCACGCGTGATGCATGTGGAAGATGCATGGCATGAATATAAGACAATCGCAATGCGCAATGGCATGATTGAGGGGAATATCAAGCCAGAACCATTGAAGAAAATGAAATTTATTTAAGAATTTAAAAATGACAGAGCAAAATTTACTATATCGATCAAAAACCTCGCCTGAATTTTATCTACGTTATGCTGCGGAGCAAGATGATCCTCAATTGATTGAGTTGATTTCTGAAAGTATGCCGAGTAATGGTATGGTGATTTCATTTGAGCGGAAACCGAGTTATTTTCGGGCTACACATGCACAATATAATAAGCCTGAAATTTTGGTTGTCGTACATCAAGATCAGCCTGATCAAATTATTGCCATGATGAACATCGGTTGGAAATCGTATTGGATCAATGGCGTTACTGAACAATTACGCTATGTATCAGATTTAAGAATCAAACTTACAGCACGGGGTAAAAAAGCGTTTAATGTATTTATGGAATACATTTTTGAATGTTTCCCTCGTGAAATTATCTTTCAAAGTGTGATTTTAGAAGATAATAAAGTAGCTCGTAATATGATGCATCGTGAAAGAGAAGGATACGCTTTACCTTATATCTTTGATTCGATGACCACTTTTACCATTTCTAAGGTGCCTAAGTTTAAGCATTCTGCTGAACTTCGGCTTGAAACAATGACCATAGATAAGATTGATGCGGTCAATGGTTTTATACAAGAAATGGCGTCCCATTATAATTTTTTACCTGATTATGACTTTAAAGTGTTATTGGAAGCTAATCATCCTTTTTGGTATGGGTTGAGGTTAGAAGACTTTCATTTAGTGCTCAATTCAGATCATAAAATCGTAGGTTTATTTGGTTTATGGGATCAAAAAGATTTCAAACAAACTAAAGTGGCGAGTTATTCTACAACGTTAAAACTGTTAAAACCTGTCTATAACACTTATGCTCGTATTACTGGACAGTTAACGCTTCCCGAAGAAGGGCAATCCTTTGATTATCTCATGACGCATAGTTTCCTCTGTGATCCAAGTGCGTTAGACGTACTAAAGTTTATGCTGACCAATGTCAACACATTAGTGAAGGCTCAGGGTAAAACATCATTTTGTGTGACAGTTGTTGAGAATGATCCACGTAAGCAAGTTCTAGAGCAGTGTTCATCACATAAAATGAAAGCAGTTCACACGCTTCATAGTTATGAAAGTAAACCCTATGACGTGATTGATCGTTCTAAATACTCTTACTTTGAAGTGAGTCGTATTTAAGAATATAGTGCGTTCATCGGAATGCGGGTGAACGCACTTGATTAGCTGTAATTAATAAATATATAAATAAAATTACAATAATAATTCTCGAGATAAAAAATGGAATTTATAAGTGTTACTTTTCGACGGTCAATTTTAATTTCTAGCATGCTGATGTGTGGTTTCCAATGGGCAACTGCACAGCAATTAGATGAATCTGAACTCATCGAACAGCAAGTGATTGATCAGAATTTGAATGAAAATTTAGTGCAAGAATTAAAAAAAGAAGTATCACAGAGCGCTGAGGTACAAATACAAAATCAACAACATTTGGCTCAGACTCAAGCAGAAGAATTTAATCAGAAGCAATTGGTTTCAAATGCAGTTTCTGATTTTGAATTGAGCAAAAAAGCAGATCCTGAGCAGATTAGCAAAACCATTAAACCACTGACGTATTATCCTTATGATACGCTACCACGTACTGTCTATGTTTCAACAGATCCAACCATTATTGTGACAAAGGAATATTCACCTTCAAAAAATTTAAGAAAATAAAAAAGGGCAAACGAATTGCCCTTTTTTATTGGTCAAGCTCTCTAATCATTAGGCTTGAAGATGTGTAATTTTCCATGAACGGTGAATTTTAGTATTACGTTTAAAGTCTAGACCAATTGTTTCATGGGTGAGTTCTTCAATGTCATAAAACGCTTTGATTTCGTCATCTAATTCAAAACCACGATAGTTATTTGAGAAATACAGTGTACCACCAGTGGTTAAGCGATTCATTGCACGTTTAATCAGGGATAAGTGATCACGTTGAACGTCAAACGTACCATGGAATTTTTTAGAGTTCGAGAACGTTGGCGGATCGATAAAGATTAAGTCATATTGTTCATGACCTTCTTTTAACCATTCAAAACAATCGCTGGCAAAGAACTGGTGTTGTTGGTCAGCATGATCAACTGTTAAACCATTTAAGACAAAGTTTTCTTTAGACCAGTTCAAATAAGTATTTGAAAGGTCGACACTGGTCGTGCTCGCAGCACCACCTAACGCAGCATGTAAACTTGCAGTTGAGGTATAACTATATAGATTAAGGAAATGTTTACCTTTCGCTTCAGCAGCGATGCGTAAGCGAATTTGGCGATGATCGAGGAAAAGGCCAGTATCCAAATAATCTGTGAGGTTAACCAAAATTTTCGCTTTGCCTTCTTGAACGATAAAGCGTTTAGAGGCAGTACTTTGTTTGGTGTATTGGTTTTTACCTTCCTGACGAGCACGAGTCTTGATAAAAATGGCATCACGGCCCAAACCTGTGACAGCACGGATTGCTTGCAAAGCAAGATTAAAACGTTTTTTCGCTTTTTCAGGATCGATTGATTTTGGTGGGGCATATTCTTGAACATGCAATCGGTCACCATATAGATCTACAGCGACATTGAAGTCTGGTAGATCAGCATCATAAATTCGCAAACAATAGATATTTTCTTTCACTGCCCATTTTTTCAAATTCTGCATATTCTTTTGCAAACGATTTGTAAAATCTTCAGCACCTTCAATTTTATCGAATTGAAGTGGTTGCCAATTGGCTAAGAAAGGTTGTGTCACAACAGGTGGCTTAATCTTACCTGAGCGAATATAAATAGGTAGCTTACCATTCATTAAGCGAAGCGTTTGAGTTTCGCTAAATGCCAACACGTCTGCTTGTTCAATTTGAGCTGCAATAACTGCGGCAGTTTGGTTGGCAAAGTTCTTTTGAAGTAAGCCAGATAGACCAAGATAGAATGAACGGCTAGAGCCTTTATCACCAAGACGCTCACCATAAGGTGGGTTAGTGACAACGACCACAGATTTACCTTCTGCCTTAAAATCTGGCCAATCAGAAAGGGTGCGCTCTTCAATTTGAATTTGATCGAGCAATGCCTCAAATCCTGCAGCGCGGATATTATTTTTGGTTGCTTTTACTGCTTCCCAATCTGCGTCAAAGGCATAGAATTTTGGAAGCGGTTTTTCTAAGGCAACCTTGTGACGTTCCGCAGCTTCACCTTTAATTTGCATCCAAAGATCATGATCATGACCATTCCAGCCATTAAAGCCAAAACGACGAACCAAACCAGGCGCGCGGTCAGTTAACATCATTAAAGCTTCAATAATGAATGTGCCTGAACCACACATTGGATCAAGAACAATATCTGGATTATTTTCAATTAATTTTGCATGTTGAAGAATGGCTGCAGCCAAGTTTTCTTTGATCGGTGCATCAGTCATATAGTGGCGATAGCCACGTTTATGCAATGAATCGCCAGACAAATCTAAACAGAAAGTATGTTCTTTTTTACCAGCCAAAGCGTAAATGGTTATTTCTGGTTGTTTGATATCGATGCTTGGACGCTTACCGACAGCCTCCATGAAGGAATCTACGATACCGTCTTTCACACGTAAGGTGGCGAATTGGCTGTTGACTTTGATCTCACGTTCGACATGTAAACGCACAGCAAATGTACTTTGAGGTGCAAAAATAAGCGACCAGTCAAAACTATTTGCACCTTCGTAGAGTTCTTCAGCTACATCGCGTGCATCGTGAGTAAATTCAACTTCAAACGTATGGATAGGCGTCAAAACACGTGATGCAAGACGAGACCACATACAAATGCGGTAGGCATCAGCCAATTGACCTTTGAAAACCAATCGCCCAGGGAAACGTTCAACGTTTTGTACTCCTAAACCTTCAATTTCTTCTTGAAGTAAGGTTTCAAGCCCATCTGCACAGGTAACCCAATATGTAGAAAGACGAGGTTTAGAATTCATGAACATTCCCAAAGACAAATAAAGCAATCGCGTATTTTAACTTATTTTTGATTTTAAAACTGCTTTAATGCGCTGATACAACCATTTTAAAAATAATTTAAATTTAAAGATTGATTGAAACTGGTTGATATAGCCCCATAAAACTAAAAAACACTAAAAGATAAAAAAATATGCTGGCTTTAATTTTCTCTATGTTTACTTTTTCATTATCGATGTCTATCTCTCCTGGACCTGTTAATTTAACTATTCTCAGTAGCAGTATGAACTTTGGTGTTCGAAAAACTTTTGCTTTTATTTCAGGTGCAGCCATTGGATTTACTGCTTTACTTGCAGCAGTTTGCTTTGGTCTATATCAGATTATTTTATCGTATCCGGTTCTTTTGGATGCTATTGCGCTGTTAGGAACGGCTCTATTGGTTTGGATTGGCTGGAATATTTTAAGCGCTAAAGGCGAAAAATTCGAACAGATCACAAAGATCTAGAGAAGATTCCAAATTTTACGCAAGGTGCGTTAATGCAGTGGCTGAATCCAAAAGCTTGGATTGCCGCCGTTTCAGGTACAGCCCTATTTTCAGCTTCAGAGAATAGTGTTTATTTAGCGCTTTTTGTTTTGATTTATTTTATGGTCTGCTATGTCTCTTTATGGCTTTGGGGATATGCAGGGGAAAAATTGGCTCAGTTTCTTAATGTGGCAAATCGAGCAAGAATTTTGAATAGGGTGATGGGAAGTCTTTTAATCGTGATTGCTATACAGATGTGTCTCACTCATTTTTTAACATATCCATAAAACCATGAGTAGATCATTTGTTGAAATTTCTATTTTTAAAATCTAACTCACTATTTCAGGGAAATTTGATTGAATATATGTATGAAAATAAAGATAAACAAGCTTTTATCTAGGAGTTATGAGCCTTATTTTTAAGGATTTAGACGATTTCAATGGAATGCTTTTGGTTAAATTAAGTTTTTGAAAATTTTTATGAAACACCATAAGTCGTGATTAAGTTAGTTATTGATCAGCTGCCGTGTGGGTCACTGCCAAATCATTTTAGAATCTGTATAATACGTTGACTTAACGTATAAGGAATCTCTCATGCACTTCGCTGCATTGCATACACCGAGCCAGATTCAACTCAACCAAGATGGGAATCTCAAACACTTCCTCACCATCGAAGGCCTTTCAAAAGAAACTCTTACAAAAATATTGGACACTGCACATTCCTTTTTTAATGACCAAAATCAGCTCATTACCAATAATATGCTTGAAGGCAAAACTGTAATGAACCTGTTTTTTGAAAATTCGACACGTACACGAACTACATTTGAAGCAGCGGCAAAACGTCTTTCTGCCAACGTACTCAATATTGATATTGCCCGCTCAAGTACTTCTAAAGGCGAAACACTGAGAGATACATTGTGGAATTTAGAAGCAATGGCGGCCGATATCTTTGTTGTTCGACATTCTTCATCAGGTGCTGCACATTTTATTGCGAAGGATGTTTGTCCAACTGTTGCGATTATCAACGCGGGTGATGGACGTCATGCGCATCCAACACAAGCAATGTTGGATATGCTTACGATTCGTCGTGAAACCAATAAAAAATTTGAAGATATTTCCATTGCGATCATTGGGGATATTAAACATTCACGAGTTGCACGTTCTGATGTGGCTGCATTGCAAACATTAGGTTGTAAAGATATTCGTGTGATTGCGCCGAATACTTTACTTCCTTATGGCTTCAATGAATATGGTGAAGGTGTTCGCCTATTTAACAATATGGAAGCTGGGATTAAGGATTGTGATGTCATCATTACTTTACGTATTCAAAATGAACGTATCGATTCTCCTGCATTATCTTCACAAGCTGAATTTTACAAAATGTATGGTTTGAACAAAGAGCGTTTGGCTTTGGCCAAACCTGATTGTATCGTGATGCATCCAGGACCGATGAATCGTGGTGTTGAGATTGATTCAAGTATTGCAGATGGTCCTCAATCAGTGATTTTGAATCAGGTGACCAATGGTATTGCAGTGCGTATGGCAGTTCTCGCGCTGGCGATGCAGGGTCAGTTACAAGAACAAGGTTTAATTGAAGCAGTTGCGTTATAAGGAATCAGTCATGTCTATTGTTAAAGTCGAAAATGTACGCGTCCTAGATCCAATTGCTCAAACTGATCAAATAGAAACTATTTTTATTCAAGATGGAAAACGTATCGAAGCGACTTCTGAGGTTCATGAAAGCATCGATGGGCAAGGCAAATGGCTGATGCCAACGATGGTTGATTTGTGTGCACGTTTACGAGAGCCAGGTCAACAACAACATGGAACGTTGAAATCTGAAGGTAAAGCAGCACGTGAAAATGGCATTTTACATGTATTTACCCCACCAGATTCAAAACCTATCGTTCAGGACAATGGCGCTTTAATTCATGGTCTTGTTGAAAAGGCAATGTTAGATGGCGGAATTTACCTAGAGGTGATAGGTGCACAAACACAAGGGCTTCAAGGAAATCAACCTGCCAACATGGCGGGTTTAAAAAAGGGTGGTTGTACTGCTGTATCAAATGCAAATGCACCTTTTGCGAATGACGATGTGGTGCTTCGTACGCTTGAATATGCTGCAGGTTTGAATTTAACTGTCGTATTCTATGCTGAAGAGCCTCAAATTGCGAAAGATGGCTGTGTGCATGAAGGCTTTATTGCTTCACGCCAAGGTTTACCAATGATTCCTGCTTTGGCAGAAACGGTCGCGATCGCAAAATATCTATTAATGATAGAGGCGACAAAAGTCCGCGCACATTTCGGATTACTGTCTTGTGGTGCTTCGGTTGAGTTAATACGTATCGCGAAGGAAAAAGGATTGCCAGTCACGTGTGATGTTGCAATGCATCAGTTACATCTTACGGAATCTTTAATTGATGGATTCAATTCCTTGGCACATGTACGTCCACCTTTGCGTTCAGAATCTGATAAAGAGTTACTTCGTCAGGGGGTAAAATCTGGGGTAATTGACGCGATTTGTACGCATCATGAACCACTCAGTAGTTCTGCAAAAATGGCACCTTTTGCAGAGACTTTGCCAGGTTTTACTGCGTTTGACTCGTATGTTCCTTTTGGAATCAAATTGATTGAAGAAGGTTTATTTAGTCCATTAGAGTGGGTTGAAAAAGTAACGAGTGCGCCAGCTGCTGTCGCACAAATGACTGAGACATGGAAAGCACAGGCTGGATGGGTGCTAGTTGATCCAGATTTGGAATGGACACTTGATAAATCTTCTATTATTTCTCAAGGTAAAAATACACCATTGATTAATCTAAAAGTCAAAGGTAAGGTAATTCGTACTTTCATAAAATAATGTGAATTCAATCGTTTAAAGGTCGATTAATATCGGCCTTTTTTATTTTGGATGATTGAATAATTCATGATTCAGTATATTTTATGTAGATCTTTTTTTAATAAAATTTAACTGAGAGCTTCAAGAAGAATAAAAAAACCAATGAGATTTGGTATTAAGAGCTTGAGTTTGATTGGGGGGAGTAGCATGAAACTTCAGATGAAAACATTGACCACATTGTGCATGGTTGGTGTGTTGTCAGGATGCCAACAAGTGTATTCAATCATGTATGCTTTTAATCGTTGTGATCAACCTGAAGTGCAATTAAAACTCGAACAAGTCATCCATAAAGACATCGCGAATATCTCAGCGACTCAACTCAAAAGCATTATAGAAAATGATCAAGTTATTATAGATGGTCAACTCTTACAGCGTAGTTTGAAACCAGTTCAATTTAAAATTGAAAACATTGATAAAATAAAGAAAATGAGATCCTCTGATCAGACGATCTGTACAGCAAGAATCATTGCTGAACTACCATCAAATTATCTGACGGATGCTGATGTATCGCGCGCATTAAATCGAGAGTCAAATGTTTTAGAATCAGCTGCACTTTCTCAATTAAACTTTGAGAACAATCAGATCTCTACTGAGTTAAATTATAGTGTACGAATTTCAGAGCATGAAGTAACTGTACAATTGGTGAATGCACTACATTTCACCAGCTTTATGCAAAAAGTTCTAATAGATGCACATTTAAAACCTTCACGTTTGACGGCTTTAGCGTTAGATCGTCAAAAGAAACAAGCACTTTTAAATAATCAAAATAAAACATCAGACGATTATCAATCTATTCTTATTGCTGAAGCACAACTTAAATTAGATCAAGCCAATGAGGATCTAAATTCTGTATGGAATAGAGCTTCACTTCAAGCACGCCAAAAAATACAATATGAGCAAGAACTGTGGGCTAAAAAGCGTAATTTAGAATGCAAACTAAATAGTGAAGGCGCCGATAATCCTGAAGTTTTTCGATTGAATTGCGAAACAAATATGGCGATTAGTCGAACATCTGAATTACAGCAAAAAATTTTCACTCTAAGTTAGGCATTGATTAAACAGGGTTGTTGAGCGTTAGCTTTTACGCATCAAATTTTAAAAAAATAAAAATGTGATGGAGTTGTTGTTTTTAATTTGATTAAATATGTCAAAATTATAAATATGCGGTATAAAAAATGACGTATAAGATTAAATTGGCTTTGATTATCTCTACCATCTTCGTTGCAGGTTGTGATCTGAATAAGAAAAGCAAAGACACCTCACAGAATGTAGAAATTGCTGATTGGAGTTGTACTTCTCCTACGAATGTCAAAGAAATTGAACGCTTTGCGCAACAGGAATATAACAACATTTTAGATCGTCATTTAAAAGCAACAGATCAGTATGAGTCAGATTTAAAATTACTTTCCCAAATCAACTCATCGCTTAGATTTGAACTCAAGTCGATTACAACAACGAATGATCCTTCAAATGCAATAAACAAACTGACCTGTTCAAGCCAGTTGGTTATCCACCTGCCGAAGGGGCTTCAACGTCGTGCTGAAAATGCATACCTTGAAAAACCTTGCGAATATGAATGTGAACATGACGAAGGTAGTTATACGCTCAAACATTGGATTAATGATGTTCATGGCAATATCAGTTATGGGCAAGATAAGCTCACAGGCACTTTGAATTATGAGATTACCAAGACA
Organism: Acinetobacter sp. 24-47-66; assembly: GCF_056779755.1. Taxonomy (NCBI): domain Bacteria; kingdom Pseudomonadati; phylum Pseudomonadota; class Gammaproteobacteria; order Moraxellales; family Moraxellaceae; genus Acinetobacter; species Acinetobacter sp. 24-47-66. The sequence continues at coordinate 313,279 of NZ_JBWYIL010000001.1, forward strand.
GATAAAGAAGGTTTAATGCTGAGTGTACAACCTGATAATGCATTGTTAGATATTGCTGCAAGTATGACGAGATATGCTGTTCAATTTGAAGCATTTCGTAAAGCAAATCAGAATGAATCAAAAGCTTACGAAGAATATGAGGCTGTACAACAAAAACAAAAGGCCTTGGCACTTAAAGCCATGCAATTGAGAAAATCTGATTTAGATAAAGAGCAAGCACGAGCTGTCGAGCGACTTAATTTAACTTGGGATAATTTGAGCAGCGAACAAAAAGAGCGGCTAAAGAGCGATCAAACTGAATGGTTCGAACGTCGTGACGTGGACTGTAAAGTGGTCTCTCAAAAGTCAATTGAAAGTATCCCAGAAAAAGAACGTGAAACTTATCAGCAACATTATCAATATTGGGATAATGAAATGAATCAAATAAATGTTGAGATGCAATATTCTAAATGTTTCATTCAAAAGACCAATGAGAGAATTGTGTACCTAAACAATGTGTTTAATTAATTCATTACAATATAGCAAAAGGGCGAATTGATTCGCCCTTTTTTTATCGGCATGCTTAGGTATACAGAATATATGTGGAAGCGATATGCGTATTAGTGTGATTGGAGCAGGGCGCGTAGCTCATCATTTGGCTCAGGTATTGAGTCAACATCATGAGATTGTCCAAGTGTTTAGTCGAGAGCAATCTAAAGCCAATTTGTTGGCGGCTTTAGTAAGAGCTAGACCATGCAATGCAATTGAAGATCTCGAAAACACCGTTGATATTGCATTATTGGTGGTGAGTGATAAAGCAATTGAAGAAGTTGCTGAAAAAGTTGCAAAACAGCTTCCTCAGGCTTTAATTGTACATACGTCTGGCAGTACCCATATCTCTAAAATCACGCAATATCATGAACGTGCGGGTGTGTTTTACCCCCTGCAAACCTTTAGCTTTGAAAGTCAAATTGATTGGTTGAGTACGCCAATATTCGTTGAAGCGATGAGCGACCAAGATTTAGCATCCTTGACTCAAATGGCAAAAGAGTTCAGTCAAAAGGTTTATCAATATGACTCAAAACAGCGCTTGAGTTTGCATTTAGCAGCTGTCTTCGCGTGTAACTTTACCAACTACTGCTATGACGTCGCTAAGCAGCTCGTAGATGCACAAAAAGTCGATTTTAATTTATTGTACCCATTGATTTTGGAAACTGCGAAAAAAGCGACTTTAAATCCCCCAAAACAGGTGCAAACTGGTCCAGCGATGCGTGGTGATCAAAACATTATCCATATGCATCAAGAGATGCTGGCGCAGGCTGGGCGTACGGATTTAAGCCAAGTGTATAGTGTGGTGAGTGACCAAATTTATAAAAGACAATCAGAATAAAAAACAGGACTTAAGTCCTGTTTTTTATTATTGAATCTTTTTAAATAAGAAGTCGTTAATTTTATGGCCTTCATCAATTCCACGACGTTCAAACTTAGTTTGAGGACGCCAGTCAGGACGAGGATAACTGTTACCTTTACCCGCCATATTTTCTAAACGAGGACGGTTATCTAATACATCTAACATCCATTCTGCATAGGGTTCCCAATCGGTCGCAGCATGGAATGTTCCACCCATTTCAAGTTTTTCTTCAACTAAAGGCATACGATCGTGTGAGACGAAGCGACGTTTATGGTGACGTTTTTTCTGCCAAGGATCGGGGAAATAAAGTTGAATTGCATTGATACTGTTATCTGGCATTTCACGCAAAACTTGAATTGCATCCGCATCAAGTAAACGTAAGTTTGTCAAACCAGCCATACCCGCTTCATATACACATTGTGCAATGCCGGGAACATGTACTTCAATGCCGACATAATTGCGTTCAGGATTGGCTTTTGCCATAAGTACAAGAGAGCGCCCCATACCGAAACCGATTTCAACCGTCAATGGACGTTCAGGATGCTCAAATTGCTGACGTAAATCACCAACAGGATATTCCAAAATTAAGTGACCATATTGTTCAAGCGCAGTTCGTTGAGAAGTATTCAACGGAGATGAACGGCGCATAAATGTGACAATTTCGCGATGCTCGTTCAAGTTGTCTAATTCTACAACTTGCGGGTCTAATTGATCGTTCGACATAACTTTGGCAAATGAGAAAAAATTCGAATGCGGTATTTTAAGACCTGAGACTCCTAAGTCAAACCTTTTTCTACCTGAAAGCGCTACGTAGCTATCAATGATTTGTCGATCTATTCATGAACTTTTTCAAAATGTCATGAATTGTTCATCAACTTGTCATGCCTGTACACTAGGCTTGGAAAATAATATGAACAATGAATAAGACTTAAAATGAATAAAATAACGCTAAACAAATGGGTGTTCAATAAACTCACATTATCTTTATGTTTGATCGGATTTAGTTCAACGTCGTATGCTGAACTCATGATCAGCCAGTATGTGGATGGTAATAACAACAAGAAAGGTATTGAACTATACAATCCAGATGGAGGCGTTGTTGATTTATCCGCGTATCAATTAAAAATATTTCCGAATGGTCAAACCACTGCGAATTTGACGGTCAAGCTGCAAGGAACTTTAACAGCTCAGCAGCACTTTTTAATTGGACATTCAAATTTAAAAACTGAATTGGGTGAAGCTGTTCAGCAAACTGCTAACCTTTCATTTAATGGCGATGATGCAATTGTTCTCTATAAAAACAATGTGGCTGTCGACCGTTTTGGTGCGATTGGAACACAGCAAAACTGGGCAACCGGTTTAAGCTTTGAACGTACAAAGAAAACACATGATGTCGTTTCGATAGATCCATCTGCACCCTTTGAAATTCAAAAAGAGTGGGCTAAATGGTCGGATCGCAATGCTTTTAACCAGTATTTAGCGATTAGTACAAATGAACCAATAGAGCCATCTCCGACGACTCTAAGTTGTAACTCTGCGAATACACCTATCGCTGAACTCTCACAAGCAGCTAAGAATCAAAACTATACTGTGAAGGGGGTGATTACTGCGGATTATCGTTATGCGAATGGATTCTCAGGTTTCTATATCCAAACCCCTGATGCCAAAGCAAAACCCGATCTAACTAACGCGATTTTTGTATATGCTCCTGCTTCAAGTCCTATAAAAGGAGGAAAAGTCGGAGAAGAAGTCGTTCTTAAAGGTCGATTAACTGAATATCAAAATCAGTTACAGATTGATAATTTATCCGAAAATATTTTAACTTGTAATCAAGCGGCAAGTGCTTGGATAACGCCATTATCAATCGAGTTACCATTTGAGAGTTTAACTAACGCTTCAGGGCATGCGCCAAAGCGTTATCAAGGTATGTTGGTTAAAATACCTCAAACATTAACGGTAAGTGAAAATTACAATTATGGTCGCTACGGACAACTGTCATTAAGTCTAGGACGTTTGTTTATGCCGACCAATATTTATCCAGCTAAATCAGCAGAAGCAACGGCATTGGCGCAAAAAAATCTTTTGTCCAAAATTGAACTTGATGATGGATATAATGCACAAAATTTAACGCCTACACTGCCAAGTCAGTTTAGTGCTTTAAATACCCTACGTGCAGGTGATCAGTTAAATGCTGTTGAGGGTATTCTAGAATATCGATTTAATTCTTGGCGTATTCAACCTGTACAAGGTCGTACTCAAATCCAAATTAAAGCGAACAACCCGCGGCCACCGATGATTCAGAAAAATTCAAACCAAACCCGTGTCGTGGCTTTCAATGTTTTGAACTATGACAATGGCTTAAATGGTTTTCCAACTGAGCGAGGTGCTAGCAGCAAAGCTGAGTTTGAGAAGCAACATGCCAAAATAGTCAGTGCAATGAAAGAAATCGATGCTGATGTATTTGGTTTAATGGAAATTGCGAATAATGGTTATGGTGAAAATAGTGCCATTGCATATTTAACACGAGCACTTGGATCGGAGTGGAAATATATCACTCCGCCAAATTCAAATCGATTAGGTGATGATGCGATTGCTGTTGCGATTATTTACAACAGTAAGCGTGTAAAACCTGTTAACGCTGCTGCAGTGTTTGATGACCAGTCACAAAGAAATCGAGTGACCCTTGCTCAAAGTTTTCAACCAGTGAGTGGCGGTAAAATCTTTACGGTTATTCCGAATCATTTGAAGTCTAAAGGAAGTTGTCCTTCAAATGATCAATCTGCTGATGCGGATCAAGGTGATGGTCAGGGGTGTTGGAATGCGACACGAGTTAAAGCGGTACAACAACTTATGCAGTGGATTGCAAAGAATCCAACGCAAATTACAGGTCATACGAATACGCTCTTGATTGGTGATTTAAATAGTTATGCAAAAGAAGATCCAATTTTGGCTTTAGAGCGTGCTAATTATACGAATGTACTGGCGGACAAAGTTGTAGGGCTCGGCGAACAGGCGTATACCTATGTATTTGGTGTCGACAGTAACAAAGCTGGATTTGGTGGAGCAGGTAATTTGGATCATGCTTTAGCTGATGCTTCGCTCTTTCCTGCGGTTAAGCGTGCATTTGTATGGCACATTAACGCTGATGAGCCAACGAACCTAGACTATAACGAAGAATTTAAGACTACAGAGCAGAAGTCGCTCTTTTATGTAAATCATGCATTTAGATCTTCTGATCATGATCCAGTGATTGTCGACTTAGAACTTAACAGCTCAACAAATGCTGAGCAGCCACAGCGTGACACTACGTCAGGTGGTGGTTCGTTGAACTGGTTATCCATTTTAGGATTAAGCCTGTTAGCCTTGATTGGTTGGAGACGCAGAAACCATTCCTAAAACTTAGTAATAAAAAAGAGCCATTTGGCTCTTTTTTTAAGTATTTGAGATACGTTCTATCAATGTTACGCTCGCTTGGTTTAAACCAATCACACGTACCTGAGTCCCTTGAGCTTCAAATTTAGCCACGATATTCGCTAACATATTGACAGAAGTGATGTCCCAAATATGAGCATAGCTGAGATCTATTTCTACTTGCTTGATATCTTCTTTGAAATCAAAAAATGCATAAAAAATTTCTGCGCTACTGAAAAATATTTGACCTTTTACCGTATAGTAGCGCACGTGATTTTCTAATTCAGATTGAACTTTTACTTCACTCTCGAGTTTATTAATGAGAAATAGGGCTGACAGAATTACACCAATCAATACGCCTAGAGCAAGGTTATGTGTTGCAAGAACAATCACCACGACAGTAAGCATGACAACATTACTTTGCACGGGATGTTTGCGGAAATTTTTTACTGAATCCCAATTAAATGTGGTGAACGCGACCATGATCATAATGGCGACTAAAGCAGCCATAGGAATATAAGCCAACCAATCTTTAAAGAAGACCACGAGACATAGCAAAAAAACACCAGCCACTAATGTCGATAATCTTGTTCTAGCACCTGAGCTGACATTGATGATGGATTGACCGATCATTGCACATCCAGCCATACCCCCCATAAAGCCACTTACCATGTTCGCGATCCCTTGACCGCGACATTCTTGATGACGATCTCCTTCAGACTCAGTCATTTCATCAATCACAGTCGTAGTCATCATGGTCTCAAGCAAACCAACTGTGGCGAGCGTGAGAGAGTACGGTAAAATAATAAGTAAAGTGTCGAGATTGAATGGAATTTCAGGAATTAAAAATACAGGCAAGGTATCTGGAAATGTACCCAAATCATTGACTGTTCTCATGTCAGCGCCAAGTAGAAGTGCCAATACACTGAGTACAATAATACACACTAATGGCGATGGTATGATTTTTCCGATTTTGGGTAAATAGGGAAATGCGTAAATGACCAATAAACCAATCGCTAAAAATATATAGCCTAAGCTATTCATTTGAGCAATTTCTGGAAATTGAGCGATAAAAATGAGAATCGCTAAAGCATTTAAGAAACCATAGACCACTGACTGGGAAACAAAACGCATGAGTTTTGCGACTTTGAGATATCCAGCGATAATTTGAATTACACCTGTCAGAATCGTAGCTGCCAATAAATATTGTAATCCGTGTTCTTTAACAAGAATGATCATCAGCAGCGCCATCGCACCTGTAGCAGCCGAAATCATAGCAGTCCTACCACCAAAGAAGGCGATCGTAACAGCTATACAGAATGAGGCATACAGACCTATCTGAGGATCAACGCCAGCAATTGCCGAAAATGCGATTGACTCTGGAATCAAAGCTAAACCTACGACCAAGCCTGCAAGTACGTCGGTTCGAATGTTAGAAAACCACTGATCTTTCTTTAAATAAATCACAATTTGCCTTTCACAAAGATGTAGCAGCGCTATGGTAAAACATCACACAAATAAAAGCTGAAAAAAGCTTGAAAATTAATTCAATCTGCACAATATTCATAAGGAGATCATCGATGTTTACGCTTGCTTGCAATTTAAAAAACAGTTCTTATTGAAAAAAAGCGTGAAGCAATTTAAAAATGATAGTAGTTAGATAACAAGGAAAAAGTATGAAGTTGTATTATTCGCCAGGTGCATGTTCACTCGCAGCGCATATTATTTTAAATGAAATTAATGTTGATTTTGATTTGGTTCGTGTTGATCTTAAAACTCATACCACTGAAAAAGGCGAAGATTACTTCGCAATTAATCCTAAAGGCTATGTGCCGGCGCTAGAAATTAATCCTGGCTTAATTTTAACGGAAAATGTCGCAATTTTACCATTTTTGGCACAGCATGATCCTGCTCAAGATTTAATTCCACCTTCTGGATTAGGTCGAGCAAAAGTACTGGAGTGGCTTGGTTATCTAAATTCTGAATTACACGATGCTTATGCAGTGTTTTTTGGTGCACCACTCACTGACGATGCTAAACAAAAAGCGTATGCCGAAGTTGATCGTTTACTGACATTCATTGATAAAACAATTGGTGAATCTACTAATGATTATTTGGTAGATGATAATTTTGGACCTGCAGATGCGTACTTATTTGTACTCACCAATTGGTCTAATCATATTGAACATGACTTGAGTCCTTATAAAAATATTATTCATATACGCAATAAAGTTGCAGAGCGTCAGTCTGTACAGATTGCGATGCGAGATGAAGGATTGATTCCTTAACAGGTAAGGTTTCGTTCCGTTTGTTTCGAGAAAGAGCCGAAAGGCTCTTTTTTACTCTAAAATTTTCAAAGAAATTTCACAAATATTTTTCAGAAATAGAGAGCATTAAAAAGACAAATTTTTCATCATCATTCGTTTCAGATTCAGTGGTAATTCATTAAATAAGATATCGTTATTCATGATATTTTTTGAACTAAACATTATTTAAGTTGCTGATTTAAATCTGATATTTATATTTTGTATTTAAATTGTTGGACTAAAAAATGAGTTTGAAATTATATTCTTACAACGAATCAGGTAACAGTTATAAAGTACGTCTGTTAGCAGCATTATTGAAAGTGGATCTTGAAATTGTAGAACTAGATTATTTCAGTGATGAACAGCATAGTGAGAAATTTTTAAAAATTAATCCTAAAGGCGAAGTGCCAGCATTAGTAGATGGCGATATTGTTTTAACTGATTCTGCCGCAATTTTGGTGTATTTAGCAGGTAAATATTTAGATAAAACACATGGTGGTCTGAAGATTTAGTAAACAAGCTAAAATTGTAGATTGGCTTGCCTTTGCTGCCAGTTGGGTGCAATTAGGGGTTTTCACGGCACGCGCGATATTGTCTTTCAAAGGTCCATACAATGGTTTGGGATTAGAAAGTACCGAGCAAACATTTAAAGAGGCGAAAATACGTGGTCACAAATCTTTGGCTATTTTAGATGGTGTGCTCAAAGACCGTGAATGGTTAGCGAATAATAGACCAACTATTGCGGATATCGCAGTGTTTGTCTATGTCGCGTTAGCACCGATGGGTGATATTTCTCTAGAGCCTTATCCAAATGTACGCGCTTGGATTGAAAGAATAAAAGTTTTACCTAACTTTATCAAAATTGACGGATTGGATGATCCTTTGTATCGTCGAGTGAGTTAAGAAAAAACCCACTTTAAAAAGTGGGTTTTTTTTATTTAAAAAAGTATCCAGTTTCTGGAGAGCTTGCATTTGCCATACGTTTGCGTGGCATACGACCAGCAAGATAAGCCTCGCGTCCAGCTTCAACGGCTTTTTTCATGGCAGAAGCCATTAGAATCGGATTCTGTGCAGCAGCAATCGCAGTGTTCATGAGTACGCCATCACAACCTAATTCCATCGCAATAGCAGCATCACTAGCTGTACCAACCCCAGCATCCACCAAGACAGGGACTTTGGCATTTTCTTTGATGATAGAAATGGTATGTGGATTAAGAATACCTAAACCAGAACCAATTAAACTCCCCAAAGGCATAATAGCGACACAGCCCATATTCTCAAGTTCTTGCGCGACGATAGGATCATCAGAGGTATAAACCATGATTTCAAAACCATCATCGATCAATGTTCTTGCAGCTTTTAAGGTTTCAGTAATATTAGGATAAAGCGTTTTTTCATCACCTAATACTTCAAGCTTGACTAAATTGTGACCATCTAAAAGTTCACGTGCGAGCATACAAGTGCGAATGGCACTATTGGCATCAAAGCAACCAGCTGTATTGGGAAGAATGGTGTATTTTTCCGGTGGAATCACTGAGAGCAGGTTAGGTTGATCTGGATTTTGACCAATGTTTACGCGACGGATTGCAACAGTAACGATCTCAGCACCACTGGCTTGGATGGCTAAGTCAGTTTCCTGCATATCCTTATATTTTCCAGTGCCCACTAATAGTCGTGAACTAAATGAACGTGATCCTATGATCAACGGACTATCTTCCATATTTACTCCGAGTTAACCACCGCCAACAGCATGAATTATTTCTATACGGTCAGCATCTGAAATAGGGGTATCTGCCAGTTTGCTTTTTGAAATGATCATTTCATTTTTTTCAACAGCAAATCGTTTACCTTCAAGCGATAATTCTTGAACCAGTTCTAATAAGTTTTGGCATTGCGTTTGAATCGACTCGCCATTTAAAAATATATTCATTGGATGACCTTCAATTTAATGCTGAATTTTGAATGATTGCCATGCTAAAAGTAGCCAGCCAATAATCATCAATGCTCCACCAAGAGGTGTAATTGCACCCAACCCGCGTGGGAGTCCTAAAGCCATGAGATATAGAGATCCACAAAATAAAATGATACCGAACTGGATGAAGATAAAACTGAATTGAGTTGAAAAGTTTGGAATTATTTTCGGTATGAGTGCGAGTATTAATAATCCTATTGCATGATAAAAGAAATAATCAGTTGAAGTCTGCCACCATGTCAGTTGGGCTTCGGTTGCACGAGCTTTAAGGCCATGAGCGCCGAAAGCACCCAGCATTACGGCAAGCGCTAAATTAATGGCTGATATTGAGATCCACATCAGGTTATTCCCAATCAAAAATTGCGTCATACGATAGCATACATGACGTAGGATTTTTTTAAATTTGCATATCGTGAAATACAAAAAAAGAGCTTATAGCTCTTTTTTTGTAATCGTATTAATTTGATGACATGGCGATCTTGATCTTGTCCATGGCATTTTTTTCAAGCTGGCGAATACGTTCAGCGGAAACATTATATTCGGCTGCTAGTTCATGCAACGTAGACTTATCATCATCTAACCAGCGGCGCTGTAAAATATTGCGTGAACGATCATCCAGCTGATCCATTGCTTCATGTAAAGCAGAGGTGCTCTGAGATTCATAATCTTCTTCCTCTGCTAAACGAGCAGGATCATAACGATTATCCTCTAAGTAAAGCGCAGGAGCGACATGAACTGAGCTTTCATCATCTTCATCGGATTGAGCTTCGAAGGCTGCGTCATAAGCTGTTAAACGGCCTTCCATTTCAAGAACTTGTTCAGCTGTTACATTTAAATCAGCCGCAATAGATTGCGCTTCCTCGAGCGTTAATTTCTTGCTCGATTTTTTTAAGCTTCTTAAGTTGAAGAACAGTTTACGTTGAGCTTTAGTTGTCGCAATTTTAACAATACGCCAGTTACGAATCACATATTCGTGGATTTCAGCTTTAATCCAATGTACTGCAAAAGAAACTAAGCGTACTCCCATATTAGGATCGAAGCGTTTTACAGCTTTCATCAAGCCTAAATTACCTTCTTGGATTAAATCGCCTTGAGGTAAGCCGTAACCTGCGTAACTGCGGGCAATATGCACAACAAAACGAAGGTGGGACATCACCAGCATTTTAGCTGCGTCTAGATCTTGGTCATAAAAATAACGTTCAGCTAACTCTTTTTCTTGTTCAGCTGTCAAAATAGGGATCTGGTTTACAGTACTAATGTAAGCACCTAAATTGACCCCGGGCGCAGACAATGACAGGGGCATCAATTGATTGCTGCTGTCAGTCATGAGTACTCCTTATAGGAAAATAGTTTAAAAAACCAATTACATTCATCTTAATCCTTATAGCATACAGAATTAAGCGAATTTGGGTAGTGAAATGTAAATTTAAATACAATATTTATCCATGATTAATTTAGATGAAAATACCTAAGATTCAATCACGTAATGAAATTCAGAATCCGAAACTTGTTTAAATGCGCATGTCAATTTATGTAGCTGACAATAACGTTGAATATCGATTTGACTGTTCGGATCTGAAGCTTTTAATAAAAATTGCTGAGGTGCACTATTTTGTTTCATCGATTTCTTAAGTAGCAGTAAAGGTAAAGGGCAAGGTTTCCCCATCGCATCGATTAACACTTGAGACATAGTAAAACACGAGATTGAATAATAAAGTGGGTCATTATTCTAGCAAAAGTGTGACTTAAGAATAAAATTAAATGATTTAGATGAACTGTTCAAATAAAGTGCAATTTTTGCACTAAATTTGTGTGATTAATATACAAGTTTCAGTTAGATAATTAGCTAAAATTTTTCTATTAATTGTGTTGTACCCATGTTAAGCTCAATGCGTACTTAAGGATTGCGTAGAGAAATTTGTTCTCTAAGCCTTATTTATAATGGATATAACCGGGATTTTGTTAATAGTTTTACAGAATGATTACAAGCTTTGAAATAAAAAATGTTTTAAAATTTGTTTGCTCTGCTGTTTGCAACACCGGGTGGTCCCTTTTCTTACCAACTGAGGATTAACTTATGACAGCTCGCGAACAAGGCGTTGTTAAGTGGTTTAACGATACTAAAGGTTTTGGCTTTATTCAACGCGCAGGCGGTGATGACGTATTCGTTCATTTCCGTGCTATTCAAGGTGAAGGCCACCGTTCACTTCGTGACGGTCAACGCGTAGAATTCAGCGTTGTACAAGGTCAAAAAGGTTTTCAAGCTGAAGAAGTTCAGCCTTTAGACTAATCCTACTTTTCACTGAAAATTAGGTTGCGCTCCAATTTTGATAAATTGGGGCGTTTTTTGTTTATACTATAGACCATTATCAAATATTGATTGTAGAGCCCTTTATATGTCATCAGGTTTCGAAACCCTTAATTTACATCCGCAACTTAAGCAAGCGATTGATGCTTTAGGGTTTAATGAAATGACCCCCATTCAACAGAAAGTATTGAAATATACGTTGGCAGGGCATGATGCAATTGGACGTGCACAAACAGGCACAGGAAAAACTGCAGCATTCTTAATTAGTGTTATTAATGATTTATTGAACAATCCGATACAAACACAGCGTTATCGTGGTGAACCCCGAGCTCTAATTATGGCACCAACGCGTGAGCTTGCGATTCAAATTGAAAACGATGCACGTGATCTGACTAAGTTTACCGACTTAAATGTTGTGACTTTGGTGGGTGGCGTAGACTTCGATAAGCAAAAAAAACAACTGGATGAAAATTTCGTAGATATTCTTGTCGCGACACCAGGTCGTTTGATTGATTTTACTGAACAAAAAGAAATTTGGTTGGATCAAATTGAATTTTTAGTCATTGATGAGGCAGATCGTTTACTGGATATGGGATTTATTCCTTCTGTTAAACGCATTGTGCGATTCTCTCCACGCAAAGAACAACGTCAAACCTTAATGTTCTCTGCTACGTTTAGTTATGATGTACTCAATCTTGCTCAACAATGGTTATTTGAACCTGTTACTGTCGAAATTGAGCCTGAGAAAAAAACCAATGCTGACGTAGAGCAACGTGTTTATGTGGTTGGGAAATCAGATAAATACAAATTGCTGCAAGAAATATTGCGTGATGAGCCCATTGAAAAAGTCATGATATTTGCAAATCGCCGTGATCAGGTCCGTAAGCTGTATGATCATCTTAAGCATGATGGTTACAAGGTAGTGATGTTATCTGGTGAAATCGCGCAAGATAAACGTTTAAAGATGTTGGATCAATTTAAAAATGGCAAACACAACATTATGATCGCAACAGATGTGGCTGGTCGAGGTATTCATGTGGATGGTGTGTCACACGTGATTAATTTTACTCTACCTGAGCAGTCTGATGATTATGTACACCGTATAGGGCGTACAGGTCGAGCAGGCACAAGAGGGGTGAGTATCAGTTTCTTGTCAGAAGATGATGCTTTTTATTTACCTGAGATCGAAAAAGCGATTGGTCAAAAGATTCCATTAACACGTTTAGATGGTTATTGCTAATTGCTCAATAAAAAAGTCCCTTCAAAGGGACTTTTTTTATAGGAAAATTTAGCGGGCTGTATTACAGCTGAAGGTGATTGTTGTTTGGTAGTCGGTATCTTTTTCGATTGTATTTTTAGTACCGATTACAGAGCCAAGTACTGATGAAGCGGCTGTTATGAGTTTACCAGTCTGTTCATCTACAACACCTTTTAGAGCGCCGTTATATTCAGTTTTTTCGTCAATTAGGACAGGTGCAGAATTCTTACCGCAAGTTTTGTTCGCGGCAGAAATTGCATTATTTTTTGCAAGAACTTGGGTTTTGCCTAATCCTGACACCTCATATTGATTGTTTGGTTTTTGAATGGCAAGTGTTTCAGTCGGTGTTGATGCACAAGCACTCAGGAGAATTGTCGTAGTCGCTAATGAAGCCAATGTCATTAATTTTTTCATTTTATTTTTCCTTTAGCATTTGCAATATAAAGTTTAGAGCTCTGTCATGTATGCTAGGGCTTAAATTCCAAAGAATTAAGCATGTTTTGTATCGATTTTGAAGTGAAATACCTGATTTCTGTTTGATTGTAATCATGCTGGATGCATTGTGTATAAGTATAACTGTAGAGTAGTTTTCAATGTTTATGCTAAGCTTAAGTACATAGTGTTAGTTTAAAGATTAGTCTTCAAATGTCAGATCAATTTTCTCAAGTAGTGCATGACAATATTCATCAGCGTCAATCCGTTGGTCATTTGGTAGAACCTCATCCTAACGCAGAACAATTAGAATTAGCTTTTAAAGCCGCTTTAACCGCACCCGATCATCATCGTCTGAAACCGACGCAATTTATTGTTGTGAAAGGAGATCAACGTGAAGCATTTGGTGTTTTACTCAGTGAAGCAGTAGCAGACCTTGGTGAAACTGATTCAATTCAAATTGAACGCGTACGTCATCATCCTATGCGTGCACCTATGCTGATTATCGCTGTAACACGATTTCATGATCATGCGAAAGTTCCATATTTTGAGCAAACTTTAAGTTCAGGCGCTGCAATACAAAATCTTTTGCTCAGTTTACAAGCTCAGGGTTTCAATACCATGTGGCGCAGTGGTGCTGTTGTGGAGTCAGATCTATTTAAAAGAAAGTTAGGGCTACAAACGCATGATTTAATTTCAGGTATCATTTATGTAGGGACTGCTTTTAAGGCGATTGCACCACGCACTGAGATTGAAACAGATGCATTCGTCAGTTTTTGGCAGCCGTAATTGCAACTTTGCAAATTTAACGATTAGAAAAAGAATGTTTAGGATTTAAAAGAATGTCGGAATTAAAGTTTTCAGATTTGGTCGAGCCAGTTGCAATTGATCATAAAACAGCCTTGCGTGTTACGATTCTTGGTGGTGGTAGTTTTGGTACAGCCATGGCGAATACGGCAGTGCGAAATGGTTGTGACACCATGATTTGGATTCGTGATGAGGAAATTGCGAATGAAATCAATCGAACACATGTTAATTCAAGATATTTGCCAGATTATAACCTTGAGCCAGCATTAAAAGCAGAATCCAATCTTGAAAAGGCTGTTCGAGATCGAGACATTATTTTGGTCGCTATTCCGAGCCATTCATTCCGAGATGTACTCAAACAGATCAAGCCCTTTATCACTGCTCAGGCGGTTGTATCACTCACAAAAGGGATCGAAGCTAAAACCTTTAGTTTCATGAGTGATATTATTCGTGAAGAGCTTCCAGAAGTACCTTATGGCGTTCTTTCGGGCCCAAATTTAGCGAAAGAAATTATGTCAGGAATGCCTGCTGGAACAGTGATTGCCAGCCATTCTGAATTGGTGAGATATGCAGTGCAGCAAGCATTACACAGTGCACTATTTCGTGTATTTGGAAGCGATGATGTACATGGCGTGGAGCTTGGAGGCGCACTTAAAAATATCTATGCTGTCGCAATGGGGATGGCTGCAGCCTACAACGTTGGCGAAAATACCAAAAGTATGATTTTGACACGTGCGTTGGCGGAAATGAGTCGCTTTGCTGTACAGCTAGGCGCAAATCCACTGACATTCTTAGGTTTGTCTGGTGTTGGCGATTTATTCGCAACGTGTAATAGTCCTTTAAGTCGAAATTATCAAGTTGGATTTGCTTTAGGTTCAGGTAAAACCTTAGAGCAGGCAACGACGGAACTGGGTCAAACAGCTGAAGGGATTAATACCATTGTGCAAGTGAATGCAAGAGCCAAAGAGCTTGATGTCTATATGCCAATCACCACAGCACTCTACGAAGTGATTTATGAAGGCGCACCACCATTACATATTGCATTATCTTTGATGAAGAATGGTCATCGAAGTGATGTTGAATTCGTATTGCCGCATCATAAAGTTTAAGATTAATGAATGGTTTATCATCATTGTCATAATGTTTAGATATGATGGATGACACATGGTTTAAGGAAAACAAATGCAACTCACTTTAGTTCGTCATGGTGAAGCCGCTCCACCAATTAATGGTAATGACTCGAAACGACCACTGACTGAGCGGGGTCATATTCAAGCTGAACAAACTGCGCACTTTTTAAAAGACGTAGTAGCACCTGATATATTTGTAGTGAGTACTTTGCTCAGGGCGCAGGAAACTTTAAAACATATACAGCTATTCTTTCCAAATGTTGAAGTTTTAATATGTGATAAAATTAAACCTGACGATGATGCTAAAGTTGCAGTTGAGTGGTTATCTCAACTACCTTTTGAGAATATTGTGGTTGTATGTCATATGAATATTGTGGCATATATTGAAGAAATTATTACGTCTGAATTTTTTAATCCTTTTGCACTTGCTGAAGCGAGGATTTATGATCAGACAGTCATTGCTGCGGGACTTTCCACAAAATTAAAACATTTTGTACCGTCAGCTTAATAACCATAAGTTTTAATGAATAAAACGGCAGAATAAAATTAATGTTGTATTTATGGATGCCAGTGTCGAATGGGGTTTGGCTCTGGTCAAATGGTGAAAATTGGAATTCATCAACAACGCTAGAAGAGTTAATTCAAGATACTCAACCGTATCATGGACAAGAAGCTGTTGTATTCTTTTCAAGCCATGATGTGCAAATTATTGAACAGAATATGCCCAAAGCGCAATTCAAGCAAATTGGAAGCGAAGGCGCTAAATATTTACTTGAAGAATATACCATTCACTCCATTGATCAGATGAAAGTGCTTACTCAATTTGAGGCACCAGATCAATTGTCAGTAATGGGGATCAGTCAATACCAAGTCCAGACAATGCAACATGCTCTGAACTTGATTCCGGTGAAAGTGGTTGCGCTATTACCCGATTTTTTGGTCTTACCAGTGCCAGAACAGGGGCAAACTATTTTAGCCAATATTTATGGGCATTTATTGGCGAGAACAGGATCAAATCAAGGTTTTGCGATTGATGATTTAGCATTGTTTTTGGATCTATTGCCAAAGCCTATACATATTTTGCATGATCGGTTAAATGATGATCAGATGATGAGTTTGATTCATGCAACGGAACAAAATGAGCGGGAAAGCTTTAATTATGTATTTAAAGCTGAAAAAAAATTAAAGAATCATCCATTCAATGTTTTGCCTAAAGCAAAAAACACAGAGGGTGGAATCTCAGGCTATTGGAAAGCATGTGCAGCACTGCTTGTGGGCTTGCTTGTAGTGCAATTCAGTTATGATTTAGTGCGTTGGGTAAAGTTAAAAAAAGTATCTGATCAAACGGCTTTGGTTGCGGTAGAGCAATATCAATCTTGGTTTGGACCCAATAGTCGTCTCAATGAGCAAAATTTGCGAAGCCAATTTGAAAGTAATTTGCGGATGAGTAAACCTGCAAATACTGAGGTCTTACAGTTAATCAGCCGTGTAGGTCCGATTTTAATGCAACATCAAATTATCGCAAATCGTGTTTCTTATGAAGCATCTGGTTTAAGTATGGATTTGGTGGCGGACTCATCCGAAAAATTACAAAATCTAATTCAGCAAATGAATCAGCAAGGCTTCAAAGCTGAACTTGGGAATGTGCAAACTCAGGATAAAATGGTCGTTGGTTTGGTGAAAGTACAATAATGAAAACTTTAGAAAAATTTCAAAATCAATTTGATCAATTATTTGAAAAGATTGATGACTATTTATCGTCATTGAGTGTACGTGAGCGTGTACTTGTCATCGCTGCAACGATTATCGTTGTCGTCGCATTGATTGGTTCTGCTTTGTGGAAAATGCATGAAGCAGCAGATAATCAGCAAAAAAGATTGAATGAACTGAAAGACACATTGGTGTGGATGCAATCCAATGTGGTGACAATGAAATCTTCAACAGATTTAAGCCTAACACCTTCGGATAAAATTCTGCGTGTGGCACAACAAGCAGGATTATCTGTGGTCACACAACCAAGCGATAATAAATTGATGATCAGTGCTGAGCATGAAAACTACGCGATCCTCGCAAATTTTCTTACCCAATTGGTTCAAATGGGTTTAAGTGTTGAAAAATTGGAACTTATTAAGTCTGGAGCTGCGATTAAATTAACAGCATCAGTACAGTAAGTGGTGAAAATAAACCTATGACAGGCATAGCGTTTTGGGCATACTCAGCCTATAATGTGGCAACTTAAAAAACCGCAGTTTTTGAGATATGTTATATTCGCTTGCTCGTCCATTTCTATTTTCATTGGCGCCTGAGCGTGCACATGATTTGACATTATCAATGCTTAAATCGACATATAAGTTTGGCATAATGCGTCAAAAAATAGACCCAAAGCCAGTGACTTGTATGGGTATTCAATTTCCAAACCCAGTTGGTTTGGCTGCAGGTTTAGATAAAAATGGTGCATATATTGATGCACTTGCGAGTTTAGGTTTTGGTTTTATCGAAATTGGAACCATTACCCCTCGACCTCAATCTGGAAATCCTCAACCGCGTTTATTCCGCCTTCCAGAGGCTCAAGCGATTATTAATCGTATGGGTTTTAATAATGATGGTGTAGATCAGCTGATTGAGAATGTTAAGGCAGCAAATTATAAAGGTGTATTAGGCATCAATATCGGTAAGAACGCCGATACAGCAGTTGAAGATGCTGTAACTGATTATCTCATTTGTTTAGAAAAAGTTTATAATTACGCATCTTATATTACTGTTAATATTTCATCTCCGAATACCAAGAACTTACGTAGTTTACAAAGTGGACATGCATTAACAGAACTTCTTGAAACTTTAAAAAATCGTCAACTTGAACTTGCTGAACAATATCAACATTATGTTCCACTGGTATTAAAGGTTGCCCCAGATTTAACTGAGTCAGATATTGAATTTATTGCATCTCAATTAATTCAATTTAAAATTGATGGTCTGATTGTGACCAATACGACTTTGTCACGTGAGGGTGTAGAAAATTTAGCGCATGGTGATGAAGCAGGTGGTTTATCTGGTGCGCCTGTATTTGAAAAAAGTACACAATGTCTATCTGCATTTTCAAAATTACTTCAAGGTCAAATCCCATTGATTGGTGTTGGTGGTATTCTTAGTGGTGATCAAGCCGCGACTAAACAGCAATCGGGTGCGCAATTGGTTCAAATTTATAGTGGTCTAATTTATACAGGGCCAAAACTGATTAAAGATTGCGTACAAGCTATGACCTAATCTATGAATACCATCGATATCTTTATACTGATTATTCTGCTCATTGGAGGGCTTAACGGTTTGCGTCAAGGATTCGTTAAAGCCTTTGCGAACTTGGTAGGATGGATTTTTGCACTCATTATGGGTGCAAAATTTGCGGGTCAAATTGCGCCTTCAATGTCCGCACTCAGTCAAGATCCTGTGGTTCAAAAAATAGCGGCATTTGCTTTTATTGTTCTGATTATTGTTGTTTTGACTTGGATCGTCACTGCAATATTAAATCGGTTGCTGAAAAGCTTAAAGCTTGGTCCATTAAATCGATTGGCAGGTGGTGCATTTGGCACCTTGAAAGGTCTCTTAATCGTCCTCATTACTATGCAAGGGATTGGTTCATTTGTAGAGAGCTCTCCACATTGGAAACAATCTAAGTTTATTCAAACTTTATTGCCTTACGCGCCTTTAGCGACTGAGTACACCAAAGAGACAGCGTCAAAAGCTTTAAGTCATATGAAATCAGAAGAGTCGAATCAATCATCAGATTCTTCTCGTCAATCATCTTCTGAACAAGATGATTCGTCATCTCATTCAACGAATAATCCTTTTTATTAATCCTAGCTTGTCTGCGAGGTTGCTATGTGTGGAGTTGTTGGTATAGCTGGTAAATCACCTGTTAACCAAATGTTGTTTGATGCATTAACGATGTTACAACATCGTGGACAAGATGCTGCAGGGATTGTGACATGCCATAATGGTCGTCTCTTTTTGAGAAAAGACAATGGCATGGTGCGTGATGTATTTCATACACGTCATATGCGTGCATTGTTAGGTAATTACGGAATTGGTCATGTCCGATATCCAACAGCTGGCTCATCGAGTAGCGCTGAAGCACAACCATTTTACGTAAACTCTCCTTATGGTATTACTTTAGCGCACAATGGTAATTTAACCAATGCTGACGAGATTCATGATGATCTGTTTAAAACAGATTTACGTCACATGAATACTGATTCAGATTCAGAAGTGTTATTAAACGTTTTTGCACATGAATTACAAAAACGCGGCAAACTTACACCGACTGCGGATGATATTTTCCATGTAGTCACTCGTGTGCATGAGCGTTGTAAAGGTGGTTATGCTGTTGTTGCAATGATCACTGGTCATGGTTTAGTTGGTTTTCGTGATCCAAATGGCATTCGACCTTTAATTTTGGGATCGCGTGATACCGAGGATGGTGTTGAATATATCCTTGCTTCCGAATCAGTTGCTTTAACAGCGCTTGGTTTTAAAGTTGAACGTGATGTGATGCCAGGTGAAGCAATCTTTATTGATGATGCTGGTAATCTATTCACGAAGCAATGTGCGGCTAACCCACACCATAGCCCATGTATTTTTGAGTATGTTTATTTTGCTCGTCCAGATGCTATCATTGACGGAATTTCGGTATACAAAGCACGTTTGAAAATGGGTGAGAAGTTGGCGCAGAAAATCCTGCGTGAATGGAGTGAGGAGCATGACATTGATGTTGTTATACCTATTCCAGATACTTCGCGTACATCTGCTTTAGAACTTGCCAATACACTCGGTGTGAAGTTCCGTGAAGGTTTCATGAAAAACCGTTATATCGGTCGTACCTTCATTATGCCGGGTCAGCAGCTGCGTAAAAAGTCTGTACGTCAAAAGCTAAATCCAGTTGAATTGGAGTTTAAAGATAAGAACGTTTTGCTTGTAGATGACTCGATTGTGCGTGGTACAACGTGTAATGAGATTATTCAAATGGCACGTGATGCTGGTGCTAAAAAAGTTTTCTTTGCATCTGCTGCACCAATGGTGAAATACCCGAATGTCTACGGTATTGATATGCCAGTTAAAAACGAATTAATTGCTTCAAATCGTGATGTTGAAGAAATTCGTGAAATGATTGGTGCTGATCGTTTGATTTTCCAAGATTTGGAAGATTTAAAGCAAGCTGTTCGTACGAAAAAAGTACCTGAGTTAACTGACTTTGACTGCTCAGTATTTGACGGTATTTACGTTGCGGGTAACATTGATGAGTCGTATCTCGATGGTTTAGAGCGCAAGCGTAATGACTCTGCCAAGAAAACCAAAGATGGTTATATCGATCTAAATATTGATGCAGCCTCAGTTGATCTGAGTGGTATTAAAGAAAATTAATTTATAGTTTTCTATTTGAAAAAGCGGGTATTTCCCGCTTTTTTAATTTATGATCACAAGACAATGTAATGAGGAAATTTTACATTGAAAGATGTGAGTGGTTACTTAATTAAAAACAAAAATATGCTGTGGTCATTAAGCGTATGTTTAATTGTTATTGTGCTCGCAATTATCATTTTAAACACGACGCTCGGATTGTTGGTTCATTATATTGATCCTTCTGAGTCCATTTGGTGGCATTTTCTCAGTCCATATATGATGGTGCTATTGATTAGCATTATTGGTGGTTCTGTCGTTTATGAGTTTTATGTCTTCCGCTCTGGTGGTCATACGCTCGCAAAACAATTGAAAGCACGACAACTCACTTTTATTGAAAGTACTCCAGAAGAAAGTACAGCGCTTAGGCTTGCTGAAAAATTAGCACATCGATTCTCAATTGATACACCTACACTCTATGTCTTACCCGATGAAATAGGGGTTAATGCACTGACTGCGGGTTTTCATCCCAAAGATACTGTGATTATTCTGACTTGGGGGGCGCTACAAAATCTTGATGAGTTAGAGCTTTATGGATTGTTGGGTCATGAATTCCATAAAATTTTATCGGGTGAAACTCGAGAAAATACTCGTCTTAAAATTTTATACAGTGGGTTAATTACCTTTAGCCAATGGGGCAGTAAAATCGCGAAGCAGGGATTTCGACGTAATCGGGGTCAATTGAGAGATAGTTTGGAAACAACTTTTGTGGCGATCGGTGGAGTCATATGGTTAATTGGTAGTTTAGGCGTCTTTATTACGCGTCTGATGAAATATATTACTTTGGGTAGTCGAACATTGTATAACGATGCAATGACAAGACGATTATTGAGTAGTAATGCTAATATTCAAACCTTATTGAGAATCTATGTTCATCACGCAGGATCACAGATTCATAGTGAATATTCTGAAGCTATTTCTCATATGTGCTTTGCTAACTCACTTAGTCCTCAAAGTTGGTTGAATATCCAACCTTGTATTCAAGATCGTATATATGAATTAAATCCGAATTTACTTGAGGATATTCAATTAGAAAATTTACAAAAATTACGCAATCAACCACTATTTAGTTTAATGCGTTCTTTAGAGGAATCTATTGCTGAAGAATATAATCCATGGATGTCACCACAGCCACTTCCATTATTAAGATTATCACCGATCAGCTTTGCAATTAAGGATGCCATCAAACCCTTAAATAGTGAAGTTAGACAGCAGATGAAACGTCCAGAACTCATTCAAAGGGCTTTGCAAACTTCGACTGGTGCGCGTGAAGTGATGGTTGCGATTTTAATGATTCGGCAATACCGTGAATTTATTCCTTCTGATGCACCTGTGAGTCGTGCAATTGTCGACTCACTGTTAAATATAGATGGACGAGTGCATATTCAAATTTTTCATGAGGCATGTAGGCAATTGGGAAATATGCCTGCTACAAGTGCACGTCAGTTCATTACTAAATTGGCTAAAATTATTCAAGAAGATGGTGAAATTGGGCTTTTGGATGCTTTACTGATTGAAAAGGTGAAGTCTCAACTGGATTTATTGCCAATACATCGTCCAACCTCAATTGAGGATGCTAAGCCGCAAATTGTTAGGCTAATAGATGCGTTATTACATGTTCAGCAGTTAAATACTGCTAATCAGCTTGAAGTTAGAACCCAAATCTTAGAACGAATTTTAACTCGTGATGAAATTGAGTTTTATGAAGAAATTTCAGATGAACCTATCGACTTAGGTGAAATTCTTAATGATATTGCTGGATTGTTGTTGAGAGATCGGTTGAGTATTTTGGGTGTTGCTGAATTATGTTTATGGAATGATCGAATTATTACACAAGATGAGTTGGATGTACTTGAATTATTATATTGGCGACTTGGATTTGAAAGTGATGAAATTGTGGATCAAATGCATAAGAAAAACAGCGTCATTATTGTTTAGCTATCAATGCATTCTGAATTTAAAAGCTGCAAGGATGTTAATGCGTCAGAAATGAAATTAAGTTATGATTGTTTGCGGATTAAAAGTTCAGTAAAAGATTAAAAAAGTGGGTAGAATACCCAGCCCTCATGCCAGTCCATCTGTAATGAATGTGAATATGTTAGAGCATCAAAGAAGCCTCTTAGCTGTGATGGGAATCGATATATGGATTCCACAAAATACGGCACAAACACGTCATTACAAACCTTCCTTATATCGCGATCAGGTTGAAGAAAATCATCCAATAGATGTATCTTTTCCTGAATTTGCGCAAGCTCAATCAGAACAGTTCATCACAAAACCAGCTTCACAAGTTGAACAGCTAAATAAAGATGATTCTTCGCTTCAGTTAAAAAGTAATCCAGACGGTGTGCAGCTTCCTCGAGAGTCTGTGGAAAATGACAAACAGTCTCAAGATGAGGCTGTTGAGCGTCAACCGCTTGTAATCGATGCTTTTGAAATTCAAGCGATGATCACTAAAACACATACTATTCTGCTAGATGCTACAGCGCTCACCACAGAACAAGAAAACTTATGGGTGAATATCCAGCGTAGTGTGAGTTCACAGTTTTACGATTTAAAATGGCCATTTAATTTCGCTCAATTCCAAGATGGAAGAGGTGCTCAAGTATTTATACAGGGTTTTATCGATGCATTATCTGTTGATAAAAAAATATTGAGCTTAGGGTATTTGCCGCATATATCGACGACGCAGCATATGCAGATTGCAAGCTTACAAGACATGATTGAGCAGCCATTGTTAAAGCGTCGCTTGTGGAACTTAATTAAAAATTAAATCGATACTGGATCTAAAGAGGGAGTTTTATGAAAAAAAAGGTTGTGGTATTTAGTCAGATAGATCCGAAAATATTAAATCAATTAGAATCGAAATATCAGGTCGTTCAAATTAATCCAAAACAGGGTGACATTAATGAGCAACTTTTAAGAGAAGTTGCGGATGCAGATGGGATGATAGGCGCTGGGCGTCGTTTAAATCAAGACAACTTACAGACCGCAAAAAAACTTAAAATTATTTCTTCGGTCAGTGTGGGCTATGATAATTACGACGTTGAATATTTAAGACAACAGGGTATTTGGTTGACCAATACGCCTCATGTGTTAACAGAGACGACCGCTGATTTGGCTTTTACCTTATTGATGACAGCGGCTCGTAAAGTGACACATTTAGATTCTTGGACAAAGCAGGGGAATTGGACACGTACCGCCGGTGTAGCACAATTTGGTCAAGATATTTATGGGAAAACGCTCGGCATCATTGGCTTAGGTCATATCGGTGCTGCGATAGCTAGACGTGGTTTTTACGGTTTTAATATGAATATTCAATACCATAATCGGAAGCCATGTATAGAGCGAGCTGAGCCTTTAAAGGCGAAATATTGTGATCTTGATACTTTACTTTCAACGTCTGATTTTATCGTCATTGCAGTCGATTTAAATGAGCAATCGAAAGCGCTGATCGGTCAAGCTCAATTTGAGAAAATGCAAAAACATACTGTGTTTGTGAATATTGCCAGAGGATCAGTTGTTGATGAGTCGGCCTTGATTGAGGCGCTTGAAAATCACAAAATTTTTGCTGCTGGTTTAGATGTTTATCAGAAAGAGCCGCTCCAAGAATCACGGTTGTTCCAATTGGAAAATGTCGTGACATTGCCACATGTAGGTTCGGCGACAGCAGAAACCAGAATGAAAATGGCAAATCTTGCTTATGATAATCTGGTAAAAGCCTTAGATGGGGATGAGCCTCAATATATTGTGAATAAGTAAAGTCTGTTGAGCATGATAATAAACGTAACAGTTCATCATTAATCTTCACATTATTCAATGTTATAGTCGATGAAGTACACGTTTAGGAATACAGGTTTGAAGAAGATCATTTTGGCTTTATTGATAGCGAGTTCGAGTTTTTCAGCGGCGGCTGATGAACTCTACAATGCCAATAAAATTCAATTTGAAGTGCCTGATATTAATAGTGGTATTGGATTTATCGATCAACAAAAAGAAAAAATGATCGGTGAAAAAGTCTATCGTCAAGTACAGCAACAACTTCCAGTGTTAAACAATGTTTGGTTGGAAGATCAATTTATGGCTGTATTCCGAAAAATTATTGCGCAAACACAGTTGGGTCAACCAATTGCTTTGGTGATTGTAAACGATCCGCAAATTAATGCCTTTGCTGTACCTGGCGGTTTATTTGCATTGAATAGCGGATTAATTACGTCGGCAAAGAACATGGATGAAGTCGCGGGTGTGGTTGCTCATGAGGTGGCACACGTCTCGCAAAGACACTATAGTCGTTCTCAAGAGGCTTTTAAAGGGCAGGGATTGCTTGCACTCGCAGGTATCATTGTGGGTGCTGCAATTGCATCACAAGCTGATGGTAATGCAGGTGCTGCCCTGATGATGGGAACTCAAGCTGCATTGGTGGATCGACAGCTAAGTTATAGTCGTAATCAAGAGCGTGAAGCAGACCGTATTGGAATGCAATTGATGTATCGTGCTGGATATAACCCGTACAGTATGTCTGAGTTTTTTGAAACCATGAATCGTGCGACTCCAAAAATTAGTTATCTTCCTGATTTTTGGTTAACACATCCTTTGACTACTCAGCGTATGAGCGAGGCTCGATTACGTGCAGATCAACTTCCTAAAGTTCCATATAGCAACACACTCTCTGAGTTTGATCAGATCAAGTGGTATACCGCAGTTGTGACCAATCAAACCAACGAGGAACAGTTAAAGGGAGTGGTGAGAGCAAATGCATTGGCTGGAAGAATTGCACTGTCTGCTTTTTATTTAAAGCGTGGTGATTTTGATCTAGCACAAAAAGAAATTGAGCTTGCTAAGAAAGTCCAGCCAAATCATCAGCTTATCGCGCTTATTCAAGCAGATATCTACTTGGCGACCAATCAATTTGATTCTGCGCAGGAAACGATATTGGTGCGTCAACGAATAACGCCTGAAAATCGCGCTCTAAGCTATAAATTAGCTGAAATTTATATTCGACAGGGAAATTTTGTTGCTGCTGAAAGGTTGGCGAATAAATTTATCCAAATCAATAATCGTGATGCGCAAGCATGGTTCATCCGACAACAAGCGGCAAATTTAGATATTAATAATCCTTTACGTACTGTAAATGTTTTGCGATATCGGGCTGAAGTTGAATATTGGAAGGGGGCGGAAGAGAATGCGATACGCTCACTCATTCATGCTCAGCGTTTAGCTAAGGAAAATAACTCTATGAGTGCAATCATCAATCAAAGACTGCGGATGATGCAGGATGAACGTCAACAAAAATTATAAGAGGTTTAAATGATAAAAGGTCGATGCTTATGTGGGAAGATACAATATATTTATCATGGCGTTCTTGAGAAAAGTATTTTGTGCTATTGCAAGCACTGTCAGTTGGCTCAAGGCGGTTTTGCTGCATGGAATAGCCCGCTCCCGCTTGAAAACTTCGAGTTAATTTCTGGTGAAGATGTGCTTAAGTCTTATTTTCATACCGAGTTAAAGGCAAGAGTATTTTGTGGTGAATGTGGAAGTCCTTTATATTCACATCGGCTTGATTTACCAGGCATTATACGTTTAAGGCTCGGTTCTGTGGTTGAAGGGAAAATACCGCCACCTTATGAAGAGTTTTTCCAGGAATACAAACCTAACTTTATTGAAACTATTCATTCTTAATGGTTAGATTGTTTTAGAATGATGAATGAATAAATATTTTAAATTATGTGATTGAATCTAATAATGAAATTGCCACTATTTTTTATGATGTTGTTTGGGGTAGGTGTGTTCACTCATGCGGAAACACTTCCTGTTAAATTTACACAAGAAATTGAAGTTGTATCACAAAAATATAATGCCGATATGAGGCATTTTCTAAAAATGCTAGCACCAAATACAACACATTTTAGCGTTGATCAGACTCAAAGATATTGTGTCATTGTTGGAACTTATGTCGATGGCTTTTATCGAGTGGTGGATAAATATCGAAAGGATTTACCACTTTCCTACTCTAGAATGAGTAAACAGGATGTTGTTGAGAAAGTGAAGCGATCTAAAGAAATGCAGATTTTACAAAGATATAATATTCAATGTGAGCTTAAATAATCAGAAAGTGAAAAACTAAAAAGTATTGTTGTAATAAAATCGGGGATATGTGATTTAGACTGGACTATTTAATGCCATTATTAAATAGACCAAATCAAACATAATACGAAAACTTAAGAAAGTTGAGCTTTAATTTTACTCGAAACTTGTGCAGGATCGGCACGTCCGGCTATGATCGGACGTAGAGAATTCATCACCTTACCCATATCTTTCATGCTAGTAGCTTGTTGCGCAGCAATCGTTTGCGCAATAATTGAATCAAGTTCTTCCTCAGTCATAGCTGCTGGTAGAAATTGAGATAAAACCTCAACCTCGGCTTGTTCCTTACTAGCTAAGTCTTGTCGATTAGCGCTTTCAAAAGCTTTAATCGATTCTTTACGTTGCTTGATTTGTTTTTCAATGACCGCGAGAACTCGACTATCATCTAGTTCTACGCGTTCATCGACTTCGATTTGCTTAATTGCTGCTTGGAGACTACGAATCACCGTTAACTTATCCATTTCTTTAGCACGCATTGTTGCTTTCAAAACGTCAGTAATTTGGTTTTTTAAAGTAGCCATTTATATATCCGAGCAGTCAATCACAAATTAATCTTAGTAAAGGCGAGTAGTACGTACTGATTCACGCGCCAATTTCTTTTGGTAGCGTTTAACAGCAGCAGCTTTTTTGCGCTTACGTTCTTGAGTTGGTTTCTCGTAGAATTCACGTTTACGAACGTCAGCTAAAACACCCGCTTTTTCGCATGAACGTTTGAAACGACGGATAGCTACGTCTACTGGTTCGCCTTCTTTCAATTTAACTTGTGGCATGAAGAATCCTCTAGTTTATGGATAAGACTAAGCGCCGAATTGCGCTGAGTCACAAGTGAAGGTCAGTATTTTACTCATTTACATCTCATATCACAAGTCTATAATAGCTTTAGCAATATTTTGAAATGGGTTAAAGGCAATTTAATGATCGTTTTAGGCTTAGAAACGTCGTGTGATGAAACTGGTCTCGCACTCTATGACAGCGAAGTCGGCTTAAGAGGACAGGTGTTATATAGTCAGATTAAATTGCATGCTGAATATGGTGGAGTGGTACCCGAATTGGCATCACGCGATCATGTTCGTAAATTAATTCCTTTAATCAATCAATTGCTTGAAGAAAGTCAAATCAAAAAATCTGAGATTGATGCGGTGGCTTATACACGTGGTCCAGGCCTAATGGGTGCACTCATGACTGGAGCATTATTTGGTCGTACGCTTGCATTTGCGTTAAATAAACCAGCGATTGGTGTGCATCATATGGAAGGGCATATGTTGGCGCCTCTTTTATCAGCCACTCCACCGGAATTTCCGTTTGTCGCTTTGTTGGTCTCGGGTGGGCATACACAATTAATGGCGGCATATGATATTGGTCATTATGAAATCTTAGGTGAGTCGATCGATGATGCAGCGGGTGAAGCATTCGATAAGGTTGCTAAGATGATGGGGTTGCCTTATCCAGGCGGTCCAAATATCTCTAAACTTGCTGAGCAAGGTGATGCCACTGCTTTTGAATTTCCACGTCCTATGTTGCATCAAGGTTTGGAATTTTCATTTAGCGGCTTAAAAACAGCAGTTTCTGTCCAAATGAAAAAATTAGGTGAAGAAAACCGAGACGCTGATATTGCTGCGAGTTTTCAAGAGGCTATTGTTGATACATTGGTCAAAAAATCAGTTAAAGCATTAAAACAAACTGGTCTTAAGCGTTTGGTCATTGCTGGTGGTGTGAGTGCCAATAAGCGTCTTCGTGAACGTCTTGAAGCAGAATTAGCTAAAATAAAAGCTCAAGTATATTATGCTGAACCAGCTTTATGTACGGATAATGGCGCCATGATTGCTTTTGCTGGATATCAACGCTTAAAAGCAGGACAACATGATGGCTTAGCCGTGACAACGACGCCACGTTGGCCGATGACGGAACTCAAAAAACCTACTGAAGCATAAATGTTTGGTCACGAGAAAAAAGAGGCTTATAGCCTCTTTTTTTATATTTACATTATTGAAAGAATTTGCATGTCTTCTGGTGAGAGTTGAAGATTCACTGCATTTGAAAATTGGGTAATTTGTTCAAGGTTTGTTGCACTGGCGATTGGTGCTGAAATATGCTTTTGCGCAAGTAACCAAGCCAAAGCTACCTCAGCAGGTGCCGCATTGTGGCGCGATGCCACTTCTCTGAGCTTATCTAAAAGGTTTAAGCCTCGATCATCAAAATATTTTACAAGCGTATCTGCACGTTGACGCCCTTGAATATTTTCTAATGACGAATATTTCCCAGATAGAAATCCACTAGCCAGACTATAAAAACTTACGACACCAATTTGATGGCGTTCACAAATGGGTTGCAGTGTTTGTTCGAATACATCGCGATCGTAAAGATTATATTCAGGTTGAAGAACCTGATAATGTTGCACACCAATCTTTTGTGCAGCTTGAATAGAAGCGTCTAATTGATCAGCTGAAAAATTAGAAGTGCCATAGGCGCGAATTTTTCCTTGATCTTTGAGCTTTGAAAATACTGATAATGTTTCTTCATGAGGTGTGTTTTCATCAGGCCAGTGTGCAAAATAAAGATCAAGATAATCTGTTTTTAAACGACTAAGTGAGTCTTCAACTGCTTGCATAATCCATCGTTCAGATAAACCTTGATGGCCGGGGATCCCCATATCTAAACCGACTTTAGTAAATAGCACGATGTCTTCACGTTTACTTGGATTTTGTTTTAACCAATTACCAATGATTGTTTCTGACTCGCCACCATGATTGCCTGGTGCCCAAATGGAATAGAAGTCTGCTGTATCAATGGTGTTAAATCCACGCTCATACAGTGCATCTAAAATTTTGAAACTTTTTTTTTCATCAACCGTCCAACCGAATACATTTCCTCCGAATACGATGGGTGAGATGAATAAATCAGTTTGTCCAAGTTTTCTTTTTTGCATGAAACATCCTAGATAGAATAATACGACTTATTCTAGCTATATAGGATTCGTCTATTTCTCGCTATCCAAATAATGTATAAACATTATCCAATGATTTTGACAAAAAAAGAGGCAAAAAGCCTCTTTTTTAATTCTCTATGTATTCAAGCTGAATTAGAAACGATAACCTGCGCTGATGTTGAACCCATCAAATTTAGCCCCATCAACTTTAGTACCTTCATAACCGATATTAATCGCATATTGCGGAGCAGGGTTAATATTAATACCAACACCATATGCAAACGCTGTTTCACTTAGATCCATGTTTTCATATATGTTCAAGGCGCGATATGAACTTTCAACTTTTGAATGCGCGATCCCGACAACACCATAAACACTGAAATTCTCGTTGAGACGATAAGCAGGACCTGCTAGCAGAGAAAAATGCTTTACATCTGTATCTTGGCGTTCCCCTGGTTCAATCCAAGTTTCATCACCAGTTTGATACGACATTGTTGCCATAACGCTTAAAGGAGTCTCGAGTTCATAGCGATATTGAGCGTGAATACCACGAATATCAAACGCATTTTTAATTTCAGACTGAGCATAACCCAATGAAACGGTATGTTGTTGGGCAAAAGTTGTCGTTGTTAGAGTGGTTATCGAGAGGATTAAACCCAATTTTAAAAATTTAGTTATCATGGCGCATGCTCATTATTTGTGATGTATTTATCTTTAAATGCAAAAAATGGTGATCATTTTTTGGTAAATGCTATTGTACTTTCTATTTTTCTATTGTAAATAAAAATTAAAGAAATAGTTTTGTTTGTATTATACATGGTGTGTGAATGTATTTATTGACTCGCAATTGAGTTTTTAAATCGTTCTTTTAATGCAATATAGTGAGAATGCTGTTTAGCTTCATCCCATTTCACTTTAAAAATTCGTGCTGCTGCAGCCTTAATAGCGTCTTCTTGTTGGCGTGGTAGTTCTTCACGCCCGTGAGCACCACTTAAACCTTTTTTGTCATTAGGTACAGGACCTTTATATTTTTTTCCACCTTTATGGTTGGCATAACGTCTCGCTCGGGTATAACCCATTTGTAAAAATTTACGAGCCATATCTGCACCGACAAAATCATCGACTGCTAAATATTCAAGAAAGAGTTGATAAATCTTATTAGAACTCTCTCTAGCTTTATCTTCATCTGCAAATTTCCAAAAGGGCAGAATTTCAGATTTGTAAGGTTCGACGAGTAATACACCCTGTTCACCACGACCAATTCGATAGAGTTCCGGTCTCTCTCTGAAATTAATTTTTTTAAAGTCCAAAGAGTAATCAAAACTTTGAGAGTTAACACGAGAGCTTCTACGTGGGATGTTATCGAGGTCTTTATGATTGTAAGCCATCACATTCTCTTTTGTAGTTTTAAAAATATATTAGGTGATCTCAAATGAAAAACGATTATAGAATTGTGAGTGATATTTTAAAAATGTGATTAGTTGTTTTAAAGAGATGCGCTAAACACGCCGAAAGATTGAAATTGAACTATACGAGAAATCAAAACAACGAATTAGATTATGGACGATATCGGGGCGAAATTAAGTTTTAAACTTAAAATCTAGCAGACACAAATGATTAGATATGACTATGCTCAATAAGAAACATTTTGTCATATAAGTTTTATATCTATGAATTAATCTAAGCGATACGTATAAAAATAATTTTGGAAGTCTGATTGGATCTTATCATCATCATTTTTGGCTATCTATATGGTCGTAAATTTCATCCCAAAAAGTACATTGAACAAGTATTTTTTTTAGCCCTGATTTTATTTATATTTTTTTGCACTGTTTACGCAGCTCCAAACCTACTCGCATTAGAAAATCCTAAAGCTGTTTTGAGCAAGTTAGTTATTCTCGCACTCGGGGTATGCGTATTTACTTACTGGTTTAGTTCTCTATTTTATAAGAAGAAACAGCAGGAAAACAGTAAACGAGGCACAATCCAAATTAAGGACATCATTAAAATATTGACAGTGTATCTTTTACTTATTTTGGTGTTTGTGGGAGGGATCTTCACTTATCGAATGGATTTAATAGATGAGCAAATAGCTTTAAGTATTCAAAACGTGCTTATCTACATTATTCTATTTTTGATCGGAGTTCTTATATCAGCCTCTAACATCAAAACATTGCAATGGCATGATTTAAAACTCCCAATCATAATGGTATTGGCAAATACAATATTTGCCTGCTTTATGCTGATAATTTGGAAGGAAAGTGCTGTATTGCTATCTGGATTCGGTTGGGCAAGTCTGTCTGCTGCAATGATTTCACAGAAACTAAATCCCTTATTGGCAGTTCAAGCTTTAATTGTGGATATGATTCGAGGGATGTTTTCCATCATTTTTCTACAAGTTTTTGGAAGACATCAACCACAAGCAGCAATTAGCACCACAGGTGTACTGTCCTGTGATGCATTCTTACCGATGATTAAGCAACATTGTGGTGAGCAATATGTGCTAGAAGCGTTTAAAGCGGGACTATTATTGTCGCTGTTTTGTCCATTGAATATATTTATTGCGATTCATTTTACCCAAAGTATGACAAGTTAAACGGTAAAACACCTCAAAGACAGTGATTTTGGCAATCACTAACATACCATCACCATTGATATATCCTGCATTGTGATTCAAAAAAAAAGCAGCATCCTCATTCATATTATCGTGTTCGTGCTTACAACCGCGTGTTCCTCCAAGACCATCGTTATAAATAAAAACATGACCAGATTTTGAAAGTTGATAATTAAATTGCTGAGAGAATAGGGTGCAAAGGTCTTGCATTTCTGTATTGTTATCGAGGTTTAGGCGAGTCGGCCATGTATTTTTTTTGAAAGCATAACGTGTAATTGCACGATAACTTGAGGGATGTAAACACACAGCAAAAAAATATGATGGTGCTGGGTGGCGGATCATTTGAGAAATGATGAAGTAAATATATTGGAATTTTAATAGATTTGATTTTCGATAGGCGCTAAGAAGACCTGCTTGACCACGAAAAACATTTATTGTCTTGTCATACTTTTTGACTTCATAACGTTGCATACATAAAAATCCAACAGGTTTTTCTTCATCAAAATAGATCAAAACCCGTTTGCTTGCAGCATCATCGGGGGCATAGGCTTGAGCAATGTCATTCAAATCACAACCCTCTGGTGTCATGAAGATCGCTTGATGAAGCGTTTTTAATATATTTTGCACTTCTGGGAATTGTGTATGTTGGTTACTATATTTTTTAATTTGAAGCATGGATGCAGCCTTTTTCTATAATTATTTGCGTCCCTCATACTATTTTTGAATTGTTAAGTTTGGGTTACATTAATTTTTTCGAAAAACAAAAAATGGTTGTTATGTTATATTGTTTTAAATTTAAATTATTTTTTTAATTCTTATTTAGTTAATAAATTTTATTTAAATTAATAGCTTAAAGTAATATTTGAGATTTTTTTATTTAAAATTTTTTTAATATCGATAGAGAGCAATGAGTTAAATTGTTAATTTTATCTTTATAATTATTCATGAATAATTTATTAACTTTTATCGTAATAAAAGCTAATAACTTAGCTTAAAGAGTGAAAGTCGAGAAACTAAGACGTCATTCCATCTTAGTTTCTTATTGCAGAAGCTGATGTAAATGCTTAATCACGCTTTAATTGAGTAGAGCCGATCCAATGTTTTGAAAATTGGAATGCAGAACGACCTGAGCGTTGACCTCTGGCTTGGCACCAACGTAGCGCTTCAGCACGTACTTCAGGTGTCATTTCAATATCAGATTTTTTTAAGTAGTGCTCTACAATCTCTAAATAAAGATTTTGATCCATCGGGTAGAATGAAAGCCAAAGACCAAAACGATCAGACAATGAGATTTTTTCTTCGATCGCTTCTTGCGGATGTAATTCAGTATATTGAGGCACGTCCACTTTAGTGATCGGGGTGTTTTCATGCATAAATTCTGGGAGTAGGTGGCGGCGGTTACTGGTCGCATAAATAATAAAGTTGCCAGAACCTGACTCTAGTGAACCATCTAACACACTTTTTAAGCTACGATAATTTTCGTCTTCAGCATTAAAGGCTAAGTCATCGCAATAGACGATAAATTTTTCAGAACGACCTTCAATAATTTTTTGTATTTCTGGTAGGTCTGACAGATCATCACGCTCAATTTCAATGATGCGTAAACCACGGTCAGCATATTTAGACAGTAAAGATCTCACAATAGATGATTTTCCGGTTCCACGAGATCCTGTCAATAAAATATCGTTTGCAGGTAAGCCTTGTAAAAATTGTTCAGTGTTTTGCAGTATTTTTTCTTTTTGTTTTTCGATACCTTTTAAATCATCAAGATGAATTATTTTAGGTTTTTGAATGGGGATCAGCCGTTTATTTTGCCATTTGTATCCTAGTGCTGAGAAATCAATTTCCTGACTCGGTTCAGATAATGTGCGATTAAGTTGGTCAATAAGTTGAGAAATTTTTGTTAACAGTTGATCTGGTAGTTCTAGAGTCGCCATAGGTATTCGTGAAATACAATTCAATAAAATCAAGTTTAATCTACATGATGACGACAGCGATGTGAACTGATCTAAGGGATAAATCTATGATGACTGGTCGATACAAGAAATAAATTTTATTAAGTTGATTATTTTGTGCTTTTTTTGCATAGTTTAAAAACTGAACAAAACTAATTGAACTAATAAAAATCAAAGGACTAGCTCAATGATTTTAGGCACTCGTAGTCAAATTAATCCGCATCAAGCGTATCGAATTAAAAAAATGCAACATGAGCTTGAACGTGCGGAGAGCTATGAAGAGTGGAAAGACATTGCCTTAAAGCTGGATGAGGAGACGGGCGCTCAGGAATGGAAGTTTGATAATACTTCACCCTATTTTGATGCTGAAATTATATCGCATCGTTTAAATCTCTTACGCCGTTACAAGCTGAATCATCGTGTAATTGATCTTATCTATATTTTGCGAGAAGGCCTGAGTCATGATGTCGCTAATATTGGTCATCCTATGCTGTTCACACAAACATATATTGGCACTAAAAAACTTATTGAGGACTATATTGAAGAGGTTTCACAGAGTTTAATTTATATCGCTTCAGATGAATGTTCGGGTTTGACGCATCAAGAAAAATTTGATTTTTTTAAAAATTGTCAACTGACCTATGGTCAACCAGCAATGATGTTTTCTGGTGGGGCCTCATTAGGATTGTTTCATACAGGCGTGTGTAAGGCGCTGATGGAACAAGATTTGATGCCGAAAGTTTTATCAGGTTCGAGTGCTGGTGCGTTGATGACGGCGATGTTAGGCGTTTCTGATCAAAAAGATATTGATCAGCTGCTGACAGGAGAGAGCTTTTATAGTGAAGCATTCCATTTCAGAAGTTTCAAAGAGTTGCTTAGAGGAAATGGTGGTATTGCAGATGTGCGATATCTTAAGAAATTTTTAGTGGAAAATTTAGGGGACTTAACGTTTCAAGAAGCGTATGAAAAGTCTGGGCTTGATATCAATATCAGTGTCGCACCTTATGATGTCGCTCAGGAAGATGCTCGTATCATGAACAAATATACTGCACCAGATTTACTGGTGTGGAGTGCAGTTTTGGCATCATGTGCCGTTCCCATCTTATTTCCTCCAGTTCGACTGACCAGTAAGCGTTATGATGGAGTGCATACACCATACTTGGCAAGTATTCGTTGGGTGGATGGCAGTGTGAGAAGTGATTTTCCACAAGAGAAAATGGCTCGTCTTTACAATATTAATTACACCATTGCCAGTCAGGTGAATCCACATATTGTGCCATTCATGCAAAGTGATGCGGAACGTTTTAGAACAGATCTGCTCAGCTGGCCGCAACGTTTAGTGCGTAAACATGGTAAAACGATTGCGATGGATGTCATGAATTTCACTCGTGACCGAATGGGCAGTGTGCCGACGATTAGACGACTATTGGATCACGGTTATGGTATTGTTGATCAGCGTTATTATGGGGATTTAAATATTGTAGGTAATTATAGTCTGCGACATTATCATTATATGTTACAAAATCCGCGACCTCATTTGTTTAAAGTCCTTCAAAGAGAAGGGGAACGGGCAACTTGGTCAAAACTGTCCAGTATTGAAACACATGCGCGTATAGGAAAAACCATTGAACATTGTTTGGATATGCTGACGCAACTGAAACAGCAAAATGAATCTCTTGAAAAACAATCTACAGTGGCAAACCATTCAGCCTCTGCTCAGGCAACCAGTTAATTCTCAACAAAGTCAGCAGTATGGTCGTCTAATTTATTGTATCGAAATAGATGACCAAACTTATTGGGTTAAGCGACAACAGCAGGGTATCAGTTCACAGCATGAGCAGTGGTTCGACAATGAGATAAAACACTACCAATCACTCAGTACTCGCTCTTCAAAGATCTTAGTGCCGTTTGAGATCGTGTATGACGAAAACAGTAGATTCAATACACGTATATCAAAGCATGATTCTTCATCATTGATTCTGATAGAAAATGCGGCGCCGTTATTTGAAGTAGAAAATTCTGTCTATATTCAAATGCAGACCTTCCCACACAATGAGTTTTCAAATGTGGTCAATTTATTATTACATAGTCTAGATGCATTACTATCGATTCATGATCAAGGATTGGTCCATGCAGATCTCAAAAGAGAACATTTTAGAATATTCAATGGTCAACCCAAATTAATTGATTTTGAACAGATGTTTCACTTTGAGTGCCATCCTCAAGTTTCTACGCATGGAACACCAAGGTATATGGCGCCTGAGTTGTTTCATGGTGAGTCAAAATCACAAGCATCAGATATATATGCACTCGGTATTATTTGGTTAGAATGGTTAAATCAGTACTCAATCCGTAAAAAAAGCTATATAGATTGGGCAAAATGGCATTGTCAGCAATTAAAAGTTGAAATTATAAGGCCTTTTTCTGACTTAACACCAGTACTCCAGCAGATGTTGATGAAAAATAAATCACAAAGATTGAACAATATTTATCAATTAAAACAGTTATTAAGCGAATTTGTTTAAAGAAAAACCAGTAAAATGGATAATTGTTTTATATTTAGTCAAACAATAAGGTTTTTCAAAAAAAGGGCTTGTCATGAGATAATGATCTCTATAATATACACAGCCATCGGGGACGTGGCGAAATTGGTAGACGCACTGGATTTAGGTTCCAGCGCCGCAAGGTGTGAGAGTTCGAGTCTCTCCGTCCCCACCAAGTAATTTACTAGGTGGAGTGACCGAAGTAAGTGAAATAGAGGATTGGTGTAATGGTAGCATGACGGTCTCCAAAACCGTTCGTCAAGGTTCGAATCCTTGATCCTCTGCCAAGTTTTATGAAGCTCAGTAATATAATTGAGTATTCAAAGGGGACGTGGCGAAATTGGTAGACGCACTGGATTTAGGTTCCAGCGCCGCAAGGTGTGAGAGTTCGAGTCTCTCCGTCCCCACCATATTAAGGCAAGGTTTGATACCTTGCTTTTTTATTGCCTATATTTTTATATAAATACAGGCTGAAATATCTAAACATAAAAAAAATCGCCTACAAAGAGGCGATATTAATATTTAAATGATCTATTCAGTATTCATTCCTTTGAATTAAGCTGAAATTAAGCCTTCAAGTGATCCTCGAATTCTTCACCTAATTGCATTGCCAACGTATTTCCAGATAAGTCACATGTCACTAAACCATATTCTTTTTTAAAACTGAAAGTGAAGCCTTGGTTATCCTTTAAATTTCGAACGGAATAACCTAATTTTTCTAACCAAATTCTGAATGCAATTAAATTTTTTGCTTTGACCACTTTCTTCATGAGACAACTCCTTTGACTAATGAAATATTAATAAGGTTAATGATGTTGTTTTTAAAGGGTTTGAACCTAAATTAATGTAAATATATTTTAATTCTATAGAAATGTATATATTTCATGCAATTAAAAGACAGAATTTGATCATGTTGTTAAAGCTTTAAGATAAAGAAGAGAATGTATTGTCTGAAGGGTTTAAAAACTGAGCGAATATCGCTCAGTAATAAACACCTGTAATTTGAACAGATAATGCTAAATTTAGAAATTATCTTTCATTTCCCGAATACGTTTAAATTCTTCAGCACTGTTGACGCGCAAGAAAGGATTGGTCTCAAGTTCAATTTCAATGGTGGAAGGTAAGGTTATTTGATTTTGATCTCGAAGTTTCTGAACTTGCTCAAATCGTTCTTGCAATGCCTTATTCTCAGGTTCTACTTGTAAAGCGAATTGTGCATTTGAGAGCGTGTATTCATGGGTACAGTAGACTTGAGTTCTTGGAGGGAGCGCTGACAGTCGGTTAAGTGATTGATACATTTGTTCAGCCGTTCCTTCAAAAAGGCGTCCACATCCCATTGCAAATAAGGTATCTCCACAGAATAAACTGTCGATTTCATCTGCAAATATTGCGATATGACCTAAGGTATGGCCAGGAACAGCGATGACGTCAAGTTTTAAGTCATTAAAATAAAATTCATCATCATGATTGAGTGGACAACTGATAAATGGAATTTTAGATAATTCTTCGCGTGGACCATAAACTTCAATATTTTTTTCCGCGATTAACTCTGGAACACCACCAATATGGTCTTTATGCCAGTGGGTAAGCCATATTTGCTTAAGTGTTAAACCATTCGAGTCACAATAGTTGACCACCAAATTGGCTTCTGTAGGGTCTACCACTGCAATTTCTTGGGTTTCAGTATCTTCAATAATCCATATATAGTTTTGTAGCGCATTGTTAACATCAATTACGCGAACTTGATAACGCATCCTAAACGATCCTAAAACATGTGACTTATTTGATCTCATCCTAGATCAAGCTTATCAAATTGTAAAATTCACCCAAATTTTAAACAGCGATGTATTGTAAATATTGATTTCGAATTTGATGAGGTGCAATGTTGTTAGCTTAAGATTATTTGATCTGATCAATAAATTTCGAGTAAAAAGTAAATGAAGATAAAAGTGAGATTGCGTTTTTGCATCAGCGCAGTGATGAGTTCGATTGTTCTTGTTGGTTGTATGCAAAACTCTCAAGTTGGTCAACTGCAAAAGTCTCAATTACACGAGCGTCCAAGCAGCTGTAAGGTCAATGAGACAATTGAACGTAAAGCGGTTCCTCAAACACCTAACCAAATGAGCCTTCCGAGTTTTGGGCAAGGGGTTATCGGTTGGGCAACAGGTCCAGAAGGTGCTCAAGCACGCTTAGAAAGTGTATCTAAGCAAGACATCCATCAGTTTAAAGCTCAAGGTGTTAGTTTGGAAATGATACGCGAATGGCAAGCGTTTTATACGCATGAAGCAAAGCGTAATCCATGCAATCCGACTGCGCCGTTACGTGCGCAATTAATGGAAAAAATCGCTTCACTTTGGATGGATTGATATTAAAAAAGATCTCAGTTGAGATCTTTTTTTTAATTTACTATCGCATTTTGGCGAGCTTTTCGCCTGTCATTTGCACCAATTGTACCAGTACTAAAAGCAC
This sequence comes from Acinetobacter sp. 24-47-66, assembly GCF_056779755.1. NCBI lineage: Bacteria > Pseudomonadati > Pseudomonadota > Gammaproteobacteria > Moraxellales > Moraxellaceae > Acinetobacter > Acinetobacter sp. 24-47-66. The sequence continues at coordinate 352,395 of NZ_JBWYIL010000001.1, forward strand.
AATGACGGTGAGTATAACGACACTGGTATCAAAGCGTTGATAACCATAGGAGATCGCAAGATCACCAATGCCGCCTGCACCGACCGCGCCAGCCATGGCTGTTGCACCAATTAAGCTGATTGCAGCTGTAGTTAAATTGAGAATGAGGGAGCTACGTGCCTCAGGCAGAATAAACTTGAAAATAATTTGTAGGGGTGTTGCGCCCATAGCTTGCGCTGACTCCACGATACCTTCGTTAACTTCAAGGAGTGAAGTTTCAACCAAACGACCAATATAAGGTCCTACATAAATGGTTAAAGGAACAATAGCTGCCCATGTCCCAATAGAAGTACCCACAATCATTTTTGTCAGTGGAATAACCGCGATCAGGAGGATAATAAACGGGAGGGAACGTAATGCATTCACAATAGGGTTTAATCCATAGTAAATCACACGATTGGCTAAAATCCCGTTTGGTCGTGTAACAAGTAGGGTTATTCCTTGAATTAAACCCCAAATCGTACCGAATAGCATTGCAAAGAAAACCATATGGAAGGTTTCTTGTAGGGCTGTCACAAATTGATCAATTGAAAGCGAGCTTTTCCAAAAAGGTTCAGTAATTTCTGTTAGCCATTGAACAATCATATCTCTCATGCACGTACTCCTGATTGCTCAACTTTAACGCCATGTTGTTGGAAAAAGCTGATGGTTTCTTGAATAATGTCTGGATCACCCAGTAATTGCACAAACATTTGCCCAATCACAGCGCCATTAATTTCGGTCATGTTGGCAAATAAAATATTGAGACTAATATCAAATCGTTTAATGGCAGCTTGCACAACAGTTTCTTGGGCCGAAGTACCTAAGAACTGCAAGCTATAAATACTGTGGTGATTTTGATTTTCTAAGTTATTTAAAATATTGATAGGTAATTGCTGCTGTAAAACAGTTTGAATAAATGTTTTGGTCGTCGGGTGTTGAGGTTGACTAAAGATATCGAGAGTACTGCCGTGTTCAATCACTTTGCCTTGTTCCATAACTGCAACAAAGTCGCAAATCGACTCAATAACATCCATTTCATGCGTAACCATAACAATGGTGATTCCTTGCTCTTGATTGATTTTTTTCAAAAGGGCAAGTACAGACTTTGTCGTTTGAGGATCAAGCGCTGATGTTGCTTCGTCACAGAGTAGAATTTTTGGATGATTGGCAAGTGCCCGAGCGATACCTACACGCTGTTTTTGACCACCAGAAAGCTCATCTGGAAAAGCATCGCGTTTATGTTTTAAATCGATAAACTCAAGTAGCTCATCTAAGCGTTTTAGACGCTCAGCTTTACTCCAGCCAAGGAGTTTCATTGGCATTTCAATATTGGCTGCAACGGTTTTGGTTTGCAATAAATTGAAATGTTGGAAAATCATACCAATATTGGCGCGTTCTTGACGTAATTTTGAAGCGCTCAAAGCAGTGAAATCTTGACCGTGGATGATCATTTGACCTTGATTGGGTCTTTCTAGTAAATTGATCAAACGGATCAGTGTACTTTTACCTGCACCACTATAGCCTATAATTCCGAAGATACTTCCATCTGGAATCGTCAGATTAATATTGTCTAAGGCGTGAATAGTTTGGCCTTTAAGCTGATAATGTTTACTAATATTTTTAAATTCAATCATAACGTCAAGAACTATTAAAAATGAAAAACAGGCAAATTAAATTTGCCTGTTAAAAATACAGAAGTCTAGAATTATTGAGCTTCTGTGAGATATGTTGTTGGTTTATCAACATTAACCTTAGTGCCACCAAAGTTTTCTTTAACATATTGCTTAACTGCATCTGTATGATATAGCTGACCTACCTTTTGCAATACAGGATCATTCTGACGGCCTTCAGCTACAGCCAATACATTCACATTCATTTTTGTACTTTGATCGATTGGCTCGTAGTAGATCGCATCTTTTAATACGTTCAAACCACCTTCCATTGCTAAGGTGTTGCCTAATACAATGGCATCCACTTCATCTTTCACACGTACCGCAGTTGCCATTTGAATCGGTTTGATCGTGATTTGTTTAGGATTCTCAGTTACATCAGAAGTAGTGCCTTTGACATTGTCAAATTGAGGTTTTAACTTTACTAAACCAGCAGATTGCAATAATAAAAGGGCACGTGATTCATTAGCACCATCGTTTGGAATTGCAATGGTCGAACCTGTTTTGAAATCATTTAGATTTTTAACTTTGCTTGAGTAAATCCCCATTGGCTCAAGATAAGTCGTAGATAATGGCGCAATTTTTTGAGTATTGGCATCATTGTATGCAACCATATATGCATATGATTGGAAGGCATTGATATCAATCTCTTTATTGGCTACCGCAGTGTTCATTGAAACATAATCAGTAAAGTTTTTAACATCTAACTTTAAACCTGCAGCTTCAGTTTCTGGCAATTTTGCGATGAACTTCCAGATATCTGCATCAGAACCTGTAGAAGCGATTGTAATGGTTTGAACTGAATCTTTATTCGTTTTGTTTGCAGCGGTTTTTGGAGCATCTTGTTTTGAGCATCCAGCGATACCCACTGATAGGCCCAAAACTAAACCAAGAATTTTCTTCATGATATTTCCTGAGTATGTTGAAACGATCTTCAACTTACATATGCAGTGAGGTGAATAGTGAAATGAACTGTCCTTGTTTCAAGAGCACTTCAAGCTATTCATCTGTTAGAGATAATTCAGTATTTAGCTATCAATTATTTAAGCATTGATAACAAAAAAGTTGGTTGATGATAACAATTTTTTTTTATTCAATATAGTGATGTTAATGAACTAGCTTAGCATAAAGCGTCATATACAATTTATGAGAATGTATAAATAAACTTTAAATATCATACTTATAATTTGAGTGTTTAAAATTAGAAAGACCCGTTATCAGCCGAACACCTTATAATGATTTAATATATCAATATGAAAAATATGGATTTAATTTAATTTAGAAATTTGCTTGGTAAGATCATTATTGTATTTCTGCCGATATTGGCTAGGTGGCATACCAAACCAACGCTTGAATGCTCGTCTGAAATTTGAGGCATCGTGATAATTAAGAAGCATACCAATTGTTTCAATCGTGAGTTGCGTATGCTCAAGAAAATAAGCACTTTGTTGTGCAAGTACCTGATCTTTGACCTCTTTAAAGGTTAAACCGTCTTTTTCTAAATGACGAGCTAAGGTTCGTTTGCTCATGAATAATGAAGCGGCAATCTCGGATTCATTTTTGGGATCTGATAAATGCTCAATCAGTATTTTTTTGACACGAAATTGATAAGTATTTTGGGGTGTAAGAAGATCCTTAAGTACATTTTCACATTGTTTTTTTGCAATCAGATAGTTCTCCTGACTTGCTGAAGCATTCGGGATTTTACACACAGATAAAGGTATCTGAATGCCATCAAAAGATTGTGAAAATGCGAAATCACATTGAAAAATTTCTGTATAAGCAGCATGGTAAGCAGGTTTAGGATAGCTAAAAAGCAACTTCGCCTCAGTTAATGGCTTACCTAAAATAAATTCAGCACACTCTTTAAATACCACCATGCAAGACTCGATCATGCTTTGATATACAAGGGTGGAGCAATCGATATTAAATTGAATTTTACAATTCATCTGCTGATCACGCTTTTCGAGAATGACCTCTGCAAATCCAATTCGAGTAGGTAGATAATGTTGAATCGCATCAAGTGCAGCATAAAGGTTCGGGCAACTGTGCATCAAAAAGCCCATTGCGCCATGAGTCGTGGGTTTAAGGCGATGCCCAAGTTCTAAACCGAAATCGGGAACATCTGTCATGTTCAATGCATTGTCAAATATACGAATAAAATCAGATGCTGAAATCCGAGAATCTTCTTGTTGAATAAATTCAGCAGTCAGTGATGTGCCATTCAATAAAGTTGGGAATACACGCAGCCCACCTCCCAATTGTTGCGCAATAATTCTGACATAGGCGCAGGGAATCAATGCCCGAATTGCATTATCGTCCTGATTGCTATGTTCTATTCCTTTAGAAATCATACTCAAGTCCAGATAGCGTGATATTGATCTTTCTTAAATCTAGCCTCATTAGAGCTGCTAATTTGGATAAAAAGAATGTCAAAAAATGACTTATTAATGTCAAAAAATGACCTGATTGTGTATTTTTAAAATTCTATGCTCAAACACAGATCATCAGCTTAATGGAATAAAGGCTGAATATAAATTTAATGATGAGATCACATAGGACACATTGTCATGAATAATTTAGTCAAAAAAATGAATGCTGTTCGAGTAGATTTGGTGAATTTTAGCGCTCGCTATATTCCCTTAGAAAATCACATCAAAGCTGCTCATGTATACCATAAATTAAAAAGTAGCTTTTTTAAAAATCCTGATTTTGATCAAATTGAAGAAACTCAACTTCCAGATCCAAATGTTTGCACCTTACAAGAGCTTGATGTCAGTAGCCCTTTTTTATACAAGCAAGGTGTATGGAAGGATACTTTTAAGCGACTACGTAAAGATGCGCCGATACATTATCAATCAAACAGTTTATTTGGTCCTTTTTGGTCGATGACACAGTACGAAGATGTCATGTACGTTGATAAAAATCATCAGCTCTTCTCTTCAGAACCGATCATTATGTTGGGTGAGCAACCGCAAGGTTTAGAGCTTGAAATGTTTATTGCGATGGATCCACCGAAACATGATATTCAGCGTAAAGCTGTGCAGGGGGTTTTCGTACCAAAAAACTTGAAAGACATGGAAAGCTTGATTCGGACACGGACCCAAGACGTACTTGATCACTTGCCTTTAAATGAAGCTTTCGACTTTGTAGATCGAGTTTCAATTGAACTGACCTCAAGAATGTTGGCGACATTGTTAGATTTTCCTTACGAAGAACGCCGTAAATTGGTCTATTGGTCTGAAATTGCATCCTCATCGCCAGGTACGACAGGCGGTACGATGACCATTGAAAATACTTTTGATGGTTTAAAAGAGATGGTGAGAGATTTGTCACAACTCTGGCATGATAAGGCTGCGCGTATAAAAGCAGGTGAAGCTTCAAGTTTTGACTTGATGAGTATGCTTATTCGGAGTGATGAGACAAAAGATCTGATTCAGCGACCATTAGAGTTTCTGGGGAATTTGGCATTATTAATCGTAGGCGGGAATGATACGACTCGTAACTCGATGTCGGGCGGGATTTATGCAATGCATTTGTTCCCTCAAGAATTAGACAAGCTGAAGAATAATCCTGATCTGTTGCCTAATATGGTTAGTGAGATTATTCGTTGGCAGACACCGTTGGCGTATATGCGCCGTGTTGCGACTCAAGATCTGATGTATAAAGGTCAGTATATCCGCAAAGGTGACAAAGTTGTTATGTGGTATGCGTCTGCTAACCGTGATGAAACTGTGTTTGAGAATGCGGATGAATTTCTCATTGATCGTGAAAATGTGAAAAAACATCTATCATTTGGTTATGGAATTCATCGCTGTATGGGTAGTCGTTTGGCTGAGATGCAATTGACCATCCTGTGGGAGGAAATTATGCAGCGTTATGACAGAATTGAAGTGCTTGAAGAACCTGAGATTGTTCAATCTAATTTTGTTCGTGGGTATTCTAAGATGATGGTAAAGCTGCATCCTAAAGTAAATCAGGAATAAGGAAAAGCTGTTTCTAAGGGTTTAAGGACTACTTTAGATTATGATTTAACTATTTATTAATTATTGTGTATTTGTTGAAATGAATTGGAATGTTAGATATTGTTGCAAGCAATATAAATATTTTCAATAAATCCTAATATTAAGCACAATTTATAATTATGAGGTAGTGATGGGTAGTTACATTGAGTCTAATCTAGCTAGAGACGAAAAAATATTAGAAAGGGCACATGTGTCTTGGATGTCTCAAATTGGCTATATTATTATAGGGGTATTATTGTTACCTATGGCTGGAATTGGTCTAATTTTTATTTTAGTAGCTATTATTAACGTATGGACCACAGAGCTAGCTATAACGAATAGAAGGATTATTGCTAAAACTGGGTTAATTCGCCGTAATACAATTGAACTTAAAATCAATCGTGTAGAGAGTCTTGGTGTAGATCAAGGTATCCTAGGTCGCATATTTAATTTTGGTTCAATTATTGTTAGAGGAACTGGTGGTTCTAATGCCCCAATTCCATATATTGCTAAACCATTAGATTTTAGAAAATCAGTCAATCATTATCTTGATGAATTAGATGATAAAACATCAATTGAACTTTAAGAAATTAATTAAAAACCCCGCACAAAGCGGGGTTTTTAATACTTAATCTGTATTAAGCATTTTCACGAGCAATCGCGCGGTAACCAATATCTTTACGGTATTGAACGCCGTCAAACGTTACTTTTTGGCAAAGCTCTAAAGCTTTTGCTTGTGCTTCACCAATGGTATTGCCAAGTGCAGTCACGCAAAGGACACGACCACCAGCAGTTACGATGTCACCATTCTCATTGGCTTTTGTACCTGCATGGAACACTTTCGCATCTGCCATTTCAGTATCTAAACCAGAAATCACGTCGCCATTGCTAGACGTTTCAGGGTAGCCACGTGACGCAAGTACGATACCAACCGTTTTACGCTCATCCCATTCAGCTTCTGCAGGAAGTTTACCTTCAATACCTGCTTCAACTAAATCAACTAAAGATGATTTTAAACGCATCATGATCGGTTGAGTTTCAGGGTCACCAAAACGACAGTTGAACTCGATTACTTTAGGCTGACCTTGTTCATCAATCATCAAACCTGCGTATAAGAAACCTGTATAAACGTGCCCGTCTTTTTTCATACCTTCAACGGTAGGACGCATCACTTCATTCATGGTTTTTTCAAAAACTTCAGCCGTTACAACAGGAGCAGGAGAGTAAGCACCCATACCACCAGTATTAGGACCTTGGTCACCTTCAAAGATACGTTTATGATCTTGTGAAGTTGCCATAGGTAAAATGTTGTCGCCATCAATCATACAAATGAAAGATGCTTCTTCACCTGCCAAGAACTCTTCGATGACAACGCGTGAACCTGCATCACCAAATTTGTTGCCTGCAAGCATGTCATCAATCGCATCAAATGCTTCTTGATTGGTCATGGCAACAATTACGCCTTTACCCGCAGCAAGACCATCTGCCTTGATTACGATCGGCGCACCATTTTTCTCAACAAATGCCTTAGCAGCATCGACTTCCGTGAACACGTCATAGAAAGCCGTTGGGATGTTGTGACGTTTCAAGAAGTGCTTGGCAAATGCTTTAGAGCCTTCTAATTGCGCTGCAAATTGGGTAGGACCCCATATTTTCACACCTGCCGCGCGACAAGCATCGACTACACCATTTACTAGCGGTGCTTCAGGACCGACAACAATCAGATCCACGGCATTATTTTTTGCAAAGTCGATAATGGCAGGGTTCTCTAAAATGTTAAGTGCTACATTTTCACATTTTGGTTCAGTTGCTGTGCCCGCATTACCCGGTGCAACAAAAACTTTAGCTACTTTTTCATCTTGAGCGATTTTCCATGCTAACGCATGTTCACGACCGCCATTACCCAAAACTAAAATATTCATCGGTTCATACTCCATGAATCGAAAATGACATAAAGTCCTCAACTAAATGAATAGAAGAGGACTTTAGGCAAGATTAAAAATCTCTTAGCAGTGTTATAGGTGACTTATGAGAAGTCATCATGACACGAACCATTAATTAATGACGGAAATGACGCATGCCAGTGAACACCATTGCAATACCTGCTTCGTCAGCAGCAGCAATCGTTTCTTCATCACGCATTGAACCACCCGGTTGGATAATACATTTGATACCTGCTTTAGCGGCGTTATCAATACCATCACGGAATGGGAAGAATGCGTCAGATGCCATTACTGCACCTTCAACGACTAAACCAGCATGTTCAGCTTTGATCGCAGCAATACGAGCAGAGTTTACGCGGCTCATTTGACCTGCGCCCACACCAATCGTTTGACGGTTTTTAGCATAAACAATCGCGTTTGATTTAACGTATTTCGCAACTTTCCAAGCAAAGATCATGTCATCGATTTCTTGTTCAGTTGGTGCACGTTTAGTCACAACCTTTAAGTCATCTTTAGTGATCATGCCTAAGTCTTGGTCTTGAACCAATAGACCGCCATTTACACGTTTGTAGTCAAGCTGTGCAGCACGTTCGTCAATTGCTGGTAATTCGCCACATACAAGTACACGTACGTTTTTCTTCGCACCAGTAACTTCTAATACGCCTTCAGCAACGCTTGGTGCAATGATCACTTCAACAAATTGACGATCAACAATAGCTTGTGCAGTTGCAACGTCTAATTCACGGTTGAATGCAATGATGCCACCGAATGCAGATTCTGGGTCAGTTGCATAAGCTAAATCATATGCAGCTTTAATGCCTTCTAAAGAGACTGCAACGCCACATGGGTTTGCGTGTTTTACGATTACACATGCAGGTTTAGCGAATGATTTAACACACTCTAAAGCTGCGTCAGTGTCCGCGATGTTGTTATAAGAGAGTTCTTTACCTTGTAACTGTTTAGCAGTAGAAACAGATGCTTCAGTTGCAGCAGGGTCAACATAGAATGCAGCAGATTGGTGTGGGTTTTCACCGTAACGTAAATCTTGTGCTTTATTTAATTGCGTATTGAATGTACGTGCAAATTGATCAGCTTGACCTTCTTCTTTACCAACGCGAGCGCCTAAGTAAGATGCGATCATACCGTCGTACTGAGCAGTATGTTCAAATGCTTTAACTGCTAAGTCAAAACGAGTTGCATAAGAAAGTAAGCCTTCAGCTTTAAGCTCAGCAACTACAGTCGCATAGTCAGATGCATTTACAACGATACCAACAGCTGCATGGTTTTTCGCAGCAGCACGAACCATCGTTGGACCACCGATGTCGATATTTTCGATTGCATCAGCAAGTGAGCAGTTAGGTTTTGCAACAGTTGCAGCAAATGGATAAAGGTTTACCACAACTAAATCGATCGCATCGATGTTGTGTTCAGCCATCACAGCTTCATCTAGACCACGACGAGCCAAGATACCACCGTGGATTTTCGGATGAAGTGTTTTTACACGTCCGTCCATCATCTCTGGGAAACCAGTGTGCTCTGAAACTTCGACTACAGCAATATTGTTGTCACGTAACAACTTATAAGTACCGCCAGTAGATAAAATTTCTACCCCTAGAGCAACAAGGTCTTGGGCAAATTCAACAATGCCTGTTTTATCAGAAACAGAGATTAATGCGCGTTTAATAGTCATGATTTAGTCACAGTTATCAAGAATTAAAACAAAAAAGCTAAATAGCAGGTAAAAAAAATGCCCGCGGAAGCCGCAAGCATTTTATCATTTATTCACTCATTAAACCGTGAGCTTTCAACTTTTTACGTAAAGTACCACGGTTAAGGCCTAGAATCTCAGCAGCGCGAGTCTGGTTGCCACGTGTATATTCTAACACTACAGATAAAAGAGGTTTCTCCATTTCTGCTAAAACCATGTCATAAACTTGAGATGGTTGCTCGCCTTGCAATTGTGCAAAATAATGGCGAACTGCGCGATCTACGTGAATACGAAGAGCGACATCAGATTGTGCAGTAAAAATAGGAGATTTGCTATTCATGCGAGTTAATCCGAGAATCAATAATCACTTAGGGTAAAAGTGATTTTGTGGTCAAAATAAAAAAAACGAGCTCCGTTTTAGGTCCTAAAACGGTCGACTCTAAAACAAGAACAATTAGCTTGCCACAACTAGAGCAATTGAGTGAAAAATAAGCGTAACAATAGTTTAATATTTGTTACGGTTCCACATAAAACAAAAAACATCCCTGATGCGCTGAATAAAAAAATTAAGCACATGAACAGAACTGTATTTATTTTGAGAAATTGCGAGGAGTTTGCGGTACAAAGCTTTCGTGGCGCGTATCATACCATTGTCTATGAAAAAGTGAGCAAGAAAACTACATTTTTTTTAATTTTTTTATCGTTTTTTTTGATCTTATGGTCGTATAACTTCCAATTTATAATTGTCAAACTCAGATTGAGAAAAATTTATACTAAATTTGAAACCAAATGGACTGTCTTGAGGAATTCGTGTAATTCCATGCAAACTTTCTACTAAATATTCATTGGGTGCTTTAATAGAGGATGAAATCAATTTACCTTGTTGAAAAATGCTTATTTTCAAGAGAGGCAGTTTTAGCCCTTTGCTATATTCGTTCACCAAGTGACCTGAAAAAACAGTGGAGATCGCTGATGTTGACTCAATATTGAGGTCTTGTACTTTTATATGGGTATAGCGTTCATCAAGCGTGTCACAATTAAATAAGTTACATGCTGATATAAATGCCTGATTTAGCGCAGGTGAGCGTTGCAATACATTTGGGTTAAACCATAAAAATTGAAAAACCAGTAATAACGCTAAAATTGTATTTACGATCGCCCATGTCGCAATATAAAGCCTAGTTCTTGGTTTCGATTGGCTATTGGCATGGATTGATGATGAAAGATTTAAAGAAGGGTAGTTGGTAATCGGATCATGATTGAACGTATTTAAGTTATTTAAATACGTACGCAAGGTTATGTTTGAATTTGCAACTTTACGATCGAAAATATCCAATAGGTGTTGTTCTTGTTTGGGTTCAATTACATCTTCAGATGGTGCGGTACTGTCTTGTGCTTCTGTGATTAAAGGTTCAATCACTTTCGGTTGAGGATTGAATAGATGTAGAAGCGCATTAAACTCAGCAGAACATTTAGGACAACAAACCATACCCTCGGCAACAGTTAACTGGGTGACTGATACCTTGTAAATTGTGGAGCAATTTGGGCAGCGGGTTTGTTTATCACTCATATCTTAAATTAAGCTCTACTTATTTATGGCGTTTCCCAGAAAGACGGTACCAATTTTCATCACGCTTTTCTTTGTCTAATATATCAAAAAATTCAGCATAAACACGAGAAACATCATCAACTTGCTCTTCAATAATACCGGCTAGTGCGAATTCACCCTCAGGTTGAATGAGTGTTGAAAACTCCTCAGCAAGCGCCATCAGTGGGCCAGCAAGAATATTTGCGACAAATACATCTGCCTTTTGCTCACCAAGTGTTTGATTAAATTCTTCAGGTAAGCCGACATATAAATTTTCGAGCACGCCATTTAATTCAGCATTTTGTTGTGTAGCGAGTACAGCTTGAGGATCAATATCTGTCGCATATACTTTTTTTGCACCAAGCAATAGGGCAGCAACACCTAGAATGCCAGAACCACAGCCGTAATCGATGACGATTTTGTCTTTTACATCGGTTTTACCTAACCATTGTAGGCAGAGGAATGTTGAAGCATGATTACCTGTACCAAAAGCTAGGCCTGGATCTAATTTAATATTGACCGCATCCGCTTCAGGTGCTTCCATCCACTCAGGCACGATCCAATATTTTTCACCAATTTGAATTGGCTCATATGCATCCATCCAAGTGCGTTCCCACTCTTGATCTTCGATAAACTCATAACGTAAAGGCGCTTCAGGCATCTGGTCTTTAATGAAAGTTTCTAGTGCGACGACATCGATTTCTTCATCATCTTCTTGAGCGTAAATACCCGTTACGATGACTTTGTTCCAAAGCGGAGTCTCACCTGGAAGTGGTTCTAATAACGCTTGATCTTCTGCATCATCTAGCGTCACACTGACTGCACCAAGAGATAATAATAATGTTTCAGTAAAATCAACTTGTGCTTGATCGACAGTAATATGGATTTGTAACCACTTCACAGTAAAAAAACCTAAATATGCAATACGAGAGTTAGCATTGTACTGTATTCGCTTTAAGAATGCAGATAAAACCTGAAGCATAAATAAAGGCACGATTACAGTGCCTTTAAGATGAGTTGGTTAACTCAATTAATATCAGTTAATTTGTGAGTGGTTTCGAGTTAACTCAGCCGGATGGTCTAATGGTGCAAAACGATTCAGCAACATGCCGAAAATAGCAGCGAAGATATACATAAAGATTGAATAAACAGCTGCTGGCATCGCAATTTCGCTGCTATTCATTATCGTGATTGCAATCGCCATGGCCAAAGTACTGTTATGGATACCAATTTCAAAAGCACACGCTCTTGCTTGAAAACTCGGTACACCAAAGAAGCGTGGTAGAAAATAACCAACGCTAAGACTTGCGATACAAAATAACGCTGTTGCCAAACCAATTTGAGCAAGATAATTCATAATGTTGGCACGTTCAGAAAGTACTGCACCGACAATAATTAACACTAAGAATACAACGGCAAAAATACGCACTGGTTTTTCTAGTTTGGTTGCAACATTTGGAAATTTGTAGCGCACAAACATACCGAGGGCAACTGGAATAAGAATAATGGCGAACACTTGTAAAATTTTACTAAATTGCAGACCAATTTGAGTTGAATCCTGAATGAAATGTGTGATTGCAAAATTCACGATCAGCGGCAAGGTCACTGCAGCAATAATGGCATTAATCGCAGTCAAGGTGATGTTGAGGGCAACATCACCTTTATATAAATAGCTAAACAGATTGGCTGTCGCCCCCCCAGGTGAGGCAGCAAGCAACACTAAGCCGACAGCCAAGTAAGGCGATAGATTGAGTATTTTACATATAATAAATGCAACGCCAACCAAAATGACGAGTTGGGAAAATAATGCGATGAGCACTGCTTTAGGGTGTTTACGAACGCGTAGAAAATCTTGAACAGTGAGTTCAAGTCCTAAACCCGCCATCACAATTGCAAGTGCTAAAGGTAAAAAAATCGTAAGGATCCCTGTGTCCATAAATTCATCCTGAATTTTGTTGTGCTATTTATAAATAGATCGTTATTTTTAATTTGGTTTTATCGTTATCAATAAATAAAAGCAACAAATTTTTCAATTGGTTGCATAAACGGTCGAATTTAAAAAAATAGGTTAAGACGCTTTTGGCATCGGTGGCGCATATCCGAGTGCACATTTGCCTTTATATTCTTGACCTTCAATATTCACGGAAACACTCGCTGCATCAGACTTACAAGCTGAATTAAGCTGCTCTTCATTGCCTTTCAAATCTTTACTTTGGGTAGGGAAAAATTGAGTTTGGCAAGTACCATTCCAAATGATTCCTTTATACGGGAAGCTGACAGCATCGCCTTCGCTTTTACCCTTACATACGCTTTGGAATTGTTTGGCATTATAGGCATTATCAACTTTGTCATTCGCAATACTCATACTACTTACGCTTAGACCCAAACAACATAACATTGACATCGTAAATAACTGGACTTTCATGTTCGTATACTCTTGTTAAAAAATATGACAGGAATATGTTGAAAAAATAGTCAAATCAATGGAAGGGCAATGCTGTAAATAAATTTTCTAAATTGTTAAAAAATCACTTAAATCTGCAAAATTTATAAATTTTAATATCAATATGGTTTATATTATTGGACTTCAAAAAAATTAGAATTAAATTGTTCTCGATTGTCTCAAGGCAAACAAAATTTGCTATAATTTTCTGTCATTATTTTTATCTCCTCATATACCACTATGCATTATCCTAAAGTTTACGATGTCATTGTTATCGGTGGCGGACACGCTGGTACAGAAGCAGCGCTTGCTGCGGCACGTATGGGTCGACAGACTTTACTCTTAACTCATAATATTGAGACTTTAGGGCAGATGAGCTGTAACCCAGCGATTGGTGGTATTGGTAAATCACACCTTGTTCGCGAAATTGATGCCTTAGGTGGTGCGATGGCACTCGCTGCAGACAAGGGTGGTATTCAGTTCCGTATTCTGAACTCACGTAAAGGTGCTGCAGTTCGTGCAACGCGTGCGCAGGCTGACCGTGTACGTTATAAAGCGGCTATTCGCGAAACATTAGAAAACCAAGCCAATCTTGATATTTTCCAACAAGCAGCAGATGATCTCATTGTTGACGGCGATACCGTTAAAGGTGTGGTAACACAAATGGGGATTCGCTTTGATGCGAAAACAGTCGTGTTAACCGCTGGTACATTCTTGGGTGGCGTGATTCATGTTGGTCTTGAGAAATCAAGCGGCGGTCGTGCAGGTGATCCACCTTCAATTTCTTTAGCGCACCGTTTACGTGAGCTTCAATTGCCAGTAGGTCGTTTAAAAACAGGTACGCCACCACGTATTGATGCACGTTCTGTAGATTTCTCTGTGATGACACCACAGCCGGGTGATTTCCCATCACCAACGATGTCATTTATGGGTGATGCATCTATGCACCCAGAGCAAGTCAACTGCTATATCACGCATACCAACGACAAAACACATGAGATTATCCGTGGCGGCCTAGACCGTTCACCGATGTATACTGGTGTGATTGAAGGTGTAGGTCCACGTTACTGTCCGTCAATCGAAGATAAAATTCATAAATTTGCCGATAAAGATTCTCATCAAGTATTCTTAGAGCCTGAAGGCCTAGATACACATGAACTTTATCCAAATGGTATTTCTACATCTTTACCGTTTGATGTGCAGTTCGAGTTAGTACGCTCAATCCGTGGTATGGAAAATGCGCACATTCTTCGTCCGGGTTATGCCATTGAGTATGATTATTTCAATCCACAAGCGTTGAAATTTACTTTAGAAACTAAAGCGATTAATAACTTGTACTTCGCTGGTCAAATCAACGGTACGACTGGTTATGAAGAAGCAGGTGCACAAGGATTACTTGCAGGCCTGAACGCTGCACGCCGTGCGTGGGATCAAGAGCAATGGACACCGAAGCGTGATGAAGCGTACATGGGTGTATTGGTTGATGACTTAATCACTTTAGGTACGAAAGAACCGTACCGTATGTTTACCTCACGTGCGGAATACCGTTTGATGCTTCGTGAAGATAACGCAGACCAACGTTTGACGCCAATCGGTCGTGAAATGGGTCTTGTGGATGACGAGCGTTGGGCAGCATATTGTGAAAAAATGGAAGCGGTTGAGCGTGAAACAGGTCGTTTGCAACATCTTTGGGCTGCACCAAACAATCCAATGGGTAAAAAATTCGTTGAAATGACAGGTGCGGATCTTTCTAAAGAATGTTCAGCAATTGATTTATTGAAACGTCCAAACATTACTTTTGCTCAAATTGCGGAACTTACTGGTTCTGATGTTTCTGCTCAAGTGGGTGACCAAATTGAGATTGCGGTGAAATACGAAGGTTATATCAACCGTCAGCATCAGGATGTTGCGCAAATGAAGCGCTTAGAAGAGACTAAGATTCCAGCTGATTTTAATTATGACGTGGTATCTGGTTTATCTCGTGAAATTACTTTGAAACTCAAAGAAGTTCGCCCTGAAACTCTCGCTCAAGCAAGTCGTATTCCGGGCGTTACACCTGCTGCTGTTCAATTGGTGATGATTACGATTCGTAAGAATGCACAAACTAAAAAATCTGCTTAAGCCTGTTGCAGTCCAAAAAACCCGCTTGATGCGGGTTTTTTTGATCCTCATATAACGATTTATTCATAAATAAGATAAATAATTTATTATTTACGTTTAACAAGAATAGAGATTAATAAAGAAATTATGATTATTTCTCAATCCAAGTTGATGTCGTTATATTGATTCTACGTTCACAACAAAGAGGAAAGGCCATGACGATGAAGCGTATTCGTTATAATGGTTATGAAATTGCATGCTGCACGATGTAAATCATAATCCAACGACATTGAAAAGTGTACGTGGGCTAAAGGGGAGTTTAGTTCACGTATTTAAACTCAACACAATAAGAAATCAGCGCAATACTGAAAATATGATAATAAAAAATCTTCAGAGCCAATTTGGCTCTTTTTTAATTTTCAATTTCATGAACGGCGTTAAATACATCGAGCGGTTCTATACGAATGATTTTTTTGCCGAAGCTTCTGAGCCACCAAACCAATTGTGAAGTAAATGGCACATTAGCCACCACTTTAAAGAGATCATCGGATACTTGTGTAATGGATTGATCTTTACTGAGTTGGCTTTCGGAAAAGTAAAGTGCATCAGCTTTATTCATAAAGAGTTCGAGTGGAACGAGCTCAGTGGGTTTATTGAAATCAACTCTAAAGCCGAGCGCACCAGATTCAATGTAAGCATCAATATCAAAGTCAACAGGGTGTAAGGCGCGTTGTTCTAGAACTTTTGCAGATTTAAAGCGATGTAAAGCAAAGGTTTGAACTTCTGATTTGTCATGTCGAGTACAAATCAAATAAATGATTGAACCCTTTTGAACCAATGCGAGCGGGTTTAAGGTATAACCACGTTCTTCACTTTCAGGTCCACGCGCACGATATATGCATTCGATCTGTTTATCTTGTAATAGACCTTCATAAATGGCTTGCTGCGCATGTTTCTCTACAACAGGAGGGATCAAGGGCTGGCTTGCAGGGACAATACGGACACGGTTAATCCACTGACGTACGTTGTTTTGTGTAGATAAGCTGCGTTTTGCAAGCTCGAACCAAGGGTTCATCTCCTCAATTAAACTTGGAGGAAGCAAATGCTTCAAATGCTCTTCAACCATCATAAAGGTGACCGCTTGTGAGCTGGTCATATGCGGCAAGCTTTGAATTGGGGCATCTGATCGCCAACGCCAACCTTGTGGTACAGTTTTATTACTCTCAATAGGAAATCTTTGAGAAATTTGATTTAAATCACGTTGAATGGTTCTTAAACTGATTTCAATACCTTCTCTTTGCAGGGTCTCTTGCAACTCTCGTGTACCCATCCATTTGCCAGTGGTTAAACGTGAAAGAATTTGCCACTGTCGATATAAGCTATTCGATGTTTCTTTTTCTTGAGAGGACATAATCAACTAATGAATAAAGAGAAAATATTTTTCAAACACACAATAAAAAATCTTTAAGAGATAAGCAAGCATGGAAAGTGAAGCTATTGACTATATTTCGATACATCTTTAGGCCATTTTTCGTTGTGAATGCTTCAAAAATGGGGCATTAATAGATGAATAGGTAAATTTTTGGCATTGAAATTGCTTAATTTTGTTTACAATTGATAACAATTAAGAGGTATGTATGCTAAAAGAGGAAAAAGATACCACTTCAATTCTCGCAAATTTTAAGGCTGATCATACCGTCGAAGCTTTTGAAAAATCTATGCAGATCGAAGTTAAACAAAACAGCACTGCGTACTTGTTCGATCAACTTAAATCTGAATTTTATAATGAACTTTTAGATGATAAAACGATTGGCTTAGAGGCATCTAGCAAAATCGAAAATTGGTTATGTGAAAGAAGCTTGGATGAGCTGAAATCATTAAATCATCAAGCGAAGGAACATTTCCTCTATCAGGGCATTACATTTACAGTCTATGGTGGTGCTGAGGGTACAGATCGTATTATTCCTTATGACTTAATTCCACGTGTAATTGCCAAACAACAATGGCACAAAATAGAGCAAGGCTGTGCACAAAGGGTGCAAGCATTGAACTTTTTTTTAGATGATATTTACCATAATCAGGCGATTTTAAAAGATGGTTTAGTGCCTGAGCTGCAAGTGCTCACTCATGAGGCATACCAACCATTGATGTATAAACATTCATTGAAAGGTAAAGTTTATAGTCAAATTAGCGGAATCGACATTATTCGTGATCAGCAAGGTGACTTCTTCGTACTAGAAGACAATTTAAGAACACCATCAGGCGTGTCTTATATGTTGGAAAGTCGAAAAATTAGTGAAAAAATGATGCCCGAACTTTGTAAGTCATCAAATTTACAAGGTGTAGAGCAATATCCTCAACTTTTAAGACAAATACTCGAGGAAAATGCTGAAGTATATAAACCATTTATCGTGGTGCTTACACCCGGCCGATATAACAGTGCATATTATGAGCATTGTTTCCTCGCACGTGAGATGGATGTTCCTCTAGTTACAGGTCAGGATTTATTCGTTGAAAATGCTAAGGTCTATGCCAAAACCGTTTGGGGTAAAAAACAAGTCGATATAATTTACCGACGCCTAGATGATGGATTTCTTGATCCATTGTGTTTTATGCCAGACAGTACATTAGGTGTACCTGGCCTAATGTCTGCTTACTTACAACACAATGTCGTGATTGCGAATGCGCCTGGCACGGGGGTAGCAGATGACAAATCAATCTATCCTTATGTCGATAAAATGATTAATTACTATCTAAACCAGAAGCCAATTTTAAATAACGTACCGACTTACCAATGTCGTGAACGTGAAGAACTCGATTATGTACTTTGTAATTTAGAAAAGTTAGTGGTTAAAGAGGCGCAAGGTTCAGGCGGTTATGGCATGTTAATTGGTCCTAAAGCGACCGAACAAGAAATTGAACAATTTAGATTAAAGTTAATTGCACAGCCGCATGCTTACATTGCACAACCAACTTTAGCGCTTTCAGTCGCTCCCACTTTAACTGAATTCGGCATCGCTGAACGCCATATTGATTTAAGACCGTTTATTTTAAGTTCACCGTATCGTACAGAAATCGTGCCGGGAGGTTTAACCCGAGTTGCGATGCAAGAAGGGTCATTAGTTGTAAATTCGTCACAGGGTGGTGGCATTAAAGATACGTGGGTTATAGATCCGCTACATTCATAAATATACAACCAGGAGCTTGTCATGATTATATTAAACAGCAATGCGCAAAATATTTACTGGGTTGGCCGTTATTTATCTCGTATTCAACATTTATGTGGTCAGTTTCCATTTCAAGATGATGTTCAAGCATTGCAGTATGCCCATGCTTTTTGCTTACCTGCTTTTAATGCGTGTTCGCTCAATGAGCTGATTCTGAGTAATGATCAGCCAGCTTCTTTTTTTCAACAATTTGAATATGTGAAAAATAATATTCAAGATTTACGTGGTGTATTGTCAGTTCAGGCTTATTCAGAATTAAAACAGATGGTGGATACAGCGACACAAAATGCAGGATTAATTTGTACTGTTGTTGATGAGTGTAGCGATATTCTAGAAGCTGAAAATGAAGACATTTTTCTGTTTTTTAGTCTAGGACAATATTTCGAAAATCTTGATCGTGAAATAAGATTGAATCAGGATGTTAATTCTACAATCAATTCTTTAAGTGTTGTGATTGAACTGTTGAAGTCTAAAGGATGGGACAGCTTAGATGAGGCTTGGCAACATCTTTTAGCGCATCCAAATGCTAATAGCTTTTACCAATTGAATGATCAGGTGCAATGTTTATTTGAGGTGGATGCATGAAATTGATGATTAATCATCAAACCCATTATCAATATACGGAAACGGCAAAAAATAGTATCCAATATATACGAATGTGTCCTCAATGTAATGCTCACCAAAAAGTAGATGCTTGGTCAGTGAGTATTCCTGGTCATACGGTCGAAGCAAAAGATGCCTTTAATAATATTTGGATCACTTCGACTCAACGCTATGCATATCAAAATTTAAGTATTATGGCGCAGGGCATTATTGAAATCGATACAGTTTCAGAACAAGCTATTGAGTCAGAAGTGCCAGTCGGTATTTTTCTACAAATTACCCCAGCGACTCAATGTGATGCTGAAATGAAAGCTTTTGCAGCTCAGCATGTGAGTAAAAAGACTCGTGATGAATTAAAACATTTAAGTTATGCATTGCTTGAGCATATGCCATATATTTCAGATTCTACTCAAGTGAATACTACGGCAATAGATGCATTCCATCATCAACAAGGGGTATGTCAGGATCATACTCATGTATTTGTAGGTATGTGTAGAGAGTTAAATATTCCTGCGCGTTATGTTTCTGGATATCTTTACGTTCCAGAAATGAGTCATTTGGCGAGCCATGCTTGGGCTGAAGCTTATATAGATGGAGTTTGGTATACATTTGATGTTAGCAATCAGCTCTATACGCCAAGTTCACACATTTATATTGCATTAGGGCGTGATTATTGGGACGTTGCACCTATCAGAGGTGTGCGAGAGGCTGGTGGCGTGGAGAGTATGACGACCATCGTTCAGGTATTACCGTGTTAGAACAAAATTTAGAAGAGAGATTTCAATGACCTATTGTTGTGCTATGCGTTTACGTGATGGCTTAATTTGTATCAGTGACACGCGAACAAATGCAGGTGTAGATCATATCTCTGTCTTTCGTAAACTCTATCTTTTCGGTGTTGAGGGTGAGCGTTTTATCAGTATACAAACTGCGGGTAATTTGGCGACGACACAAGCCGTTATAGGACATTTACAGAATCAGCTAGATTTAAAACACGAACCTAATTTGTATAGTGTGAATAGCATGTTCGAGATGGCTGAATTGGTTGGTCATACTTTAAAGCGTGTCATTATGGATGTGACTACTGATCAACTAGAGCAAAGTAATTATCACTGTACGATTTTACTTTCTGGTCAAATTCAAGGGGAGGATATTCAGTTATATAATATTTATCCTCAGGGTAATTTTATCAATGCGACGTCAGATACGCCCTTTTTTCAGATTGGGGAAAGTAAATACGGTAAACCAATTTTAGATCGTGCATTAAATTACAATACTGAATTAGATGAAGCATTAAGATGCGGTTTAATTTCATTTGATTCAACCCTTAGATCTAATGTTTCTGTGGGCTTACCACTAGATGCATGTATTTATAAAAAAGATAGTTTTGCAATTCCATTGTCTAAACGTATTCATGATGATGATCCATATTTCTCATCAATTAGTAAACTTTGGTCAGATACTTTGCGTCAAGGATTGAACGGTTTGCCACGGCCAACAGAAGACTATTGGCAATAATTTTGCTTTATGATTGAGTTTAGATTAAATTGAGTTGCATTGAATATTAAATCATTACTATAAAAATTAGGGGAAGCAATGCAACAGTTCAGTTATGCGAGTGTGTCGACTGCAGATGCAAGTCGCTTATTGATTGATGTTCGTGAAATCTTGAATGAAGCCCGTCATTTCAATTTTGAGCATAAAATTTCTGGAGCGCTATATTATGCAGATGGGCACTATTTTCAATGTCTAGAGGGTGATGAAACCACACTAGATATATTGTTGCAAAAGCTTCACAAGGATAAACGCCATCATCAAATTCGCCTATTCCAGCGAAAAAATATTGAAAAAAAACAATTTCAAGAATGGTCTATGAAGTTTGTAGGACGACAAAGTCCAGTGAAGCAGGCTTTAATAGATATGGGATTTAGTCAATTTACGCCTACACAGTTTACACAAGATCAAGCTGATTATTTAATTCGATTTTTGACACGCGCTCAGGATACGGATTTTAATGAACTACAACGTAATGCTGTTTAGCATTACGTTGATTTAATTTGCTCATTACATTTTGAGACGCTTCGGACGTTGGCTTAATCGACATAACAACTCATAACCAATCGTACCATTCGCTTCAGCAACATCATCCACTAAACGATGTTTACCCCATAATTCTACTGGATCACCAATTTTCGCGTTGAGATCAGTGACATCTATGGCAATCATATCCATGGCAACTCTGCCAATCACTGGGGTTAATTGACCATCTAGTGAAACCGAATTCTCACGAATAAAAGTTCTTGGATACCCATCACCATATCCGATCGAGACAATTGCTAATTGCATAGGTCGCTGTGCAACAAAGGTTGAGCCATAACCTACAGCTTCACCTGATTGAATGGCATTAAGTGCAATAATCTCAGCACTGAATGTCATGACAGGTTTTAAATCTAGAGCGTGGACGCCACGATCTGCAAATGGCGTTGCGCCGTACAGCATAATACCAGGACGAACATAGTCAAAATGCAATTCAGGGTATTTATAAATTGCTGCTGAATTACAACACGAAGCTAAAATTGGTGCACAATCTTGTTTTACTTCAAGAAATTGAGATATTTGTTGTTCATTTAAAGGGTGATCAACATCTGCATTAGCAAAATGCATTGCAAGTACACAGGTAAAACCTTCATTTTTTAATTGATGAATAATCGATTTGATTACATCAATTTTGAAGCCTAAGCGGTTCATTCCGCTATTTAGTTTAACCCATACTTTTAGATTTCGGGCGATATAAGCATCTTTAACTTGCAACAACCACTGCAGTTGTTGATGATGATGAACGATTACTTCAATATGTTGGTCAATCGCAATTTGCATTTCATCTTCAGAAAAAACACCTTCAATTAATGTGATAGATTGTTTAAAACCTAATTCACGTATTTCAAGTGCTTCTTCTAAACATGCAACGCCAAAAGCATCAGACTGGCTCAATGCGGCTAAACAGTCTGAAACGCCATGACCATAAGCATTTGCCTTCACCATACTTACAACTTTAGAGTTTGGTGCAATTTGTTTCACGCGATTTAAATTGTATTGCAATGCGTGTGTGTCAATACAAACCGTTGCTTGGCGCACTCTAATTTACTCCTAGAGGCATGTGGAAAGGTTAAATCTTTTAAAATAAAAAAAGATAATTGTGGTCAGATCAATTCGTGGGTTCTCAACTACGAATTTATCAAAGCAAAATTACTCTTCTTCTTGGTTTTGCGCATAATATTCAGGTGATAGATTACTGAAACGCGTATATTGACCTTCAAAAGCGAGTCGAACGGTACCAATTGGACCATTACGTTGTTTACCGATAATGATTTCGGCAGTTCCTGCTTCTTTAGATTCTTTGTTATATACCTCATCACGGTAAATGAACATGATCAAATCGGCATCCTGCTCAATTGCTCCTGATTCACGTAAGTCTGACATCACAGGACGTTTATTTGGACGGTTTTCGAGTGAGCGGTTAAGCTGCGAAAGTGCAATCACAGGGCAATGCATCTCTTTCGCCAATGCTTTCAAGCTTCGAGAAATTTCACCAATTTCACCCACACGGTTATCACCCATACCTGGTACTTTCATTAACTGCAGGTAATCGACCATGATGCAACCCAGTTTACCACCGTGTTGTTTGGCTATACGTCTTGCACGTGCGCGCATTTCAGTCGGTGGAAGGGCAGAAGAATCATCAATATAGAGATGCTTCTCTTGCAGTTGAAGAATCGTTCCTGTGACCTTGTTCCATTCTTCGCCATCTAATTTGCCAGATCGCAAATGTCCTTGATGCACTTTACCAAACGAGGAAATTAAACGCATGGCAATAGAGTCAGCAGGCATCTCCATGGAGAATACGAGAGCAGGAAGGTTGCAATTGAATAGCACACTTTCGACTAAATTCATTGCGAAAGTTGTTTTACCCATTGATGGACGGGCAGCAACGACGATCATATCTCCAGCTTGCATACCTGATGTTTTATTATCAAGCTCCACAAATCCTGTGGTAAGACCTGTAATATTCCCATCAAGTTGTGATAATTCGTTGAGTTTATCGAATACATCTGCGACAACGGTATTAATTGCTTTTGGTCCTTGAGCTTTAGCATTGTTATTGTGTTGTTCAGCCAAAGAAAAGATACTGGTCTCTGCTAAATCTAAAATTTCACTGACTTCTCGGCCTTTCGTGTCATAAGCATTTTGTAGAATTTCATTACCAACTTTGATCATATTTCTCAAAGTTGCAAATTCACGTATTTTATTGGCATAAGTTTCAAGGTTATAAAAGCTTGATGGAGAATCCGCCATCAATTGCATTAAATATTCTTCACCACCAATCGCATCAAGCAGGTTCTGTTTGATTAACCAATCATTGACCAATACGGCATCATAAGGTGAACTTTCTTTAGAAAGTTTTTCAATTGCTCTAAAAATATATTTATGTCGAGTCGCGTAAAAATCATTCTCGGTTAATATATCGCTGACCTGTTCGAATGACTCAGCTACTGTCATGAGTGCGGCAAGAACAGCCTGTTCAATAGCAAGATTGTGCGGAGGCGTACGAAACTCTTTGAGTGCTGAAGATTCGCTCTTTAGCAAATCTAACTCAGTGTTATTCGTATTTTTTTTGGCAGTCGCCTGAGACATATAAAACCTTGATTTACAATAATTACGAAAATGAATAGGGGAGACTTATCTTAATGCAAAATGCACAATCAAGACAGTGCAACAAATAATATCGATAACAAATGAAAAACTAAGTCCAAATTTCAGCTTGCTAAATAAAATTTTATAATTATTAGGGATAAAAAAAGAGCA
Organism: Acinetobacter sp. 24-47-66; assembly: GCF_056779755.1. Classification (NCBI taxonomy): domain Bacteria; kingdom Pseudomonadati; phylum Pseudomonadota; class Gammaproteobacteria; order Moraxellales; family Moraxellaceae; genus Acinetobacter; species Acinetobacter sp. 24-47-66. The sequence goes on from NZ_JBWYIL010000001.1 coordinate 376,565, forward strand.
TGCAGATGCATGCTCTTTTTCTTTGCATAAAATTACTCAGATACGATAGTAACGAGAACTTCAGCAACAACATCATGGTGCAATTGGATTGCGATGTTGAATTCGCCAGTGTGACGAAGTGCACCGTTCGGTAAACGAACTTCAGCACGGTCAACTTCAAGACCAGCATTTGTCAACGCGTCAGCGATGTCACGAGTACCGATAGAACCAAATAGTTTACCTTCGTCACCAGCTTTCGCAGTGATTACGATATTTACTTCGTTCAATTGGTCAGCACGTGCTTGAGCAGCAGCTAGTACTTCAGCTTCTTGCTTCTCAAGTTCAGCACGACGAGCTTCAAATGCAGCAGTGTTAGCTTCAGTAGCAGCAACTGCTTTACCTTGAGGGATTAAGTAGTTGCGGCCGTAACCAGCTTTAACTGAAACTTTATCACCTAATTTGCCAAGGTTCTTAATGCGTTGTAATAAGATAATATCCACAGCTCAACCTCACTTATGATTGTCAGTGTAAGGAATCAACGCTAAGTAGCGAGCTTGTTTGATAGCAAGAGCTAATTGACGTTGGTAACGAGCTTTAGTACCTGTAATACGGCTAGGAACAATCTTGCCGTTTTCAGTGATGTACTGTTTTAAAGTATCGATATCTTTATAGTCGATATATGTAACGTTCTCAGCTGTAAAGCGGCAGAACTTACGACGACGGTAGAAACGTGCCATTGATGTTCTCCTTATGCTTCAGCAGAGTCTTGAGCTTGTTGTGCTTCTTCACGTTGAGCTTTACGCGCACGTTTTTCTTCAGCACTCTTAGCCAATAAAGACTCTTCAGTGATTGCGTTTTCACGACGAATAATAACGTTACGAAGAATAGCATCGTTGTAACGGAATAATTCTTCTAATTCATTAAGCGTAGTTTGGTTACATTCAACGTTCATTAAAATGTAGTGCGCTTTGTGAATTTTGTTAATTGGGTAAGCCAATTGGCGACGGCCCCAATCTTCAAGACGGTGAATTTGACCTTCAGCATCTTTAATGTGAGAGATATAGCGTTCTACCATACCTACCACTTGATCGCTTTGGTCTGGATGTACCAGAATTACGATTTCGTAGTGACGCATTGTCAGCTCCTTACGGTTTTATGCAGCCCCTAACGCATTTGTTAGAAGCAAGGAGTCACAAATAAATTTTATTGGTTTCAAAAAAACTTAATGTGTCGCAAAAAATGCGAAGCTGTATTGTAAGGATGTCGGCAGGGGATTACAAGAAAAATAAAGCAAAATATAACGACGAAGAAAATAAATTGGAATATTTAATTTTGAAAATTAACTTACTTTTAGAAAGTATTTGAAGGTAGTGTTGAGTATAGATATTTATAGACTGCTTAAAGCGAAGATAAAAAAAAGATAGAGGCTTCTCTATCTTTTAAAAAATGACAAGATTGTTTATTGATGCAGTAGCAGTAAAACTAAAGCAAATACTAATAATCGTAATTAGGAGAACAGAGAATAAAAAATATTTCTTTGCCCATAATTGATCATTTTCAGCTTTAAATCCAATGATATTTAAATATAGCCAATAAACAGTCAATACATTGAGAATTATACAATAAAGCCAATTTGCATAGCCAAATACAAATAAAGCGTTCATTGAGATTGCAAATAGCACAATGTAAATCAGCGATTCGATCTTGGTGCGAACAATCGAGCGCGCAACAGGAAGAATCGGAATACCCGCATTTTTGTAATCATCAAAACGATAAATTGCAATTCCCCATGAGTGAGGCATTTGCCAAAATGCATAACCCAAGAAAATGAGTAGCGCACCTAAATCGAATTGATTCGCGACCGCTGTATATCCAATGACAGGGGGAGCTGCACCAGAAATACTACCGACCACAGTTTGGTGGATCGTTGTTCGTTTTGTCCATAAGCTGTAAAAACCAACATATACGACAAAACCAATAACTGCGAATAAAAAAGCGTACGCATTTACCCAAAACCATAAAATGCCAAAACCGAGTATGCCTAACAGCAAAGCAAAAGCTAATGCAATTTGAACAGAAATGGTTTTCTTAACTAACGCACGATTTTGTGTGCGCTGCATTTTTTGGTCGATGTCTTGATCAATAACGTTATTGACCACACATCCAGATGCAACTACGAGGGTAGTGCCAATGAGGGTAAGAAGCAGGAGAAGGAAATCTACTGAACCTTGGGTGGCTACAAAGTAGCCACCCAAAGTGGTAACAAAGTTACCAAAGAGAATTCCTGGCTTAGTCAGGAATAAGTACTTTTTAAACATGACAATCAGTTTAGATCATCATGTTTGAATGTAAGTAGTTCATGATCCATACAGAACCAACTAAAAGAACAGCAATAGTTAGAATTGTATAGATAAATGCAATCACGTTCCAACGTTGCTCTGAAGATGAGTTCATGTGCAAGAAGTAAACTAATTGTACAAGTACCTGAGCAACAGCTGTAATACCGATAACAGCAATAATTGCACCACGGCTGAAGCTATCAGTATTCATTGCCATGTAGAATGGAACTACAGTCAATAAAACAGAAAGTACAAACCCGATTGTGTATTGCTTTACGTTACCGTGTGATGCACCAGCAGCATTATGATCATGACTCATTATAATACTCCCATTAAGTACACTACGCTGAATACGCAGATCCATACGATGTCAAGGAAGTGCCAGAACAAGCTTAGGCAAGCAAGACGACGAGTATTGATTGTAGTCAAACCATATTTTTTGATTTGAATCATCAACACGATCATCCATACCAAACCAGAAGTTACGTGAATACCGTGCGTACCAACTAAAGTAAAGAACGCAGATAAGAACGCACTCACGCTTGGTCCATGACCAGCATGAACTAAATGATTAAATTCATAAAGTTCCATGCCGATGAAGATTGCACCGAATACAAATGTAACTGCTAACCAAGTTAGAACTTGACCAACATTTTTCTTGTAAGAAGCAAGTACCGCAAAACCAAATGTCACTGATGAAATCAAAAGTGCGAAAGTTTCAGTTAAAACGAAACCTAAAGAATCTGCAAAAAGATCCTTTGCACTTGGAGTGCCAGGTGGAATATGACTGCTTAATACAGCGAACGCGATGAAGAGTGTACCGAATAAAATCAAGTCACTCATCAAGTAAGTCCAAAAACCAAAGACCGTGATGTCTGTATCATCGTGATGATGTTCATCATGCTCGTGGTTTTCGTGATGAAGTACTTCAGCCATATCCTTAGTCCTTCTTCAAGTGTTTTTCGAGTAACGCATAACGTTCGTTTTCAATACGTTCTACTTCAGCAGCTGGAACATAGTAATCCACTTTCTTCGTGAATGAGCTCCAGATAAAGCCAATGATTGCAGAAACGAAAGAAACAATCGCTAACCACCAAATGTGCCAGATAAGTGCAAAGCCCATAACAGTGATGATCAGTGCAATAAGTACACCCGCAGCACGGTTAGTTGGCATATGAACATCTTCATATTTAGCAGGACGTGCGTAAGCTACACCATTTTCTTTGTCAGTCCAGAAGCGGTCGATACCGTTCGCTTGAGGCAGTACTGCAAAGTTATAGAATGGAGCTGGAGATGAAGTCGCCCATTCAAGCGTACGTGCATCCCATGGATCGCCTGTAACGTCACGAGTTTGTTCACGTTGTAAGAAACCAACAATGATTTGCATGATGAAACAAGCAATACCAATTGCGATTAATACAGCGCCGAATAATGCGATACCAACATATGGATCCCAGTCTGGGTTGTCATACGAGTTTAGACGACGAGTCATACCCATGAAACCTAGGATATACAATGGCATGAACGCGAAGTAGAAACCGAAGAACCAGAACCAGAAGCATGCTTTGCCCCAGAATTCACTTAACTGCCAACCGAACATTTTCGGCCAGTAGAAAGTAATACCAGCAAACATACCAAATACAACACCACCAATAATTACGTTATGGAAGTGAGCGATTAAGAATAGTGAGTTGTGTACAAGGAAGTCCGCAGGTGGAACCGCCATAAGTACACCAGTCAAACCACCGATACCGAAAGTCACTAAGAAGCCAACTGTCCAGTACATTGGTGATGTGAAGGTAATACGACCCTTATACATTGTGAATAACCAAGAGAAGATTTTCACACCTGTAGGAATCGCAATAATCATGGTCATGATACCGAAGAACGCATTAACGTTGGCACCTGAACCCATTGTAAAGAAGTGGTGTAACCATACTACGAATGCAAGAACTGTAATCGCGATCGTTGCATATACCATTGATTTGTAACCAAACAATGTCTTACGAGAGAATACAGAAGTAATCTCAGAGAATAGACCGAATGCAGGTAGGATCAAGATATAAACTTCTGGGTGACCCCATGTCCAAATCAAGTTTACATACAACATTGGGCTACCACCCATGTCATTTGTAAAGAAGTGGAAACCGAAATAACGGTCAAGCGTTAACATTGCAATTGTTGCAGTTAACACTGGGAATGATGCGATGATCAATACTGAAGTACATAAAGATGTCCACGTAAAGATCGGCATATCCATAAGACCCATGCCAGGAGCACGCATTTTAATGATGGTAACGAAGAAGTTAACACCAGTAAGAAGTGTACCAAGACCAGAGATCTGAAGTGCCCAGATATAGTAGTCAACACCAACACCAGGAGAGTATTCGATACCTGAAAGAGGAGGGTAAGCCATCCAACCAGTTGCCGCAAACTCACCAAGCGCAAGAGAAACCATCATCAAACCTGCAGCACCAGCGAATAACCAGAAGCTTAAAGAGTTTAATAATGGGAATGCTACGTCACGCGCACCAATTTGTAGTGGAACAGAAATGTTCATCATACCCACTACAAGACCCATCGCTACGAAGAAAATCATGATTACACCGTGTGCGGTGAAAATCTGGTCGTAGTGTTCAGGGTGTAGATAGCCTTCGCCGCCGCCTTTTGCAAGGAACAATTGAAGACGCATCATAATCGCATCCGCGAAACCACGTAATAACATGATCACAGAAACGATAAGGTACATAATACCAATTTTTTTATGGTCTACAGATGTGAACCATTCGTTCCACAAGTAGCCCCATTTTTTGAAATAAGTGATACCGGCAAATACTGCAATACCACCTAAAATCATCATTAACACTGTTACCTGTACGATTGGATCGTACGGGATAGCATCTACACTTAACTTACCTAAGAAGCTCATGTCTTATTCCCCTACAACTGAAGAAGCAGGTTCAGCATTTACATCAGCAACTACAGCATGACTTTCAGCTTTAGCTGAGTGATCTGCACCGTGGTAGTTTGCCATGTATTTGTTGATAATTGATTCAAACAAGCCTTTTTCAACAGAAGAGTAGTAAGTCACAGGATGAGGATGTGCCTTATATGGACCTTCTTTTTGAGCAATTTCAGCTTGTTGCTTCTCTAGATCGGTTTTAGCGTTACGAACCATCGCAGCGATTTGTTTCTCTGAACGGTTACCATCACGCAAGGTTGCAAATTCAGCTTGGTCTAAAACTGTTTTTTGAACAGCTTCAGGGTTAATTGAAGTACCGTTACCAGCTTTTACTGCAGACACCCATTCAGCGAACTTAGCTTCTGAAACAGAATGAGCCTGGAAGCGCATTTGTGTGAAACCATAGCCTGAATAGTTCGAAGAGAAACCACGGTATACACCTTCATTATCCGCAAGGACGTGAAGTTGAGTTTGCATACCCGCCATTGCATAAATCTGACCAGCTAACTGAGGAATGAAGAAAGAGTTCATTGTGAAGTTAGAGGTGATATTGAAATTAATCGGAGTTTTTTCTGGGAAACGAACTTCGTTAACTGTTGCAATTTCTTGTTCAGGGTAAACAAAAACCCATTTAAACTGTTCAGCAATAACTTGAATAGTTAAATGTGATTTCTCTGATTCTAGCGGACGATAAGGGTCATACTTGTGTGAGCCCCACCATGTTAAATACGCTAAAATACCAATAATAATACACGGGATACCCCACACTACGATTTCAATAATAGTAGAGTGTGCCCATGTAGGTTTATAGTCTGCATCTTTATTTGACGCACGATATTTCCAACTAAACCATAAAGCCATCAATGCTGATGGAATTACTACCAATAGCATGAGGTAGATCGCAGTCATCATAAGATCAGATTGACCTTGTGCTACTGGACCTTTTGAGTTTAGAAGTACCATATCACCGCCACACCCTGTTAAGAGCACGGCAAGCGTTGATAAAGACAATACAGCTAAAATTGTTTGTCTCATTTTACAACCTCGGTGAAGAGTCCCATTCCCTAATAAAATTATGGGATAGCGATTATAGTGTCACATGATTGAAAAACAGAAAATGACATTTACTGAATTTCAGTCATATGACACCGCTACGTTGTAGGGCATTATGCCCTATAACGACCAACTAAGCTATATGTAAAGTGCCTTTAAATATAAGGATTAAACCCAATTTGTTTGGTCGGAATTGGTTGAAGAATTAATTACTTTTGGTATGAAAACAGAGGCAAAACAAAGGGGAGCATTTGCTCCCCTAAGATAAAAATTATCGTTTTATGACTTTAGTTTTTGCTAATTTATCGTGCAAAGTTTGTCTTTTTTGACTTAGACCGAAGGCATGATCAATGATGGTAATGAATGGCATAAAGAGTAAATTCAATACAATAAAAATCACACTACGCAATGTGAATGCGCGCATTAAGTTTACTTGCTGTCCATTTTCAGCATCAACAATTTGAATTTTTGCTACTTTTTTTCCTAAACTCTGACCACTTTTCGCAATTAAAAATGCTTGAGCAGCTAGCATTAATACAATGTAAACCAACATTGCTTGCCAAGCTTCCATTGGAATCAATGTAAATAACTGTTCCTGTAATTTGATTGCTTGATCTGATGAGCTAGCATTCTGCATTTTTTGCTGAAGTTCAGTCAATTGAGCAACTTGTTCTTCCTGCATAAAGAATGATGGAATCACCATGGCAGGCAACCACAGCGCCAGATCAACGAGTTTAGCTAAAAATCGTGATCCAATTGAGGCAAGTTCTTGCTGTGCAGTATTTTTTTGAACATTGACACTCGAAATTGAAGGATTTGAATAGCTTTGTTGTGCTGGTGGAGTGGGTTGATAGCCTTCAGGTTGGTAATATAATTTTCCTTGAGTGAGTTCACCTAAAGCTTTCCATTCAGTCATACCTTGATGCCAGACCAAGTCTGTGAGTAAAACTTGTTGGCTCGAGAGCATTTGATTTAACTGCTCTACCGTATACGGTCCAGCTTGTTGATTATTTCTCGCCAAGTAAATTTGCATAAACCTAATTTCTCAAAAATTACTAAAAATAATGGGGTAAAAAAAAGACCCATGAGTGGGTCTTTTTTTAACATAGTTTATTAAGCTTGTTTAGTCTTTTCTTCAGATAAGAAGAACCATGTATCTAAAACTGAGTCTGGGTTGAGTGAAACAGATTCGATACCTTGTTCCATTAACCAACGAGCAAGATCTGGGTGGTCTGATGGTCCTTGACCACAAATACCCACATATTTGCCTGCTTTACGACATGCATGAATCGCCATTGAAAGAAGTGCTTTTACTGCTGGATCGCGTTCATCAAATAAATGAGAAACGATGCCTGAGTCACGGTCAAGACCAAGCGTTAACTGAGTTAAGTCATTTGAACCGATTGAGAAGCCATCAAAATGCTCTAAGAATTGTTCAGCAAGTAGAGCATTAGTTGGTAATTCACACATCATGATCACTTTAAGACCATTTTCGCCACGTTTTAAGCCATTTGCAGCAAGAAGTTCAATAACACGTTTTGCTTCAGCGACTGTGCGGACGAATGGGATCATGATTTGAATGTTAGTTAGACCCATTTCATCACGAACTTTCTTCAATGCACGGCATTCTAATTCGAAGCAGTCACGGAAGTTGTCAGAAACATAACGGCTTGCACCACGGAAGCCCAACATCGGGTTTTCTTCTTCAGGTTCGTATAACTTACCACCGATTAAGTTCGCATATTCATTTGATTTGAAGTCTGACATACGTACGATGACAGGTTTATCAGCAAATGCAGCAGCAAGTGTAGAAATACCTTCAACGAGTTTTTCAACGTAGAATTCAATCGGTGAAGAGTAACCTGCAGTACGGGTCATCACAGCTGCACGTGTTTCGCGAGGTAAGCTGTCAATATTGAGTAATGCTTTAGGGTGAACACCAATCATACGGTTGATGATGAACTCTAGACGTGCGAGACCAATACCTTCGTTTGGAATTTGAGCGAAGTCAAATGCACGATCAGGGTTACCAACGTTCATCATGATTTTGAACGGAAGTGTTGGCATAGATTCAATCGAGTTACGTTGAACTTCGAAATCTAAAGCGCCTTCGTAAATGAAACCTGTATCGCCTTCAGCACATGAAACAGTTACTTCTTGACCATCAACAAGTACTTCTGTTGCGTTACCACATCCAACAATCGCTGGAACACCGAGTTCACGTGCAATAATCGCGGCATGACAAGTACGACCACCACGGTTTGTAACGATCGCAGCAGCACGTTTCATAACTGGTTCCCAATCAGGATCGGTCATGTCAGAAACAAGAACGTCGCCATCTTGGACTTTGTCCATCTCTTTGATTGAATTAACAATACGGACTTTACCAGAACCGATACGTTGACCGATTGAGCGACCTTCACAAAGAACTGTACCTTTTTGTTTTAATAGGTAGCGTTCCATTGTGCCGACATTCTCACGGCTTTTCACAGTTTCAGGACGTGCTTGAACGATGTAAATTTGACCGTCATCACCGTCTTTCGCCCATTCGATATCCATTGGCGCACCATAGTGTTGCTCAATGATTAACGCTTGCTTAGCAAGTTCTTGTAATTCTTGATCATTTAAAGCAAATTGTTGGCGTTCAGTTTTTTCAACATCCACAACAACAACTGATTTACCTGCAGAGCCTTCTTCACCGTAGATCATTTTTTGGTGCTTAGAGCCGAGGTTACGACGCAATACTGCGTGTTTACCGGCATTTAAAAGTGGCTTAGATAAATAGAATTCATCAGGGTTTACAGCGCCTTGAACGACCATTTCGCCTAAACCGTAAGATGCAGTAATGAAGACAACGTCACGGAAACCAGATTCAGTGTCCAGTGTAAACATTACACCAGCAGCACCAGTCTCTGAACGAACCATACGTTGCACACCAGCAGAAAGAGCAACGATGTCATGATCGAAGTTTTGGTGTACACGGTAAGCAATTGCGCGGTCGTTATAAAGTGAAGCAAAAACTTCTTTAATCGCGATTAAGACGTTATCAATCCCGCGGATGTTTAGGAAAGTCTCTTGTTGTCCTGCAAAAGATGCGTCTGGTAAATCTTCTGCAGTCGCAGATGAACGAACGGCAACCGCGATCTCAGGGTTGCCGTTAGAAAGAGTTGCGAATGCATCACGAACTTCTTTTTCAAGTGCTGGAGTAAGCGGAGTATCAACGATCCATTGACGGATTTTAGCACCAGTTTCAGCAAGTGCATTTACGTCGTCAACATTGAGTTGTTTGAGCTCGGCTGAAATTTTGGCATTTAGACCACTTTGCTCAAGGAATTCACGGTAAGCTGCAGCAGTTGTTGCAAAACCACCTGGAACTGATACACCAGCATTTGCTAAATGGCTGATCATTTCGCCTAGAGATGAGTTTTTACCGCCCACGATTTCTACGTCGTGTTTACCTAATTTTTCCAGACCGATTACGCGTGCTTCCAAAGTTGTTACTCCACTTTTGCAGTATTAATCACTATCTTGGCATGATATTTTTCTGTGAAAACTTAGCAAACTTTCATTACTAAGCGACAGTCATGTAAGATCGGTTTACTATAAAGATTATATAGTACTTAGACAAATATTTGAGGATTAATTTAATGGCAGAAAGTAAAGATATTAAACGAAGTGTTTTTTTTATTTCCGATGGTACTGCCATTACGGCTGAAACACTCGGGCATTCTTTATTGGCTCAATTTCCTCATGTCGATTTTGATATTCATATCATTCCGTATATCACTACAGAAGAAGCCGCAATGAACGTCGTTGCAGAGATTAACGCGCGCGCAGAGTCTGATGGCCAACAACCTCTTGTCTTTGATACTCTTGTGGATCCCTATGTTCGGGATATCATCAATACGGCAAATGCGGTTAATTTAGATGTGTTTGAAGGGTTAATTAGTAAGCTATCTGAGGTGCTTGGAACAGCCCCTACAACTTTAGTCGGACAAACGCATGCTGTGACTGATTCTGAGTCTTATAAGGCACGTATTGATGCTGTACATTTCGCGCTGGATAATGATGATGGTGCACGTACAAGACACTATGATAAAGCAGACTTAATTTTGATTGGAGTTTCGCGTTCTGGTAAAACACCGACCTCAATTTATTTGTCATTACAATTTGGTATTCGAGTTGCGAACTATCCGTTAACTGAAGAAGATTTGGATGACAACCGTTTGCCAGCAGTTTTACGTCCACATAAGCATAAATTGTTTGGATTAATGATTGATGCTGATCGTTTGGTGGCAATTCGATCTGAACGCAAAGCCAACAGTCGTTATGCAAGTTTTAGCCAATGTCAGATGGAATTGCGTGCAATCGAAGGTATTTATATTTCTGAAGGGATTAAATATCTAAATGTTTCAGAAATGTCGATTGAAGAAATCTCAACACGAGTATTGCAAATGACAGGCTTGAAACGCCGGATTGGTTAAATTGGTAAATCTAATTTAATAAAAAAGAAGCACTAGCTGTGCTTCTTTTTTATTAAGAGATTAATCGTCATAAATACTCATAAAATTCAAAAATTATATAATTCAAGTGTCTATAATTTCATCATAAAATGTCATTTAGATTCGCATTTATCTACAAAATGATGATCACTATTCGTACGTTGTAATAATAATATCTACTAAGTGTTCGATTCCTTCCATACTTTGAACGGCATTTTCAGTAATTTTCACGACTGGCCATGTGATCAATTTACAGTTTTCTCGCTGTAAGGCGTTGTAATAATGATCGGATTTAAAAAATATTTTTTGCGACGAAGCTGGATTTGGCATCAATTGTCTTTTTAACCAAGTATCTGAAATCTGAGAATCTAAATATCGTATTGCCAAAGTCGTCTTAATTCGCTGATTAAATAATCGTTTATTTTTAGCGATGAGGGGATGAGCAATAATTTTTTGAATCCCTTTTTCAGTGTGTGGCAAAACGAAATGAGGTGTCATTTGAAATACTTTGACGAATAGCGCATTTTGACAAACCACATCTAAATGTGAAACTGACATTTGATTGGCACCAATAATCGCGACCTTTAATCCTGAAAAATCGGTTTGTTTGAGGTCCTCAGCTGAGATAATTTTTCCTTTAAAGTTGGAAAAATACTCAGCTTCATTATGAAAGAACGAATCCGTGTGGGCTTTATTCCTTTTTTTCATTTCTGTACCTAATTATTGTTTTAGTGGGTTGCTTTTGGTTCTGCAGTTAATTCATATATCCAAGAAGGGATTTTAGGTAAAGATTTTTCTGGAATCTTATCAGTCATTTTTACCATGGTGTCGACAGGGATATGAAACCATTTATTACGTCGGTTCATGGCACTTCGTGCATGGAAGTTAATAATTTGATACCAAGGATTACGACGACCTTCTGCAGTACGTCCACCTATTCGAGCAAATTTGTGCATCGCTGCATAGAGCTTTTCTTCTGGCAGACCTAGTTTAATCACATTATCACGCATTTTATTAATGAGTGGTAAGTAGGCAAGAATACCAAGTAATAAACGTGGATCTACAACTCGCGCAGCCATTTTAGAAAGCTCAATAAAGGTTTTATTGTAGCCTTGATCCTCCATGACACTAAATCCAACACCTAAATGACGAGCTTCATCGCCATTAATCAGTTTAAAAGCTTGATGGCAAACTGGGTCTTCTACAGTATCCAATAGGAATGTACAAAGTGCACCATCAAGAGCGACTTCCAGCATCGGAATGACAGCACCTAGAATATAGAAGGGCATTTCATCAGCATAAGTGTCGAGCCATTCGATAATCAGTCTTAAATTTTTATTGGGTTTAGGAATATCGCCTTCAAGCATACCCCATCTTTTCATCAGTGCCATTTCGGCATTGGCGTGACGCTGTTCCTCAGCGTGGAAAATGGCATACATTTCGCGAAGCGTATCTGTCGGTGCTTTTTTTGACATCGCAGAAAATGCACGAGCACCTACATGTTCGATCCACATTAGATCAGCCATAAAATCTTTAAGCTTGGGCCACTGTTCTGCGGTGACTAATTCTTTGCCAGGAGCATCCCAGTCAATATCCGAGAGTGTCCATTGAGTATGTTTTACTTTATCCAACATTTTTTCTAAGTCGATAGAGGCCATGTTATACATCCGTATTTATTTTTTAATCATGAAATTTTATCGCTTAAAAATGTGATGTGTTTTGCAGAAGTGCTTATTTTAGTTTGATATAAAATGCCAAATTTTAAGTATTTGATTGTGAATAATTAATATTATTGGTTAAAAGAATTGTTTCATTGGAATAGTCTTTTAGGGACATTTGATGTCATTTATTGCCAATAGTTGTTTGACAAACTCAAGAAATGAAAGAGTAATTAATTATAGATTTGAAATCAAAACCATTACTCAATCATTTCAGGATTTTTTTGATCTAAGCATTTTGCTTAATTTGCATTAAATACTCAAAGTTTTGAATGCGTTTGTCTGTATCGTAGATATCACAGGTAAAAATAAACTCATCTACATCATAAGGCACCAGTAGTTGTTCAAGACCTTGTTTCACTGTTTCTGGTGATCCGATTTGAGCCATTGCGTAAAAATTGTCAACTGACATCTTTTCTGGAGCAGACCAAATTCCATCCATTGATTTAACTGGAGGTTTGAGTTTTAAGCTTTGCCCACGCATTAAGCCTAATACACGTTGATAAGCGCTAGTAGCCAAGTATTCAGCTTCTTCATCAGTATCAGCTACAACAGTTGGAACGCCCATAGATACATAAGGACGATCCAAATATTCAGAAGGTTCGAAGTTTTCTCTGTAAAGTTGAATCGCTTGACCCAGCATACGAGGGGCAAAGTGAGAAGCAAAAGAATAAGGTAAGCCAAGTTTAGCTGCCAATTGTGCGCTAAATAAGCTAGAACCTAACAGCCATACGGGAACATGTGTTCCTTGACCTGGTGTCGCTTTGATTCTCTGATGTGGCGATGGTTCCCCCAAATAGCTCAAAATTTCGAGCACGTCTTGTGGAAATTGATCTTCAGTCTCTTGACGACCTCGGCGTAAGGCACGCATGGTCAATTGATCTGTACCTGGTGCGCGTCCTAGTCCGAGCTCAACTCGATCAGGATAAAGCGTTGCTAGTGTTCCAAATTGTTCTGCTACAACAAGTGGTGCATGATTAGGCAACATGATTCCGCCAGAACCTACTTTTAAAGAGGAGGTGTTAGCAAGGATATAGCCTAATAACACAGCTGTAGCTGAGCTAGCGATACCATCCATATTATGGTGCTCTGCAAGCCACAGTCGTTTAAAACCCAATTGTTCGATTTTTTGTGCTAACTCCAAAGCATGCTGTAGTGAAAAAGCAATCGTTTTATCATCACGTACAGGAGCGAGTTCCAATACTGAAAACTCGATATCTTTTAAGCTTCGCATAACTTTCTACTCTTTTGAACACTCATAAAGATGTTAATACGAACTTGAGTATTTGTATATTGAAAAAAAACGATATAAGTGTAAATAAAAAAGCGCTCTAAGTTGAGCGCTTGAATTCTAAGAGTTTGGGATTAGCGTTTACCGTTTTTATACCAGCCTAAATGACGACCATTGTCACTTCTGTAATTACGGTCATTATAACGATAGTTTGAATTGCGATAACCGCTTTCACGGCGATCATAACGATCTCTATAGTCATCTTCGCGACGGTCTTCAGCCACTTTTTTTCCCAAAACTGAACCACCAGCTGAACCTAATGCAGCCCCAGCATAACCAGCATTTGTTCCGCCCATATTATTACCAACGGTGTAACCACCAGCACCACCTAATGCAGCACCAATTGCAGCAGCATTACGATCTTTTTTGTTCGCTGATGCAGCTGCGCCACCAGCACCACCAATCGCTGATCCGATCATTGCTCCAGTCGAGCCACCCATTTGTTGACCAATCGCAGCACCAACGACTCCACCTAAAGCAGATGTGAGGGCAACTCTAGACGAACTATCAGCATAAGCAGTTGTTGTACTCAAGGCCGCAGTTGCGATCACAGCAGCAAATAATTTTGAATTAAATTTCATGGTGAACTCCTTGTCGAAGTCTTATATTTGATGGTTTTAATTTAATCCAAATTTCTGTAATCATTTGGGAGAGCAAGTTGCTGGTTTGTATTTTTCTCTCCCTAATTTATCCATAATTAATTTGTTAATAAAAAAATGCGCCCTAAGGCGCATCGAGGTGAATACAGAGTATTCAAAGGGGAAACTATCGATCAGATTATATTAACGACGACTATGTTTTTTCTTTTTCCATTTACGATCTTGACGTGAATCATATGCTTTGTCTTTCGCAATTTTGTTACCAAGAGCAGCACCACCAGCAGCACCTAAAGCAGAGCCGATATAACCGCCATTGGTTCCACCCATACTATTACCTACGGTATAACCCGCACCGCCACCTAATGCACCACCAATAGCAGATTCAGTACGGTTACGTTTATTACTAGCAACAGCAGCACCACCAGCACCACCAAGTGCTGCACCTAAAGTTGCACCTGTTGTACCACCCATGTTTTTACCAATTGCTGTACCTGCTACACTACCTAAAGCACTCGCAGCAGCGACACGCGCTGTACTGTCTGCATGTGCAGATACCGTGAACATTGATGCAGTGGCTAAGGTGGCTGACATTAATAGGGTATTCAATTTCATGTGTGACTCCATGTCCTTGTTCGTGGACGAGTAATAATTCGTTGAGCACAATGTAACAAGAATTGAAGCGCTAAATATGTAGAAGTTAACCTAGAGTTTTACGTTTTGGTTGCACAATGTTGTTTTTATATTACAGCTGATCATTCAATATGCATTATTGGGCTGATTAAGAAGAAACTATGGAGAGTTGATTCAGTAAACATTTTTTAAACTTGGCAGTTATGGAGCTAATTTTTGATTATCCATTAATTGGGTGTGACAAGGATCGAAAAATGGTTTTGCAAAGTCATTCTATATAAATATGTTAATTGAATGTCAGAGTCGTTAAACTACTCGCAATTTTAGAAATATTAATTTAAGGCAGTCCTTAAGTTAATCCAGTATTAGAGATTTTATTTAACATGAAAGAATCGTTACGTTTACGATTAGACCAACTTTGTGATCGTCATGAAGAATTAGAAGCGCTATTGGCTGATGTTGAAGTCATTTCCGACAATAAGCGTTTCCGTAATTTGTCACGTGAACACAATGATTTGACAGAAATCACCACTGTTTGGAAAAAATATACCCAAGCGGAAGAAGATATTGTAACGGCTGAAGCAATGTTGTCAGATCCTGACTTTAAGGAAATGGCACAAGAAGAAATTAAAGAGAATAAAGCATTAATTGAATCTTTAGAGGCAGAATTGAATATTCTGATGATTCCGAAAGATCCAAATGATGCGAACTCTGCATATCTGGAAGTACGTGCAGGGACAGGTGGCGATGAAGCTGCGATTTTCTCTGGTGATTTATTCCGTATGTACAGTAAATATGCTGAATCACAGGGTTGGCGTGTCGAAATCCTTTCTGAAAATGAAGGTGAACATGGCGGTTACAAAGAAATTATTTGTTTAATTAATGGTGAAGGTGTTTACGGACGCTTAAAATTTGAAAGCGGTGCTCATCGAGTTCAGCGCGTTCCTGCAACTGAATCACAGGGGCGAGTTCATACTTCAGCTTGTACCGTTGCAATTCTTCCTGAAATTGATGTTGATACGACTGTAGATATTAACCCTTCAGACTTGCGTATTGATACTTATCGTGCATCTGGGGCGGGTGGTCAGCACGTTAATAAAACGGATTCTGCTGTGCGAATCACCCATATTCCGACAGGTACTGTTGTTGAATGTCAGGAAGAGCGTTCACAACATAAGAACAAAGCAAAGGCAATGGCATTATTGGCATCTCGTCTTGAGAATGCTAAACGTGCAGCAGCTGATGCTGCGACATCTGAAATGCGCCGTGATTTGGTGGGTTCAGGTGATCGTTCAGAACGTATTCGTACCTATAATTATCCTCAGGGTCGTATGACTGATCATCGTATTAACTTAACTTTATATAAGTTGGATGCAGTGATGGAGGGAGATTTAACTGAGCTTTTAGATAGCTTACATCGTGAATATCAAGCGGATCAATTGGCAATGCTTGCACAGCAGAATGGTGGTTAATGAACATTCAACAAGCGCTTGCACTGCGTGGTGAGCCTGAAAGTTATGAGCGTCAAGAAAATGCTTGGTTGCTCGAACATATCACTAAAATCGATTCATTCGATTTGGTGATGAAGAAGGATAAAGAGCTCACTGCAGAACAAGAGCAGGCGTATCGAGAGGCGATTGCTCGGATTGAAGCAGGTGAGCCTTTAGCTTATGTCACAGGTTTGCAACCTTTTTGGACATTGGACTTAAAAGTGACGTCCGATACTTTGGTGCCTAGACCAGACACCGAAGTTTTGGTAGAGACAGTTTTAAAGTTAGAGTTGCCTGAGGATGCGCGCGTTGTAGATTTAGGAACTGGAACAGGCGCCATTGCATTGTCACTCGCTTCCGAACGTCCTAATTGGTCTTTAACAGCAACCGATATTTATGAGCCTACATTGGAAGTCGCTAAATTTAATGCTGAGCAACATGACTTAGATCAGGTTCAATTTGTATTAGGCAGTTGGTTAAAACCGTTTGGGCGTCAATTTTTTGATGTCATTGTGTCTAATCCGCCTTATATTGATCCAGCAGATGAACATATGCACAATTTGGCGACCGAGCCTCAACGTGCATTAATCTCTGATAAAAAAGGTTTAGCGGATCTTGAGCAAATTATTTTACAAGCCAAGAAGCATCTGACTGTTGAAGGTTGGGTGGTACTTGAACATGGATATGATCAAGCAGACGCTGTTCAGCATCTATTTCGTCAAGCAGGTTATAAGAAAGTGAGAACCGTTAAAGATTATGGTGGTAACGATCGCGTGACTTTAGCACAATGGCCTCATTAGAAATAAAAAAGCGACTTTAGGTCGCTTTTTTATTGATTCATCTTTTGATGACATCACGCCATAACAATAATTTTGATTCAAATACTTTCATTATGGTATCCGTGATTTTTCCCAATATTGCCAATAAAATAATAGCAATGATCACAATATCTGGACGCGATGTTTCACGTCCATCGCTTAATAAATATCCAATACCTTGCGTTGCTGCAATGAGTTCAGCGGCAATCATGAACATCCAAGCTAAACTCAAACTATTGCGCAAGCCTGTAAGGATAGATGGAGAAGCTGCGGGTAAAACGATTTGGTAGATTTGTTGCCAGCGATTCAGTCTATACACTTGAGCCAACTCAATCAATTTTCGGTCGACACCATGAATACCAGCCACAGTATTGGTATAGGTTGGAAAAAAAGCACCAATCGCAATGAGGGTGATTTTTGAGGATTCATCAATACCAAGCCATAACAAAAGGAGGGGAATCCACGCAAGACTAGGAATTGACTTAATTGCAGAAAAGGTCGGTTCAATAAACTCTTCTACATGGCGATTGAGCCCAACCAAAACTGCAAAAAATAGTGCTAAACCACTACCAATAGCAAACCCTAAAAACACTCGCCATGTACTTGCCCAAATATGTTGACCTAAATCATTCTGAGCAAATTCTTGCAGGGAAACAAATAAGCTACTTGGTGCAGGTAGCAGATAAGGTTCAACTACACCACCTCGAACCAAAATTTCACACAGCAGTACCAGTAATACAGGGAGGAAAATACCTTTCAACCATTTATTTCCTTTTGTCGACAGTTGTGATTGGACATTGATATTCCGATGCTCAATCGCTTTTTCACTGATCGCCATTATTTTGTCACCACTTTTTGAGCGAATGAGGCATTAAATAACTGTTGAATAACTTGATTTACATTTGTTCCTTTACGAACTAAGTCTTCTTCAGTCAAGATTTTGCCGGATTTTTGTAGTGCATTAATGTGTTGGGCTTTAGGAATATTTTGATTAAAGTTAGTACGCTGAAGCTGAAGTTTTGCAACCTCTAAAGGTAGTTTAGCTTCAGTGGCGAGTAACTGCGCCAGTTTATCTGGATTGGCTTTTGCCCATTTACGTGCTTGCTCATACGCTTTAATTACGGCTTCAATTGCTTCTGGGCTAGATCGAGTAAATGGCTCTTTGACGCTTAGCACGCTATAACTATTAAAGCCTACATTACGATAAAGCAGTTTTGCACCTGACTGGACTTGAGTTGATGCCATCAAAGGGTCTAAGCCAGCCCAAGCATCCACTTGTTTACGCTCTAACGCCGTTTTGCCATCTGGATGCTGTAAATGAACAAGCTGTACATCTTTTTTATTCAATTCAACGGTATCTAAAGCCTGTAGCGTAAATAAAAATGGGTCAGTTCCTTTTGTCGCGGCAATTTTTTTACCTTTTAGATCTTTTAGGGATTTAATCGGGGAATCTTTTGGCACGACCAAAGCTGTCCACTCAGGTTGGCTTTGGATATAAATCGTTTTAACAGGGCTACCATTGGCACGACTTAATACAGCGGCAAGACCAGCTGTTGAAGCAAAATCAACACTGCCGCTATTGAGATATTCTAAGGAGCGATTACTGCCTTGACTAAATACCCATTTGATTTTGGTATTGGGTAAAGCCTTTTCTAATAACTTTTGATTTTTAACCACTAAGCTCGTAGGAGCATAATAGGCATAATCCAGTTTGATTTCCTTAGGGAGGGCAGCAATAGCTCCACTATGAACAACACTAATTACTAAACCCAACAGTCCTAATTTCAATAGAGATATTGATTTTTTCACTAAAGTACCTGATTTAATTCGCTAAATTTTCGATATAAATAGCCTTTCAGATGATTTGTGACAAAAAAGAAAATGAGATATTAAAAGAATAAATTTTGATAAAGTTAAAATTATGAGTTAACACATTGAAATCAAATCAATATTTTATAAATATTGTGGTTTTGTGAAAATATAGTGATTTATCAGAACTTTATATGAATTAGTGCAATGAGATGAAGGTCACATAATTTAATATAATAAGACTAAGAGAGAAAATGAGACCAAACCCTATGAGTTTGATCTCAACACTCAAATTATACAAAATACTCAGTTGAAATATCGCTCACTTCAAGAAGGTCTAATGAGTCTGACTCCAAAGCCAAGCATAGCGCCACTACTTTTAGAGTGTCCGAAATTTTCGAAGCATCTTTTAACGCAATGCCAGATTTCAGTTCATTAAGACGTTCAGTTGAAATATCTAACGCAAGTGCAGTTTCACTTGCATCTTGAGTGTCTAGGAAATGATTGATTGCATTTTTTAAATCTATTTCAGATGCATTCAGAATGCTCATTTGAAGCTGCTCTGAAATTCGATCTGCATCTTGGTTAAGTGAATGGGGGAAAGTTTGAGCAAAATTTTGCTCTAAGACATCGATCATTTTAAACATGATTGAACCTTTAGGAGATATGGCAAACTGCCGAAATGAATAAGATTAAAATAGTCTAAATATTAGCCGAATTCAAAAGAATAACGATGACTGTATGGTTTTTAAATCATGTCGCTAAAGCAAACTTAACTGTAATGTGTGATTAATTTTTTTTATATAAAATAAATATTAAATTATAACTATTTTGAATTTTTATACCAATTGGTCACTGAATAAATTGAATCTGTATTAGAGGAGGATTACCCTAAAGCCAACTTAAAACTAAAAAAAGGATAATGAGATTTATGAATATTCAAGGAAAAGTGATTGTTATTACAGGTGGCGCTTCTGGGTTAGGTGCGGCGACAGCAGCTTATCTCCAACAGCAGGGTGCTCGTGTGGTAATTGTTGATATGAATGCATCTTTGGGCGAGCAGACGGGTCAAGAAATTGGTGCAGAGTTTATTCAACTAGATGTAACTGATGAAAAAGCAGTTGAATTATTCTTTGCACACATACAAGGAAAATATGGACAATTAAATGGTTTAATCAACTGTGCTGGTATTGCACCATCAGCTAAAGTGCTTGGTCGCGATGGTCTGCATGCCTTAGATATGTTCCAAACAGTGCTGAATATCAACGTCAGTGGAACCTTTAATATGTTGCGCTATGCTGCGCAATTAATGTCACAGTATACGCTTTCGGGGGAAGAGGAAGAACGCGGTGTCATTGTGAACGCGGCTTCAGTTGCTGCTTTTGACGGTCAAATTGGTCAGGCTGCATATTCTGCATCCAAGGGCGCTGTTGTTGGTATGACTTTACCATTGGCGCGTGAGTTAGCACGTGAAAAGATCCGTGTTATGACTATTGCGCCAGGAATCATGGAAACCCCAATGCTCAAAGGTCTTCCGCAAAATGTGCAGGATGCATTGGGAAAGATGGTTCCATTCCCACCACGTTTAGCTAAACCTGAAGAATTTGCGAAACTGGTTGGACATATCTTTGAAAATTCATATTTAAATGGTGAAGTGATTCGATTGGATGGCGCAATTCGTATGGCGCCAAAATAATATATGAAAATCAGTTTAGTCTTCACTTAAATAGACGACTAAACTGATCTCAGATGTTTTATGGTGAAATCGCCGGACGAGCTACATTTCGATACTTCTCAAGTAATGCATCAAGGCGGGCTACGGTTTCAATATCCGCCATACCATCATATTTTTCAGGATAAAAATGCATTTGGAATGCGGATACAACATTTTGAGTGACTTGATCATATTGACCAGTGACAGGAATGTTATATCCGTATAATGCCAATTTGCTTTGTAACGAAGCAATATCATTCTTCCAAGGATGATAGGTACGATAATAATTTACAGTGTCGTTATCGTACCAAGCACCGATGTTATAGTCTTCATATAAACGTTTCCAAGGAAATAGCGGACCTGGATCAAATTTACGACCTGGAGAAATATCACTGTGCCCCAAAATTCGGTCGGGTCTGATCTCGTATTTTTTAGTAATTTTTAAAATAATATCTGCAAGGACTTCGATTTGTTGTTTTGATGAAAATGGATACCATCGACGTTGCATCAAAGGGAGTTGTTCATCGTCTGCAGGGAAACCGAGATTTTCAATTTCAATGCCGATACTTGAGGCATTCAAACTACTGTTGGTCTGCCAAGAACTCGCGCCAGCATGCCAAGCTCTTTTATCATCAGGCACAAGACGGTACACAGTAAATTTACCATTGGTTGGTAATTCGGGTACAAAATAGTGACTACTGGCAGGGAAATTAGGATCTTTAAACAAAGCTAGAGTTTCGTCTTTAGATACTGCTGTGTAGTGCAGAATCAAGAACATTTGCCGATTGTCTTGATTCGGTGAAGTGTTCTCTTCGTCCAGATCATAAAGCGTGCTTTCTATATATTCTGGTTGGGTATCCGAACCTTGATTGACGTATGTAATGTTGGTGATCTTTTCATCTTTACATGCCGTCAGGAATAAACTCGACATTAATAATGTAGCGAGTGCTAAAATTTTTTTATTCATAAGTATAACTGTCATTTATTGGATTTAGATATTTTTAAAATCAATTGCTAGTGAAGCAATTATTGAGATTATGTTTATAAATAATTAAAAATAAAATAAGAAAAATTAAATATCTAATCGAATTGTAACAATAAGGTATGGATCTTCTAAGGTAAAAATTATCTTCAGAATTATATGAATAGACTGGTTATTTATTCGGTATCATAGGCTTATACAAGCATGAAATCAGGGTGTTTAGGTGAGTGATAGCATTGAACTGAGTGATGTTGAGCTACAGTTGTACGCAAGACAAATATTACTAGAGGATTGGGATATTGATGCACAAGAAAGATTAAAGCTGTCCAATGTGCTTATTATTGGTTGTGGTGGAATAGGGTGTTTGACTGCAGAGTTATTGGCGAGAGCAGGCGTAGGTAAATTGACACTCATCGATGCTGATACTGTAGAAATCAGTAATTTACAGCGACAAATTGCCTTTGATCATCATGATGTGGGTTTTTACAAAGCTGAAGTGTTAGCAAAGAAAATTTCTCAAATTAATCCTTATATTAAGATTGAATACATCACTTCAAAAATTGATTTTAATAATGCTGCCGCACTGATTACACATCAAGATCTTGTGTTAGATGGTTGTGATAATTTTGAAACCCGTTATTTGGTCAATCAAATCTGTAAGGATGCAAATGTTCCACTCATTAGTGCATCTGCGATTGGTTTGCAGGGTCAGTTATTTATGGTGGATGGTGAATCAGCGTGTTATGAATGTCTTTTTCCAAAACAAGATCATGCAGATGAGAGTTTGAGGTGTGCAGATTCAGGAGTTTTATCAACAACTCCTAACGTGATGGCAAGTATGCAAGCACATCATGCGCTATTATATCTGGGGTTAAATTTAACACCATTAAAACAGAAGATCCTTCTATGGAATGGATTGAACATGCAACAGCGAATTTTGAATTTTGACAAGGATAAAGAATGTCAAATCTGTCACAGCAGTCAATCCGCAAAGACAATTTAATTTGCTACACTCAACATATCGAAATTTAATATCGACATTATGAAAAATAATATTTGGTTAGATGGTTTACGCTCAGTGGCCCGTGTAGGTGAAACTGCGGTCATTGCTGCGCGAGCAGGGATTAAATACGCGACAGAAAAACCGAGTAATGCGAAATTAATGCGCGAAACTTTCGAGTCACTTGGTTCAACGTATATTAAGTTGGGACAGTTTATTGCCAGCACGCCTTCATTATTTCCACGTGAATATGTTGAGGAATTTCAAGGGTGTTTAGATCAGACACCTAAACTCCCATTTAGCTATATTGAAAGTGTCTTGAATGCTGAGTTTGAAGGTCGCAATTTAGGTGAAATTTTCGCATCTATTGATGAAACGCCATTAGCTTCTGCTTCGATCGCACAAGTTCATGCTGCTAAATTGGTGAGCGGCGAAGATGTCGTGATCAAAGTGCAAAAACCTGGTGTTGAAACCATTCTTTATACGGATTTAAATGTCCTACATTGGGCGACCAAGATTCTAGAGAAGGCAGTTCCTAAAGTAAAATTTGCTTCACTTGCGGATATTGTTGAAGAAATCAAAACACGTATGGTTCGTGAAGTTGATTTTATTGAAGAAGCAAAAAATATTGATGATTTTGTTAATTATCTGCACATTACTCAAAATACCAAAGCGACTGCACCAAAGGTATATCATCAATATTCCACACGCCGTGTCCTGACAATGCAGCGTCTGTATGGCGTGCCGTTGACGGATTTCGATGTGGTTCGTCAAGTTTCTAAAGACCCATCACAGGTTTTGATTACTGCCATGAACACATGGTTTGGTAGTTTGATGATGTGTGAAAGTTTCCACGCAGATTTACATGCTGGCAACCTCATGCTTTTGGATGATGGTCGCATTGGATTCATTGATTTTGGTATTGTGGGACAATTAAAGCCTGAAGTATGGACGGCATGTATTGCTTTCATGGATGCATTGCAAAATACCAATTATCCATTGATGGCAGAAAATATGCTGAAAATGGGCATGACCAATACGCAAATTGATACAACAGTTTTGGCAAACGATTTAGAACGATTATTCAGTGGCGTGCTCACCGCTGATCCTCAGCAAATTCTGTCGTCTAATCCAGCCGACTTAAATGACATCATGATGGATATGGTGGCTGTAGGTGAGCGTCATGGCATCCGTTTCCCACGGGATTTCGCATTGCTGTTTAAACAAATGCTTTATTTTGATCGTTTTATGAGAATTCTTGCGCCGTACACTGATATTTATGCAGATCAGCGCTTACAAATGGTACAAACAATCGATCCTAATCTTTTGTTGAAACATTAAATCTTAAACAAGTGTTAAAATATAAAAGCAAATCCTCAATAGAAGAGGATTTGCTTTTATCGCCTCCCGTCAAGTGTACTATCACTGTTCGATAGTTTACGAAAAGGTCATGATTGAAGATGGATTCCATATTAATTGAAGGATTGAAAGTTGAAACAGTCATTGGATGTTTTGACTGGGAACGGCAAATCATTCAACCATTATTGCTTGATCTTCATATTGAGACAGATTTAGAGCAGGCATCAAATTCAGATCTTCTCGCTGATACTTTAAATTATGCTGAAATTTGTGAAATCGCGACTCAGACAATTCAAAAAGCTCAACCTGAATTAATTGAATTTGCTGCAAAAATTGTTCTCGAAGCTTTGTTTGATCAATATCCAGCAATTGAGTCTATTCAAATTACTGTGCGTAAGCCTGCCATTATTCCACAAGCCAATTCAGTAGGAATTCGTCTTGAAAGACACCGTAATGATTTACGCGCTAGCATTGGCGAGTAATAGCCAACCGCACAATCATCTGGTGAATGCATTAAAACAAATTGCGTCATTGGGATGTATTACGCGTTCTCCCATCTATGTCATACCTTGTCGAGATGGTGTTGGACAAGATTATTGGAATGCTGCATGTTTATTAGAATCAAAGCAGCAAGTCAATGAAATTACCAATCTTTTAAAAGCGCTGGAAAAAGCTTCTGGTCGAGTCCGTCCGTCACATGATATCTCTTTGGATGTAGATCTCATTGCATGGGGAAATACGCTCCAAAATATGCAATTTAATCCAAAAAAAATGCCACTAGCCTTAGATGTTAAAATTCCAATGTTTGATATTTGGGAAAATCCATTATTTGAGCATGAAGCGCATCATTTTTCTCAAGTGTCACTAGATGGTTCATTTTCTAAAATAGGATGAGTTTCGCCGAATAGTCCATCGGTAGTATTGATCAAATATGTCTTTGATACGCAAATAGGCTCTGATTTAACAATAATCGGCTTCTTTTGAATGGACTAATTTTTATAATACGGCACTTCAAAATAAATAAGCTCCATATCAAGAAGATGTATAAAATTATTGTGTTAAGCGCAATTTTGGCGTTGCTCTCAGGTTGTTCAACGCTTTCCCCTCAAGAGTGTCGAACTGCTCAATGGTCGGAAATAGGTGAAAAAGATGGAAGCAGTGGTTATTCGAATCGCATTGTTAAACATCAAAAAGCCTGTTCAAAAGTGAATATTGAACCTGATCACAAGTTATATGAACAAGGTTACCAAATTGGGCTTCGTTCATATTGTCAACCCGAAGTTATTTTCGATGGAGCTTTGGATGGAAGAGGTGGGTATAGGGTTTGTCCATCAGAGTTACATGCCCAATTAGCACCCTTTTATAATGTGGCCGATCAGTACTATCGTTCTAAGAAAGACAAAGATGCTAAAGATAAAAAAATTGAAACATATCGAGACTACTTGCTGGATGACAAAATCACCAAAGAAAAGCGGGAAGAGTATCTTAAGAAAATAAAGTCCTTAAAGCAGGATAAATTGCGGTTAGATTTGAATTTTAATCATGCTGAGCGTGAATTAAATAAGTTTAGACGATTCCATCATCTATAAAAAATGCGGCCCATGAGCCGCGTTTTTTTAAATATAATAACTTGTTTTGGTCATGAGTTTGGATATACCCGTCATTGCGATTTTGACCGCAGCTGGTAATTCCACACCACCTGCATTTAGTGCAGTATCTCGATGCTGAAGTTCATCATGATTCATCTGTGTCAAAATTTGACGAGAGCGGGCATCATGTGGTGGGAGTTGATCGAGATGGTGTTGCAGATGCAGACTCACTTGACGTTCAGTTTCTGCAACGAAGCCTAAACTGTATTTGTCACCAGCAATACCTGCAATCGCACCCATACCAAAAGAAAGACCATACCATACAGGATTAAGTAGACTTGTATGACTATCTAACTCTTTTAAACGATCTTCACACCATGCTAAATGATCTTGTTCTTCAATCGCGGCATGCTCCATTTCACGACGAACATTAGGCAACTTAGCTGTCAATGCTTGACCGTGATAAAGCGCTTGAGCACAGACTTCACCACTGTGATTAACACGCATGAGTCCAGCAACATGCCTTGCTTCACTCACTGCGAGATGAGTCTCTGCTTGACTTGCTGGATTTTCACGTTGAGAGGTGGTGGTGCCTGGAACCAAACTACGCAGTGCTTGATCAAATGAATGGATAAATTTATCTAGACCTGTGTAGTGACGCATAACCTTAATCCTCTAAATCAATTTGAGCATTTTTTAACATTGGTTTTAAGCGTGTTAATAACCAAATCGTGTACAGAGCACTCAATATTGCTGTAATACTGAATAGAATCTTAATATCAATACTTAAGATACTTAAAATAATAATGGAGAATATAGCAGAAGACACCATGAATACTGCATTCATAATGTTATTAGCAGCCACTACGCGAGCACGATGTGAACACGGTGAATAGGCTTGCATCATGGCATACAGCGGAACAATATAAAAACCACCACTGATCCCCAATAAAGTAACTGCAATCATCACATGATAATAAATCATACCAGAATTAAACATGTCTGATATGCCAATAAAATCGCCAGTCCTTTCAGGAACAAAGGCTAAACTTCCTGCTAAATAGAAGGCGAAAACGGTTAAGCCTACTGCACCAATAGGCACCATTTTAATATTGACCTCTGAGCCACCAATTTTTCGGCATAGCAATGAACCTACACCAATACCCACAGAAAAAAAGGTAAGGAGGAGGCTGACCACATTTTCATTGGCGTGCAGATTTTGCTGAGTCATTTGAGGAATTTGAGTTAAATAAGTCGCGCCGTAAAACCAATACCAAGAATTACCCAATAAAATGGTAAAGATGAGGGGTAAACTTTTTGCATAACGTATGGTTTGAAAACTGGTTCGAAAGAAATTCCAATCGACATTGATATGATTTTCACGGACTTTTTGTTTGAGAATGAAGCGACTACAAATATAACCAAGTATCGCGATGGTCACGACCGTCAGGCTGATCCAAACTAAGTTGCCTTCAGAGTTTGAAATCACTACACCACCCAAGATCATCCCCATCAATATTGCAATGGAAGTACCTGACTGGAATAAAGCATTACCCGACATCAATTCATTCGGTTTTAATATTTCAGGGAGAATGGCGTATTTAATCGGTCCGAAGAAGGTACTGTGTGTACCCATGAGGAACAATGCAAATAACAATAGCCATAAATTGCCGAGTAAAAATCCAGCAGTACCAATCAGCATAATCAAGATTTCAAGCAATTTGATATTACGAATCAAGAAAGAGCGTTCGTATTTGTCTGCAATTTGTCCTGCAGTCGCTGAAAAAATGAAGTAAGGTAGAATAAAGAGAAGTGCGGCTAGATTATTCAGTGTGCTTACGCTTGCGGTCTGTTGTTGAATCCAACCATAGGTAATGACAAGCAATAAGGATTGTTTAAAGACATTATCGTTTAAGGCTCCAAAAAATTGAGTCAAAAACATAGGTAAAAAACGGCGCGAACTCAGGAGATGCTCTTGTTTTTGCATGACAATTCAGCTTTTTTAAAAATTATTAAGAAATGTGATGATTTAGTAACAATATCGGAAAATCATGTATCATATTTTCATCCTAAAAATTTTGAAAATACTAGAAATTTGATTCAGTTAGCTTGAGTGGAAAATCCGTATTTTCTATTTAAAATATAAAGTATTCAGAGCGCAGTATGCCATCGAAAACACAATTTAAAAAATCATTACTTTCCCAATGTGTACAGCACACATGGATATTAAATGATATCAATAAATGGTTCTATGCAAGTGTTTTTTTAGGTGCTCTTTCTTCACCTGTGTTATTTGCAGCTGACACAGTGGTATCAAGTCAGGAGCTTGAGCCTGCGACATCTGTACAAGCCATCGAAAATAATAAACAAAAAATAGAAAATGTTGCGCAGCAACAGGGATTGTCAAAAGAGAAAATTGAAAGTATTGATCAAAAAATAGATCAGTTGAGTGGGCAAGATGATTTTAATAGTTATGAAATGCTTCAGCAGCAAGAGCAATTGAGTCCACAAGAGCAATTCAAACCGATAGAATTTGATGATTTGGAGTTGCTGCCTGAGGAAAGTGTGGACCCTCGACTTGCCAATGAAATTTTATCAGTCGCTGAACAAGCCAAGCAGGAAGCGCAAAATTTCAGATCGGGATTGACGACTCCAGCAGTTCAAGTACAAGATCTACCTGCGAATGACATTTCAGAGGCTGAGTTAACAAAAGCTCCAGTCAACATTGATCAGTTGATGCAAAATATTCAGTCTGATCGTCAGATTGAGGTGTCTGAAAATGTGGAAGGACGTTCATTATCCGTTCAAACCCAAGAACCTGAAAATAAAGAACCAGAAAAAGTAAATGTGTTTAAACGCATTTTCTACAAAATACGTCCTCCACGTCTTAATCAGCCCGCTGCTGTGCCACGTATTACCGCAGATGTTACAGGCGCACCTAAACCACTCGCGGACAATATCAAAGCAAAGTTATCATCATTCACTGTTGAGTCATTTTCAGATTTCAATGCTGCCGTCCCGCAACTCCGTAATATGACTGTCCAAGCTGCACAAGCCGTAGGTTATTACGATGCTGAATTTAAGTTTGAAAAAGTCAGTGATAACCGAGTGCGTGTCAATGTCACACCTCATAATCCAGTAGTGGTGCGAGAACAAAATATTGAATTTACTGGGCCTGGGGAGAATCTTGCTCAATTGCAAGTGATTCGAGTGCTTCCTGATTTGGAGGTGGGTGATATTTTCGATCATGGTAAATACGAAGCGACAAAAGCTCGAATCATTGAAGCGGCGAATAACAACGGTTTCTTTGATTATTATTGGCGAATGCACGATGTCATGTTGGCCCGCCCTCAAAATCAAGCAGATATAAATTTGAAGATGGAAACAGGTGAACGTTATAAGCTGGATGATGTGCAGTTTAGAATGAGTGATCCATCAAAAAAAATACCGATTCGTGAAGATATTTTAAGAACCTTAGCTCCTTGGCAAGAAGGTGCAGACTTTACCGCATGGCGTGTAAATGTATTAGCCAACAACTTAACCAATTCACGTTATTTTAACTATAGCCTTGTTGACGCTGTTAAACCTGATCCAATTATTAAGCCGCTTGAACTCGCACCTGATTTGCAGGCTTTAGTGGATGAGCAAAAAATTGATAGAAGTTTATTAACAGGTCAAGAAAAGGCTGAACAACAGGCAAGTTCATCAGAAGAAGTCACGCAGAATGTGGCAGATGAAACTCAATTTGCGGGTGGAAATGAACGTCGTACTTTGCAAGAGCGTAATGATGCTGATAATCAAGCGCAAGCCAAGCAGGAAGAAACTGAGCGTTTACAAGCCTTAGCACGTGAAGAGAAAAAAATCCCTGTCATCGTGACATTGAATGCGGATAAATTAAATAGTGTTGAAGCGGGTATTGGTTATGGTACTGATACCGGTGTGCGCTTACGAAGTCAGTACCGCCGTTCTATTGTGAATGAACGTGGTCATTCATTTGATGCAAACTTGGAGTTGTCACAAGTCAGACAATCGATTGATGGTCGCTATAATATTCCATATAAACACCCATTAAATGATTATGTCAGTCTAGTTGGTGGTTACGAGCGTGAAGATCGTGATGAAATTGGGAATGGATTAAATCTCATTGTGGAATCCGCCGTTGCCGGAGCTGACAGAATTATTAAAGGTGCGCGTCGTGATTGGCAGCATATTTTTGGTGTGCGTTATCGTCTAGATCGTATGACGATTGAAGGTGATATTCCTGAGACACTTGACCCAGATACCAATTGGGATGAAATTCCAGAGTTCGTCGTTGCAACGGGTAATGATGAGCAGCAATCTTTATTACTTGGTTATGAAGCCACTAAAGTCACCAGTGATAATCGATTAAATCCGACAAAAGGATTTAAACAAAACTACAAAATCCAATTGGGGAGTGAAAGCCTGCTATCCGATGCTGATATGGCGATTGTAAATGCGAACTGGAAATTTTTATATTCATTAGGCAGTAACAATGATCATCAATTCATTGGTGGGGCAAACCTCGGTTATATCATCACAGAAGATTTTCAAAAAGTGCCCTATAACTTGAGATTCTTTGAAGGGGGTGACCAAAGTCTACGAGGCTTTGACTATAAGAGTTTGTCCCCTGTGGAATTTGGATATAAAGTCGGAGGTCAAGCGCGTGCGATTGGGACTTTAGAGTACAATTACCAATTTAAAGAAGGCTGGCGCGCCGCGTTATTTAGTGATTTTGGTAATGCTTATGATGAAAAATTTACCAATGATACTGAATATAGCATAGGAGCAGGAATCCGCTGGAACTCTCCAATTGGTCCAATTCGTCTAGATGTGGCATCGGGGATATCTGATCCTGGTAAACCTATTCGTCTACATTTCTTTATCGGGCCGCAACTTTAATATTTAAGATAATAAAAGTACTCAAACATTTTTTGGAATAAGTATGGCTGAAGACATCGAGCAGCAACCTGAGCAACAACCTGATCAAAACGTGACGCCACAGCGAAGTTTATTACGCCGTGTATTGCTGATCATTTTATTTATTCTGATCTTTTTTGTGGCTTCGCTTGCCGTAATGTTTTCAACAGACAAAGGCAGTAAATTCTTACTTGACCGTGCTTTGTCCACTCAACAGATTATTCAGTATGAATATGAAGGTGGAAATTTACTTCAAGGCATCATTCTAAAAAATGTATTGGTGACGCTGAAATCAGTTGATGTGAAAATTGATAGAGCTGATGTCACTTTGGGTTGGCGTGCCATATTAGATAAAGAAATTCATTTGAATCGTGCCGATGTCCGAAATTTGCGTGTCATTAACAAGTCACCGCCAAGTGATGAGCCATTTAAGTTTAGTGAAATTAAACTCCCTTTTGTTTTACGTGTTGATCAAGCCGATATCGATCAATTGGTCATTCAGACTTCAAGTTCTAAAGTACAATTTAATGACATTATCCTAAACGAAGCACTATGGTCAGGTACTGAGCTTAAGTTTGAAGATTCGCAGTTTGATATGGGTTATTTGTCTGTAAAAAAAGCAACAGGTCAGATGGATTTTAAAGGTAAATATCCGTTAGATGCGCAAGCGGTTGTAAGACTCCCATCTTTAAAGTCGATCAACGTTGAGGATATTTATCTCCATGCAAAAGGCTCTTTAGATACCATTCAAGCGGGCATTGCCACACGTACCCCTGATTTATTAACAGGTTGGGCAGTGGTACATCCAGTTCGAAAAAATGTACCAATGCAAGGTGCTTTAAACTTTAAAGATTATCACTGGCCTTTAATGCTAGAGCAGGAGCTCTTATCTAAACAAGGAGTTGCTAAGTTTTCTGGAGATATCCAACGTTTGAATTTGGATATTAATACCGATATTTCTGGTAAAAATATTCCTCAAGGACAATATACTGCGCTGGCGCATACAGATCTCGTCAATCAATTGAATATTTCAAACCTGAATGGTCAATTGATGAACGGGGCGCTGAATCTTGCGGGTGTCGTTGGGTGGAAGGATAAAGTCACTTGGGATGTGCAAGGTCGCTTAGATAAAATCAATCCAAAAGATAAAGTGATTCCACAAGTGGTGCAAGATTTTCTGCCAGAACGTTTGGATGCCAAAATCGCCTCAGCTGGGTCGTTAGAGAAGGGATTAGCTCTCACAGCACTTATTGATTTTGACCAATATGAAACATGGAATTTAAATCTTAATCAAGCTGAACAAAAAAATAATAAACCGAATCCGATGTTGCTAGATGTCGCTTGGAAAAATATTGATCGTGCTGTTCCGTACATTGGTTGGTTAAGTAGTGAATCTGGGGATGTAAAACTTGCTTTAGTTGAAGGTCAACAAAATATTCATGTGGCAACCGTAGTTGGTGCAAATGAAAAAGGAACTTTACCTGCTGGCAAATACAATGCCCAATTAGACCTTAAAGGTAATGATCTTCATGTTCCTTCATTTATCTATCAAGCAGATGGAAAAGGATCTTTACAAGCAAATGCCAAGGTTGAATTACCATCTGATCAAAGACAGTTGAAGTGGAATGCGGTGCTTAATGCAAAAGACTTTAATCCGCAAACCATCAGTTCTGCTGCTCCTGTAAATTTATTAAATGGACAAATTCAAGCGAGTGGCTTTGCTCGACCTAACCAGCAAATTATTCAGTTAAATCAGATCAATCTTTCAGGTCAACTTGCCAATCAAAATCCACCGGAAACAATTAAGCTGACTGGCTCAAGTACAGCAGCCATTCTTCTACATGATGAAAAGTCGGGTGGTGGCTTTAAAGGCTTCGCAGTAAATTATGATGGTGCATTACATGCAAGCCAACTGCCACAAGGGGATGGTCAGCTTAAAATACGTGTAGCAGGCACACCTCAGCGCATCAATATTTCCGAATTTAAACATCAGGGTGCTGCGGGTCAGATCAATGCCAATGGTTTAGTCAATTTAGCCAATGGAATCGGATGGGACATTAATGCTTCTTTAATACGTTTTAAGCCTCATTATTTTGTTTCAAGTGTTAAAGGGGAAATTTCAGGTAATGTCAAAACGGATGGTGTTTGGTCAGATCGTTTGAAAAAAATTAATATTGATCGACTCAATCTCGCTGGCATGATCAATAAAAAACCGCTGAGAGCAAAAGGTAATCTTGCTGTTATTCTTAATTCGAATCAGACAGGTTTCCTACCACAACAGTTTGAAGCCAATAATTTGTATTTTGTGTATGCGCAGAATCAGATTCAAGCCGAAGGGAATGCTCAGAATCTTCGCGTTAAGATTGACGCGCCTGCATTATTTGAGCTTTATCCTGGTTTACGTGGTCGTGCGCAAGGTTTTGTAAACGTGCAGTCTCAACCGAGATTGTCTGCAACTGCGAATGTGAGGGTGAATAACTTTGGTTTCAATGATCTTGTCAGTATCAAATCACTCAACATCCAAGGGGAATTACCAACTTCAGACACAGTGCCTACTGCATTAACTGCAAGAATGGACAGTTTAAGAAGTGGCAATCGTGAGATTCAAAACGCTGAAGTCTCAATTGCTGGTACACGAAAAGCACATTTATTGAAAGTGCAAGCCTCGAACAAGCTGTCTAAATTTTATGTGCAACTGGCAGGTGGATTTAATCCTGCGAATGATTGGTTAGGTCAAATTCAAAAAGGTGACTTTGACTCTGCACGGGTGCATTTGAAACAGGCCCAATCTGCCCCTGTGATTTATAATACTGCGAAAACAGAATTATTTGTGGGTGCTCATTGCTGGACCAGTAATCAGAGCCAACTTTGCTTTGATCAGCCCTTACGTGTGAGTAAGACCAAAGGTAGCGCCTCATTTGTGAGTCGGAATTTAGATCTTGGTGACTTTGCCGCATTTATGCCTGAAGGTTTCGCAATTACGGGTAAATTGGATGGTTATGCTAAAGCGTCTTGGGGGCAAGGCATTCAACCAAAAATCGATGCCAAACTTGTTACGCGTAATGGTGTTGTCGGTCTAGCAGCTGCCGATCCTGATGATATCAGCACTACAATGAACTACGATGAAGTAAGTCTTATTGCACGAAGTATTCGTGAAGGATTATTACTTCGTGCTGATTTGAAAGCTCCGAATATTGGGACTGGATATGCAAATGTTGTGGTGAATCCATTTGTTGATTCGAAACCAATGCGTGGTGAAGTTGCTCTGAGTCAAGTACAACTGAAAATTTTAAAACCATTCATTTCGGATGTGCGTAAAATCGATGGTAATTTATCCCTTGCGGGTAAAATCAGTGGGACATTGACTCAACCGTTATTTAACGGCGAAATGCGACTTAAAAATGGTTCAATCAGCATGATTTCGTTACCTGTTAATCTCACGAATATTCAGCTGTATTCATCTATTCGTCAAAACCAAGCGACGATCGATGGCGCTTTCAATAGTGGTCGAGGTGTGGGTAAGTTAACGGGTGATATCGATTGGAAAAATGATCCTAGAATTCGTTTAAAACTCAAAGGTGATAATTTATTTATTCGCCAAGCACCATTAATCACAGCTGTTGTGAACACTGAAATGGATTTAGATGCACGTCCTGTCAGTAAGCAGTTAACTTTGAATGGTAAAGTTGAAGTTCCGCGTGCGCTGATTTCAATGCCAGAATCGAGCGCATCCGTAGTGCCTTTATCCGCCGATGTTCGAGTAGTACGTGAAGGTGATAATCAACTCGCGGTACTTAAGGCTGCAAAGCCATGGGATATCCGCGCTGACTTAGAATTAAATTTAGGAAACCAAGTGATTTTCCAAGGCTTTAATAGTCGTATTCCATTGCTTGGGCGAATTTACTTAACGCAACGCGGTTTAGAAACTGCCATGCGTGCCAATGGTGCGATTGGTGTAAGTAAGCGCGTTACTATTGAAGCTTATGGGCAGTCTTTAGAACTAAGTCGTGCAATTGCGCGTTTCAATGGTGCATTGTCCAACCCAACCCTTGAGGTTGAAGCAAGTAAACTCATTTCAGGCAGTACAGTTGGTGTGCGTGTTACTGGAACCGCAAGTAGTCCAAATATCCAAGTATTTAATGATGCGGGATTATCTGAACAAGAGGCGATGAATGCCTTGATTACAGGTCGAATCAATGAAGGTTCTAGTAGCTTGAGTCAAGCAGAAGGCTTTAAATCAGATGTGAACAATACCATTGCTGCAGCGGGGATTAGTTTAGGGCTTGGTGGTACACGTGCTTTAACCAATCAAATTGGACAGACATTTGGGTTAAGTGGTCTTGCTCTTGATGCGCAAGGAACAGGCGATGATACTCAAGTGAGTGTGACAGGTTATCTGACCCCTGATTTATATATCCGTTATGGTGTTGGTGTCTTTACGCCAGTCAATAAATTGACGCTACGATATCAGATGAACCAAAGACTCTATCTGGAAGCAAGTCAGTCTTTAGAAAAAGCCATTGATATTTTCTACAACTGGCGATTCTAAAAGGTAAAAGGGCTTCAATCGAAGCCCTTTTTAATTCAATGTATAAACCGAAATTAAATTTAAGCCCTATTGTTAAAATGCTAGACTTAAAATTTATCGGACAAGAAAGAATTAAAAAATGAAAACAATTGCAATATTCATCGCGATGATAGCGGCAACACTCATGGCGGGCTGTCAAACCACTCAAACTGAGCAACTTACTCCAAAAATTGGAATGGCTAATCCTGCAAGCAAATTTTGTGTTCAACAAGGTGGAAAATTAGAAATACGTGATGAGGTAAATGGTCAAGTGGGTTATTGCCAGTTGCCAGATGGTGTTGTGGTAGAAGAATGGGAACTATTTAGACATCATCAAAATATTTGCAAGCCTGAAGAAGCAAAAAAATTAGTCGGCATGCATAATCTTGATGATCAACAGATTTTGAATAAAACCAAAGCCATAATTATTCGCCGTGTCGGACCAAATGATCTGGTTACTATGGATTATCGAAATGATCGTATTACAGTAACCGTGGATGATCAGAATAAAATTATTCGTTCAAGCTGCGGTTAATGAACGAGAAATGTCATTACACGATTTCCTATTCGGTTTAACTCGATTATCATAGCCGCAACAGGAGAGATGTATGAACAAATTCGTGATTCTGGGTGCTGTACTTGGTTCAGCCGTTTTGCTCAGTGCTTGTGAAGAAAAAAAGCCACTAACCCCTGAAGAAGTCTGGCATGGTTACTGTACCAGTATTGGTAATGCTGCACGCTCTATTTTGCTAGACCGTCAAAATGGTATCGAGAAAACTGCGGCGGTCGAACATGCTTCTAAACTGACCGATCCGACGACGAAGAAATTCGTAGATGCTCAAATTGAGAAGGTCTATGCTTATCCTGCGAATCAATTAGAATTGGATCGTTATGCATTAATGGCTAAATTCAAAAAAGAAGCAACGGATGAGTGTTTAGCCACTCCTTACGATAAAGATAATCTGCCTGACTACAAACAGTTTTAAGGCGCTACAAAAAGATTGATCATAAAAAAGAGGGAAGCGTAAGTTTCCCTTTTTTTGTTGAAATTAATTACAAATTTTAATTAGCATTAAAATAGAAAAGCTTATATAAAAATAAGATAAATAAAACAAAAGGAGCGAAACAATGGAAGTGGTCGCATACCTGAATAATGCCGATCTTCTGCTTGAAGATGCCAATGGTGTTGCTGTAATTAATGGCAGCCATTACGTCCTAAGTCTAGGGGATCGAGTCTATCTTAAAAATATGATCAATGAACATGCCAAAATTTATCAGGTACACATTAGTTTTGCCTGTGCCGAACACCGCATGCTACATGATGATGAAATTCTGGTCAGATTCGAAGGAACACGAGAAAGTCTGCAACAATATTTAGATCGCACGACTGTCCACTAAGGTTGAATAGTCAAAAAAGGATTTAAAAGGCAACATCTTGTTGCCTTTTATTTATTTCAGATCCGTAAAAGCTTCATGTTAATGTCAGAATTGTTCGATAAAACAACATATTGAGCAATGAGTAATCAGAAGAGAGATCATTTAGTAAGAAAATAATGGTCATCACAAAGAAACACTCTTCTTGCATTAACTTTTAACCGGAATTTTAGTAAAATTTAGCAGTCCATATTATTTGCAGGCTTTATAAGCAGGATATTGCAAGTAATTTTTTAAAGAAGAGGAATAACACCGTGCTAGAAGCTTACCGCCAACACGTTGAAGAACGTGCCGCACTCGGAGTCCCACCGAAGCCACTTGATGACGCTCAAACAGCTGCATTAGTTGAATTATTAAAAAATCCACCAGCTGGCGAAGAAGCATTCTTAGTTGATTTGCTTGAAAACCGTGTTCCAGCAGGTGTTGACCAAGCTGCTTACGTAAAAGCTGCTTTCTTGGCTGCTTTGGCGAAAGGTGAAGCGACTTCTCCATTAGTTTCTAAAGAGCGTGCGGTTTACTTACTAGGTACTATGCTTGGTGGTTACAACGTTGCTCCTTTAGTTGAATTATTAGAAGACGCAGCGCTTGGTGCTTTAGCTGCTGAAGCGCTTAAGAAAACACTTCTTGTTTTCGATGCGTTCCATGATGTTGCTGATAAAGCAAAAGCAGGTAACGAAAACGCGAAAGCTGTTCTTCAATCTTGGGCTGACGCTGAATGGTTCACTAGCCGTAAAGATGTTCCAGAAGAAATCAAACTTACAGTTTTCAAAGTTACTGGCGAAACTAACACTGACGACTTGTCACCTGCACAAGACGCTTGGAGCCGTCCAGACATTCCGTTACACGCGAATGCGATGCTTAAAAATGAACGTGATGGTATTAAGCCCGAAGTTCCAGGTGAAGTTGGTCCATTAAGCCAAATCAAAGACTTAATCGCGAAAGGCAATACTGTTGCTTACGTGGGTGACGTTGTTGGTACAGGTTCTTCTCGTAAATCTGCAACTAACTCTGTACTTTGGTTCTTTGGTGACGAAATCGCTCACATTCCGAACAAGAAAGAAGGCGGTTACTGCTTAGGTTCTAAGATTGCTCCGATTTTCTTCAACACTATGGAAGACGCTGGTGCGTTACCAGTTGAAATCGACGTTGCTAACATGAACATGGGTGACGAAATCACGTTGAAGATTGACAAAGCGACTGCAAAAGTTACAGCGTTCAAAGATGGCGCTCAAATTGCTGAAGCTGAGTTAAAAACTCCAGTACTTCTAGACGAAGTACGTGCGGGTGGTCGTATTAACTTGATCATTGGTCGTGGCTTGACTACTAAAGCACGTGAAGAGTTGGGTCTTCCTGCTTCTGACTTGTTCCGTACTCCAGTTCAACCAGCTGCAACTGGCAAAGGCTTCACGCTTGCTCAGAAGATGGTTGGTCGTGCTTGTGGTCTTCCAGAAGGTCAAGGTGTACTTCCAGGTACTTACTGCGAACCTAAGATGACAACTGTTGGTTCTCAAGATACAACAGGTCCAATGACGCGTGACGAATTGAAAGACTTAGCTTGCTTAGGTTTCTCTGCTGACCTCGTAATGCAATCTTTCTGTCATACTGCTGCGTATCCAAAACCAGTTGACGTTCAAATGCAACACACGCTTCCTGATTTCATCATGAACCGTGGTGGTGTATCACTGCGTCCAGGTGACGGTATTATCCACTCTTGGTTAAACCGTATGCTTCTTCCAGATACAGTTGGTACTGGTGGTGACTCACATACACGTTTCCCAATCGGTATTTCTTTCCCAGCGGGTTCTGGTCTTGTAGCGTTCGCTGCAGCAACTGGTGTTATGCCACTTGATATGCCTGAATCAGTTCTTGTGAAGTTCAAAGGTAAAATGCAACCTGGTATCACTTTACGTGACCTAGTACATGCGATTCCTTACTACGCAATTAAAGAAGGTGACTTAACTGTAGAGAAGAAAGGTAAGAAAAACATCTTCTCTGGTCGTATCTTAGAGATCGACTTATCAGAAATGGAAACTGACTTAACTGTTGAACAAGCGTTCGAACTTTCTGATGCTTCTGCTGAACGTTCTGCTGCTGGTTGTGCGATCACACTTTCTGAAGAGAAAGTTGCTGAATACCTTCGTTCAAACATCACGATGTTGAAGTGGATGATCTCTGAAGGTTATGGCGATGCTCGTACTATGGCACGCCGTGTTGAGAACATGGAAAAATGGTTAGCGAACCCATCACTTCTTAAAGCTGATGCTGATGCTGAATACACGAAAGTGTATGAAATCGACCTTGCTGACATTAAAGAACCTATCCTTTGCTGCCCGAATGATCCAGATGATGCAAAACTTCTTTCTGACGTTCAAGGCGACAAAATTGATGAAGTATTCATCGGTTCTTGTATGACGAACATCGGTCACTTCCGTGCAGCTGGTAAACTTTTAGACAAAGTACCTGGTGGTTCTTTATCTACTCGTCTTTGGTTAGCTCCTCCAACTCGTATGGACGAACGCCAATTGATGGAAGAAGGTTTCTACAATACTTATGGTAAAGCTGGCGCGCGTACAGAAATGCCAGGTTGTTCATTATGTATGGGTAACCAAGCACGTGTAGCTCCAAATACAACTGTTGTATCTACTTCTACTCGTAACTTCCCTAACCGTTTAGGTCAAGGTGCAAACGTTTACTTGGCTTCTGCTGAGCTTGCATCTGTTGCTGCGGTACTTGGTAAGTTACCAACTCCTGAAGAATACCAACAGTATGCTGCTCAAATCGACAGCATGTCTGCTGATATCTACAAGTACTTGAACTTCGATCAAATGAACGACTATACAGACGCTGCTAAAGACGTTGATACGAAAAAAATAGCTGCTGCTCAATTAAGCTAAGTTATTGAAAAATAATTTATATTGAGTTAGAAATAAGGGCTGAGTAATCAGCCCTTATTTTTGTGTGTTAAAAAATGAAAAAATATTTAATGGTAAGAAGTCCAGAATCTTTAATAAAAGAGAATAGAATTGGATATGGTTGGAAGCAGGTAAACTTTTCAGTACATTCAAATATAAAAACTGTGATTCAAGAAATTATCGAGAAAAATGGTTCGATTGGTCGTATGACTAATCAAGTTAAGAACTATTTTGAATTAAAGAGTGAAGATATTGTTATTGTTCCTTTAGGTAAAAAGATTGCGATTGCTAAAGTAATAGGAACCAAAAAATATGATCCTCTATTTAAAGGAGGACATGGTGCTAATCAAATCGATGTAGAGTTTTTTAGAAAAGATGGAAAAGTAATTTATATTCCACGCTCTAAGCTAAAAGAAAATTTAGAGAGCAGATTAAAGCTTAGAACTACAATAGGTGATCTAACAAGATTTTCCCAAGAGATAGATCATATTATTCAAAACTTAAAGGACTTAGGGGATTTTGATATAAAGAGTAGTTTTCAAGAAAAAATAGATCAATATGAAAATGAATTTAAAACAGAATTATTGAATGCCTTATGGAAAGGGAATACACGT
The DNA here is from genome assembly GCF_056779755.1 of Acinetobacter sp. 24-47-66. Taxonomy (NCBI): domain Bacteria; kingdom Pseudomonadati; phylum Pseudomonadota; class Gammaproteobacteria; order Moraxellales; family Moraxellaceae; genus Acinetobacter; species Acinetobacter sp. 24-47-66. The sequence goes on from NZ_JBWYIL010000001.1 coordinate 416,864, forward strand.
TTAAAAGCTGGCGGTAGGGGGTTAGAGGAATTGATTAAAGAACTCTTAGAAATACAAGGTTACTCAAGTGTATTGATCTTAGATAAAAAGAATGGTGAAGGCATAGCAGATATTGATATAGAAGCAACATCAGAAAACAACCCATTTTTAAAAAATATTTTAGTTCAAGTGAAACATCATAGGGGGGAAACAGATAAACATGCAATAAACCAATTGATTGCCTATGAAGAAGAAATAGGTATCAGAACTTACAAATGGGTTATAACAACAGGATATCTTTCAAAAGAGTCGAAAGAATTTGCTGAGTTAAACCAAGTAAATATTATGGAAGGTGAGCAATTGGTTGATTGGATTTATGCAAATTTATCAAAATTAAAATCATCGACTAAAGAAGCACTAGGCATTGTGGATGTTCCTAAGTTGAGTTGGGTGTAAAGTTATCTAGAACGAGAATAATAATGAAAGATTTGATTGATGCAATTAATACACGCATTAAAGAACCATATTGGGGATTCTTTTTATTAGCGTTTTTAGCATTTAATTGGCGTGCCTTATTTTTATTGTGTTTTGCTAAAGGAACAGCGCAAGAAAAAATCTTTTTATTTGATGATCAAACAACTTTTTTAAGTTTAATTGTTTTTCCAATCATTACGGCAGTTGCAATAATGTTGGTAACGCCTTGGTTAAAAGTTTTATTTGGGTGGATTTCAAGGTCTGCTTATGAACGTCTGAACTCACAGGATCTAAAAAGAGAGCATAAATATTTGGCCGAAAAAAATCTATTAGAGCAAGAAAGATCTTTAGAGTTGGCAAATAAAGAGAAAGAGTTAATTGACCAAGCAAAGCGTGATGTAGATATTGAACAAATTAATGACGAAAATACCAGGGAAATTTTAAGAGCTGAAATAGATAAGTTAAGACAGGAAAGAAATCAATTAGATCATAATGAGAATATAAAGCAGTATAAAGAATTAACAATTTATGAGAAAAATATTCTTGAATATCTTTACGCTAATGAAGGTAAATATATTGGAAAAGATGAAGTTTCATATAGACCTAGTATAACTATTGGATCAAAAGAATATGTGGAAGAAAGTAATTTGAGAGATTATCTAAATTATGCAGATGCCCTCAAATCTTTAAAATCAAAAGGTTTAATCAGAGATGTTGGGAAAGAGGGGAGGATTTTTGAATTAGAAAATAAAGGAAAAGAGTACATGGAGAATTTTAAAATTGCTTAATATATTAAATTTTAAATAAATTAGAATTCATATAAATTGTTTATACTATTTATATTTTAACTCTACATTAAGTCAAATTTGATATCATGTATTTTATTGAAAATTACTTAAATGAACTTTATTCCTCATTCAATAAATTATTTAATCCGCACATTGTAAAATGATTGAAAAAAGTTAAAGTTATAATGTCCTCACAATCCCGTTTCCTCTGTATCGGTGGCTTCCTAAACGGAACTCAAGTCAAAGACCAAGGCGACAGCTTTGTTTGTATGACCAATGGAAAGAATGAAACTTATACGAAGAAGGTTATTTTCCATCAAGAGGCATGGGATCATGACTACTATGTGTTTGAAAACATCACCGACCAACAAGCAAAAGAGTGGGTGTTTCAAAAATACGGCGAAACCGTCATTTACCGAAAAAGAAAGCCCATGAAAAAGCCCCGTAATCATTAAATTAACGGGGCTAGTCGTACCACTCACGTGATACTCATATAAGGCTCATCTCATACTGCCTGCATTAAAACATATTCACACAGATTCGTCATGCTGAATCGAATATAAATTCAAATTGACTACTGCGAAAATCTTACAAGCACGTAACCATAAATAAAACAGACAGCAACAATCTAGAAAGGTGAAATAAATAGAATAAGCAAAAAATGAACACAGCATGAATATAATGAAAACGCTACTCACATTAAGTTTAATCAGACTATCGCTCATTGCATGTTCAAGCGTGGAGATTAAAAATTATGATTCAGAAGAAGATGCACGTTATCAGAAATATAAAGATGAAACAGTAAACATGTCTGAATACGATAAACAGCGCTATTACAATCAGCACCACCTAGGTGTAGTCGAGTCAGATCGAGTTCGCGAATCAATTCGAGAACAAAGAAGAAAACAATCGCAATAAACCAACAGTGCAGTACAAATAAATGTACTGCCTATAAATCATTGAAAAATTACATTTCAATAGCTGAATAAAGCATAATTCTTTGTGAAAATTGATTAAAATTAAAACATTAGGGAAATAGAATGAATTTTGAAGTTGATGCCTTTGGCACCATCGTGATTGCCGTATTTTTTCTATTTATTGGGCGATACCTTGTCAACCGAGTCCAATTCTTTAAAAACTACAATTTACCTGAACCTGTGATTGGCGGTTTAGTCGCAGCAATTACAGCATTCATCTTATTTAAATTCTTTAATATTAGTGCCACCTTTGATGCGCAAATTCAAAGCATTTTAATGCTGATGTTCTTTACCTCTGTGGGCTTAGGTGCAGATTTTGTTAAATTAAAAGATGGCGGGAAAGCCCTATTTATATTTTTGTTCTGTGTGATCGGATTTGTGATCGTTCAAAATATTGTTGGGGTGAGTTTAGCGACGGTTTTAGGCTTAGATCCTCTTATTGGTTTAATTGTGGGTTCAATCACCTTAACGGGTGGTCATGGCACGGCAGGTGCATGGGGGCAAGTGCTTGAAACCCAGCATGGCATTCAAGGTGCTATTGTATTGGGTATGGCAAGTGCAACCTTTGGTCTGATTATTGGTGGTATTGTTGGTGGTCCAGTTGCTAAATTTTTAATTAAACGTCATCAATTGGCTGACAAAATTGAAAATGAGCAAAACGAATCACAATTAGATGATCAGTTAAAATCTGCACCATTTGAATATCCAAAAAAGACACGATTAATTACTGCAAGTAATGCGGTTTCGACCCTTGGTATGTTTGCACTTTGTATATTCACGGCAAACTTAATGACAGATTTTAGTCAGGGTAAATGGTTTGAGCTTCCAACCTTTGTTTGGGCGCTAGGTTCAGGTGTGATTTTGAGAAATCTGCTTGAACATGTATTCAAAGTAAATATCTTTGATCGTGCGATTGACGTGTTTGGAAATGCATCTTTATCGCTCTATTTATCTATGGCATTGTTATCACTACAACTGTGGTTATTAGCAGATTTGGCAGGACCGTTAGTCACGATTCTGATTGTGCAAATGCTGGTATTGATTTTATACACTGCTTTTGTGACATTTAAGGTGATGGGGAGCAACTACGATGCTGCAGTTTTATCAGCAGGTCATTGTGGTTTTGGTATGGGTGCGACGCCAACGGCTATTGCCAATATTCAAGCAGTAACCAATACCTATGGTCCTTCACACAAAGCATTCTTACTCATTCCACTGACTGGTGCATTTTTCATTGATATTGTAAATGCGATAGTGATCCAGCTCTCCATTGGGATATTGGGATAGAGCAAGTTTAAAAAAACCGCCTTAAAGGCGGTTTTTTACTTATGGAGACTTATATATGCAGTTGAGATTCGATCATCGGCCAAATATTTTGATGTGACTGTTTGAACATCATCATGTGTCCGATTGCTTTATGTCCCAGCTCTTTAGGTTTGAGTTCGATCGCTTCGGTAGGTGCATTAGGGTATAAACGAAGTAAATCCTGAACATTTGCTTCAGTTGCAATCTCATCATCACTTGCCCAAATGGCTGTGACAGGAATTCGTATCTCTTTGTGATAGTCTTGATCTAGGGTAACCGTTTTCCCAATCGCATTAATAACATAGCCAGGTTGACTACAAAATTGAGCCCAGTCACGTGCAACATCTTTCGGTAGATTTTCCCCCATACCAATGGCTTGGGTAGGGCCGTAACCGAGCGTCATACGTGCGAGAGGAAAAATACCTTTAAACATCACAGGGGCAAGTAGTTTCGTACGACCTTTGAGCCCTTTTACATGCCCAGTCGAACCTGCAATTACAACGACTTTTGCAACTTTATCATGGTTGGGGGTAATCCCAATGAGTTGTCCGCCAGCGCTGTGACCGACAAGAATAACTTGCTTGGCATGGGTGAGTTGTAAGAGTTGATCAATTGCAGCGGGAATATCCAACTGCCCCCATTGCACAATACTTGCTTTGGATTGCTTCAATGGGCCATAAAGAGAAGCACCAATACCACTAAAATCAAACACCATTACGGCATAGCCTTGTTGGTTAAGCCATTCGCAAAATCGATGATAAAACTTTTGAGTAATTCCAGTGGCAGGGCACACCAAGACAGGAAGACGCTTTGAATGCTCGGCAGGAAAAAAGGTAGCAGCAAGTTCGTATTGATCCTGACGAATAATTTTAATTTTTTGCATAATTTAAACTGTGCAAGTATCCGTAATCAAAATACTTTACCGCAGTTCTAAAAGATCAAACCAACAAATGATGACTGTTGCGTTTGTGAAATGACTGTTCAGTCGTGAAAGCAACCTGTTTCAAGAAGTGCCGATGATAATGGAAAGTATTCCTGCTGCAATTAAAGGTCCAACAGGGACACCACGTAAAATAGCCACACCTGCTACAGTACCAATCAGAAGTCCAGCGACAATATTTGGCTGATTCGCCATAAGCGTTACGCCACGACCACCTAGCCATGCCACCAATAAACCGATTCCAATGGCTAAAATTGAGTTTAAGCTCAAGAATGACTTGAGGATATCTTTACCCGGAATGGTGCCACTGGCAATTGGCGTGAGTACGCCAATGGTGAGGATAATAATGCCGATATTTAAACCATGCTGTTGAAGCAATGGAAAATACACGTTTAAAGGGGTGATACGAAAAACAATAAGTACTGCGACTGCAATTGTGACAGCTGTATTTTGACTGAATATTCCACATGCCAATAAAATGATTAGAACGATTAAATTGAGGTCTAATTGAGACATAAAGAAGATCCAGTGCTTATCAGGACAGTACTTGAAAGTTATAATAGTTTAACTGATTTAAAGTCTGCATTCAGATGGCATCCTTTAAATTTCAACGAATATTGTAAGTAATGGAAGTGATTCATGGTTCTGGAAAAAATGTTACAGTCTCAAGGCTTTGGATCACGAAAATATTGTCAACAATTAATTAAAGCTGGTGCAGTGGTCATTGATGGTACTGTGATCACGGACCCGAAATATAAACTGAAGCTTCAAGGTCTTAGCTTCCACGTGTATAACGATGAATATACTTATCGTGAAAAAGTTTATATAGCACTCAATAAACCTGTAGGCTATGAATGCTCGCATCAAGCGACGCATCACTTCAGCGTGTTTGAATTAATCGATGACATATTGTTGCAAAGGGGAGTGCAAACAGTCGGACGTTTAGATCAAGACACGACTGGTATATTGTTACTTACAGATGATGGACAATTTCTGCAAGCGCTGACTCATCCTAAAAAACATGTTCCTAAAGTTTATCAAATGCATACAGCAGATCCAGTCACTGAGCAGCAAATCATTCAATTGGGTCAAGGTGTAGAGCTTCGCAATGAAACAGGATTGTTTCAAGCAACAGATATTCAACTCATAAGCAATCAACACCTACAATTTACAGTGCATCAAGGCGTTTATCATCAAGTAAAGCGTATGGTTGCTGCTGTGGGAAATCGTGTTGAATCATTGCATCGACTGCAAATTGGACAATTAAAATTAGATCAGCTTGCTGAAGGTGAATATTGCTATCTCACTGAACAGCAAATACTCGCCGCAAAAAATCAAAGTCCTGATGCTCAACTCCTTGAGATTTAAATCATCAATGCTAAAGACTCTATTCTCAAGACGATATGTTATGTAATGCCTTAAGATAGAAAGCAATGATAGGTTTGGAATTCATTGTCTTTGACGAAGCCCATCTTTTCGTAAAGTTGGTGAGATTGAAAGTTACTTCGTTGCGTCTCTAATGAAATTCGACTGGCTTTTTCGGATTGTGCAAACAAAATTGCAGTGTCAATGAGTTGTTTAGCTGAACCTTGTCTTCTATAAATTGGAGTGACATATACATCATCTAAAATGTAGTAGCTTGAACAAGCATGGGACGAAAAACCTAAATAAAGAATCACGAACCCAGTGATTACATCATTTTTGATGTGAATAAAAATAACACTTTGTTGGTTTTCGAATCGCTGTTTTAGAAAATCATAGGATTGTTGAATATTGGATGATGCACCATAAAACTGTCGGTATTCATCAAAAAGTACAGCGAGTTGATTGAGATCTTCTGTTGTGGCTTTCCGTACTATCACTGTTGAGCTCTCCTCAGATCATTATTTTTAATGTTGTTATGATGAAGAGCTAAACATATTTGCGCAGGGCGCTGTAAATTAAATTGTTTAAAAATACGACAAAGTTAACTTATGTCAAAAATTAATCTTTATCGCTTTCACCCAAAAGTGCATTCAATTCTGCAAAAAAATCGTCGTCATCTAAACTCGAAGTTGTAGTGTTGGAATCTTGTTGTTCTTGCTTAAGCTTTTTGAGTTTCAACAATTGATCCATGTTGATCGTTTGATTTTCGATTGCAAAAGGAATGGACTTTGTCAGTACAACTTGTTTGAAAAATAAACGCACTGCTTGCGCTGGTGTAATCCCCAATTGCTTAAAAACTGCAAAGGCTTGTTTTTTTTCTTGTGAGTCAAGTCGAACTTGATAAACTTCTGTTTTTCTCATGAATTAAAACCAAACGACTCTAAATTTAAGTGCTTATTTTAATCTAAGTAAATGTAATTTCAATGTCTGAACGTGAAAATTATATAAATTTGTCATTACAATGAATCTACAATGTCAGTGTTTGCATGCTTTTAAAGTGCATTTCAATATTTAATATCGGATCAATAAATTGAAGCTCATCAGCAAGTAATTGCAACGGAGCACTGAAATCATCCTCAGCTTTATGCGCGATTACCGGATAAAAAGGATCATTTTTGATTGGAATATTGAGTGCATTGAGGTGAACGCGAAGTTGATGTTGCTTACCAGTCAGCGGTTTCAAAATATATCGTCCCCACTGTGAGTTGTGTTCTATCAGGTCAATTTGAGTGACAGAATTGGTAACGCCTTCACATACTTTCATTATATAAAATGGATTTCCCTTTTCTATGCGCAATTCAACTGTTCGTGGAAAGACTAAGTCTTTTGAGTAAGGTGCGATGGCTTGATATGTTTTGGATACTTTACGATCTGCAAAAAGTTGTTGATATACTCCGCGACTTTCAACTTTTTTTGAAAATAAAACAACACCTGCTGTTTCGCGGTCTAAACGATGAATCGGAGTGAGATGAGGATTATCAGTGAACTGCTTTAATCTCACCAATAAGGTTTCTTGAACATATTGACCTGTCGGACTCATGGTTAAAAAATGAGGTTTATCCACCACGAGCAGATCATCGTTTTCGTATAAAATCTTTTCCTTAAATGGAACATGAATTTCGTCTGCTAAAAAACGATAATAAAATATATGAGAATTGGGTTGATACGCCGAGTTGATGGAAAGTTTGTTGCCATCTGTATTATAAATAAGACCATCTTGAAAGCGTTGTTGCCATTCCAGTGCGTCTATATGAGAAAAGGCTTGAATGAGAAAATCATAAATCGTGATCGGGGAGATTTGTAGATTTGGAAGAAATACTTTGCTGGCTGTTACACCATTGATCATCGGTGGCGTAAAACTTGGGGCACTTTCTGAATTTGATTTTGACATAACAAGACAACAGAATAAAAAAATGATCAGATGAATGAGTTTTTGAACAAGTCTAGATAGGCACTGTTCAGGAGCATGCTATTATACCTCTTCAACAGATGTCTAATGTGATCCAGATGCAATATTCTTTTCAACTCAACTTAAATGATGAAGCAGATACTCAAAAATTAGCTGCATGTTTAGGGCAGTGTATTGAAAAGGGTGTCATATACCTCATTGGAGATTTGGGTGCGGGTAAAACCACCCTGACGCGTTATTGGCTGCAAAATTTAGGTCATCGTGGTGCGGTTAAAAGCCCGACTTATACACTGGTTGAACCCTATAAAATCAATCAGCAGGATGTCTTTCATTTTGATTTGTATCGTTTGAATGATCCTTATGAACTTGAGTTGATGGGTCTTCGTGATTATCTGGATATTGCTGATGCGCTATTCTTGTTTGAATGGCCCTCTAAAGGTGGTGACGAAATTCCAGAAGCAGATGTTATCTTGAATATTGAGAAATCTGATGATGAGTCAGTGCGTCATGTCACGATTTCTTCAAATGATGAAGCTTTACTCGCAAAATTAAAGACACAGTTTTAAATAAATCTATGGCGCATGATCTTAGCTTGAATCGAATTCAAACCTTATCTCCTGCATTAGCAAACCAAATTGCTGCGGGAGAGGTAATTGAACGTCCTGCATCAGTGGTGAAGGAACTTCTAGAAAACTCCATTGATGCAGGTGCGACTGAATTAATCATTCGAGTCGAACAAGGCGGTAGTACGCTGATTGAGATTATCGATAATGGCAAAGGGATTCATCCTGAGGATCTTCCGCTTGCGGTCATGCGTCATGCGACCAGTAAAATTCAAACTGCTGAAGATTTACATGCAATTGTGAGCTTAGGTTTTCGCGGAGAAGCCTTGGCTTCCATTGCTGCTGTTTCGCGCTTGACCTTGACCAGTAGTCGTGATGATTCAGGAATTGGTTATCAGGTCGAAGTAAACGGCACGGCCTTTGATCATCAAGAGATTCAAGCTGTTGCTACTCAGCAAGGCACACACATACGTGTACAAGATTTATTTTTTAATGTGCCAGCAAGACGAAAGTTTTTAAAAAAGCCAAATACGGAATTTGGTCACATTGAAGAAATCGTACGGCGCTTAGCCTTAACGCATTTCGATATTCGGATTGTGCTGGAACATAATGGTGCTATTCGTTTAAATTTGCCTGTCGCAGACAGTGGTCAACTCAGATTTCAACGTGTACAGCAGCTTTTAGGTCGACAATTTACTGAAAATGCGTATTGGATCGATGCTGATAGTGTCAATATGCGCTTATCAGGATGGTTAGGTCATCCTTCTGATGCTCGAGCACAAAGTGATTTGCAGTATGTGTACGTGAATGGTCGTATCGTAAAAGATAAAACAATCTCTCATGCTTTGCGAATGGCCTATGATGGCATCTTGCATGGGCATCAACATGCAGCTTATTTGTTGTTCTTAGAAGTTGATCCTGAATTTATTGATGTGAATGTGCATCCGACTAAACATGAAATTCGATTTTTGAATCAACGTGAAGTACACGAATTTGTACGTCATTTTGCCAAAGAAACTTTGTCGCAATTTCAAACTGCGACTGCGGATTTAGCCCAGGCTTTAAAGCTTGATCAAGATGTCATCGCACCATCAGTACAGTTACCACGTTATCAAGAGCAATTTAATCTGCATCAAAATGCTCCAGCATCGCCCCCTATGTCCCAGACGTTGCAGGAATCGAGTCATGAGGGGTATTTAACAGATTTTAGTGTTAAACAGCCTCAGTCAGTTCAATATAGTGCGCCGAGCCAGCCTTATTCAAATTCTAATATCAGTAATGCACTCAAGTCTTATTTGGCACCTTTGAAAGAAACGTCATCTAATTTTGAAGTTCCTCATGATGCTGAGATGGAATCAACATCGTCTAGAGTTGATGAGTTCCCCTTGGGGATTGCAATTGCACAACTTCATGGAATTTATATTCTGGCGCAAAATTCTGAAGGTTTGATCATTGTGGATATGCATGCTGCGCATGAGCGAATCTTGTTGCAGCAAATGAAATCTGCTTGGGATAAACCTGAATTTTGGACATCACAGCAGTTGCTGATTCCAAAAGTGATTTCAATTACACGCATGCAAGCCACGCGTATCGAAGACCTTAAGCCTCAGTTGGCGCGGCTTGGTTTAGAAATTGATCAATATGGCGATGAGCAAGTGATAGTGCGAGGTGTGCCTGCTATTTTGCACAAAGCTGATTTTAATGCATTAATCCCAGAACTTTTGAATGATCTTGATCCCAATGATGAGGCCAGTGCTTTACAACAAAAAAGAGACCATATCTTGGCAGGGATGGCATGTCATGGCGCAGTGCGTGCGCATCGAATGTTAAGTATTTCTGAAATGAATGCACTGTTGAGGCAGATGGAACAAACTGAGTTTGCAAGTCAATGTAATCATGGACGACCGACTTGGAGAGCTTTTCCACTTAGTCAATTAGATAAATTATTTGCTCGAGGAGAGTAATTATACATGTCAAATCAAATGCCAGTCATCAACTTAATGGGGCCGACTGCGAGTGGGAAAACTGCTTTGGCATGCGAGCTATATGAGCGCGGTAATTTTGAAATTGTTTCAGTGGATTCTGCGTTAATCTATAAGGACATGGATATCGGTTCGGCAAAGCCATCAAAAGAAGAGCAGGAACGATATCCACATCACTTGATTGATATTATTACACCACTCGAGGTTTATTCGGCAGCTCAATTCGTTGAAGATGCATCGCTGCTGATTGATGAAATACATTCACGCGGTAAGACCCCAATTTTGGTGGGTGGGACGATGTTGTACTACAAAGCACTGTTGGAAGGCTTGGCAACGAATCTCCCTAATGCTGATGAAAAGGTACGTCAACAAATTGAAAATGAAGCCATGGCATTGGGTTGGGAGAACGTCTACGAAGAGTTAAAACGTGTCGATCCTATGGCAGGTGAGAAGTTTAAAGTGAGTGATCGTCAACGCATTATACGCGCGCTAGAGGTCTATCGTCTCACAGGTCGACCTATCACTGAGCTTCAAGCTGAACAGCCTAAAAAACAGCCATATCGTTACAATTTTCATAATTATGCGCTATTACCTGATCGTGTAGAATTACACAAAAGAATTGAACTGCGCCTAAAAATAATGTGGGATATCGGTTTTTTAAATGAGGTGGAGCACCTGATTGAAAAATACGATTTAAACGATAATTTGCCATCGGCGAGATCTGTTGGATATCGCCAAGCTTTAGATTTCCTTAGAAATAGTGATAGAAGTCTCAAATCTAAGCAAGATATGGAAGACAAGTGTTTGTTTGCAACACGACAACTGGCTAAACGTCAATACACTTGGTTACGTTCTTTGCAAGAAGCGCACAGTTTTCAAACTTTTTTGACGATAAAGCAAGCTCAAGAAGACTTGCGAAACTTATATGGATAAAGCAAAATTTACTCACTATCTTTTTTATAAATTTTAATTGAAAAATAAAGATAGTTTTTTTGCGCTGATTTTATTTTTTGGAGTATAACATGTCTAAAGGTCAAACTTTACAAGATCCGTTCTTAAACTCTCTCCGTAAGGAACGTATTCCAGTTTCAATCTTTTTAGTCAACGGTATTAAATTACAAGGTCATATCGAATCATTTGACCAATACGTTGTATTATTAAAAAACACGGTAAGCCAAATGGTTTACAAACACGCTATTTCAACAGTTGTACCTGCACGTAATCCACGTCCTGCTGGTGCTCCTGCAGGCGCTCCTGCTGGTGCTCAAGGCGGCTTCGGTGGTCAACAAGGTGGCTTCGGTGGTCAAGGTGGCTTCGGTGGTCAAGGCGGCTTCGGTGGTCAAGGTGGCTTTGGCGGTCAAGGTGGCTTTGGCGGTCAAGGTGGCTTCGGTGGCGGTCAAGGTTTTGGCGGTCAAGGTTTTGGCGGTCAAGGTGGCTTCGGTGGTCAAGGTGGCTTTGGTGCGACTTCTACACCAAACTTTGATGGCGAAACAAAATTTGATGATGCTCAAGAAGACGATAACAATCGTTAATTTTTGAGTAATCAAAAAGGCACCTGATGAAGGTGCCTTTTTTTATATGAACAGCCTAAAAATTAAAATTAAAGCCCCCATAGTGGAGGCTCTCAATTAAGAAAAAATTAGTTTTGGTTGGGTTGTTTAATTTCAACGTATGTACTTGCGCGAAGCTCTCTTAACCAGCCATCTAACTCTGCATCAAATTGACGGTCACCAAGAATTTGGCGCGCTATGCGTTTTTGCTGTTCCTGAGTCATGTCTTGCTGACGTGCATCAGTAACTTGCAAAATATGCCAACCAAACTGTGTTTCAAAAGGTTCACTGACTTCGCCAATTTTCGCAGTCTGCATTTTTTGATCAAACTCTGGCACCATCATACCTGGTGAAACCCAACCTAAGCTACCACCATCACGTGCAGAACCTGGATCATTAGAATAAGTTGCAGCAAGGACTGCAAAATCATCACCTGCCTTTACACGGCTATAGATACTGTCAATAGTGTGTTTGGCATTTTCAGGACTCACCACTTCAGAAGTCTTAATCAGAATATGGCGAGTTTGGTATTGTGGCACAATTGTCTTTTTCTGATTTGACTTGCGCTCTAAGAGTTTCAACAAGTGGATGCCATCTCGAGCCTGAATTAAATCAGTAGTATTGCCTGGTGAAACTAAAGCGATACTCGATGCAAGTTCTTCTGGAATATCTGCGATTGAGCGCGAGCCCATATCTGCACCTTCAACTTTAATTGTAGATGTAGAAAATTGTTTCTGTATCGCATCTACATCATTCGAAGCTTGAAGTGCATCTTGAACTTGTTGCGCGACTTGAGTGAGTTCTTGTTGAGAGGCTTCACCAGAAATTCTGAAGTGAATCACGTGAGCTTGAGTACCCACAGCAGCTTGACCTTCCGGTGATTTGAGGAAGTTTTCAACATCTTGGTCGCTGATTTTGATGCGTGACATCACTTGTTGTTGACGTAAGCGCTGAATAGCAAGATCATCAGCGACTTTAGCACGTAGGTTTTCATAAGTGCCTGGAGCCATACGGTCAAGCTTTTGCTGGAAGTCTTCTAGGCTATTACTGTTCGACTGGCGAGCAACATTAAGTACAGCATCATTTAAAGTTTTTTCATCAACTTGAATGCCATAGCGTTTTACTTGTTCAAGTTGCGCATTTTGGATGATAAGTTTATTCAGAGCTTGATTTTCAAGTACCTGAAGTGGTGGTACATCCTGTTTTTGAGCTTTAAGCTGATGTTGTAGCTCAGCGACACCTTGTGCAATGTCACTTTTTAAAATGGCGCTTTTGCCAACAATAGCAACGATTTGATCTGATGGGTTTGCATAACTTGACACTGATGCAGAAATAACAAGTGCTAACGCTGAAGCTTTAAAGAGTTGTTTTAAATTTTGCATCTTCATTAATTCGTCCAATTTTGTTTAACTTTATCGAAACCCAAGATTCGATTTTCCAGTAAAGAGCTTAACTTACTGTTTAAGCCACCAAGTCCTTTAAGTGTAAACTCTGCCATTACAGCACGTTTTTGTTTGGTGTCTGGTGCATTAACATCATCTAAGTCATTGTAATAAGAGCGACCATAGACCGAAACACCCCAGCAGCACGACTCATAATTAATACCTAAAAGGTACTCGCGTGCAACACTGTTGTCTAGATCATATTGCATATGACCCATCAAATTCCAATTACCTTTCACAGGTTGTATAAAGGATGCTGTAACTTGGTCATAGTGGTCTTGACGATCTTCAAGTCGCTTACGATTAAAATAACCAAAGTTGTATAGGTTACCTTGATCACCTGTGTAATACACTTGTAGATCACGTTGAGCATTATCTCCGTTAGACATCCACATTGAGTTTGCATTCACAGTAAAGTTCTGAGAAAGCTGGCTGGCAATGCTGATCACAGGACCAGTTTGACGCTCAGTATTAAATGGGTCATTTTGACTATTATTCAAAGTCACCTTACGGTCTTCAAAATAGTAACTTTGTCCGATGCTGGCACGTAAACGTTCTAATCCGATAGTATCAAAGAGGCTGTAACTTACCCCGAGTGATAAGAAGTTATTATCTTCTAGGCGGTCATGACCGTAAAAGCGACGTGGATTAAAGAGTTGATCGTAATTCAGGGACGCTGCGGTTGAGTCAAAGTTTGGTGAACTGTTTTGATTTCTATGTGGTGCATAAGCATAGAATGCACGTGGTGTGATGGTTTGTAAGAATTTTCCATCTTTTTCAAAGATAAGACCAGCATCTAAAGTAAACTCTGGAACTATAACTGCATTGTCTTTGGTATTTTTTCTTTGTTCTTCGGTGATACGATCAATCGTATTTTGATCAAAGAAGGTATTTATAGAGCGAACTGATGCTTGAGGTATAAAGAATGACCATTGATTGCGGAAATTATATCGAGCAGAAAACTCATTATAAAGACGTGTACCACTTGGTTGATAAATGGTGTCCATATTTGAGTTGTCTGAAGCATTTAAGTCATTAATATCTTTTTGGAAATATGCTGTATCGTTATTAAATTCATATTCCAGTCCTTGCGGATTACCAGTGATATAATTGACGAGCAATTGCGGTAGTCGTGCATAGGGGCGATCAACATCATCAACATCAGGGTCTAGCGTCTGGAAGTCTTCAACTTTGAGTTGCGCGCGTAACCCTGGAATTCCATTCGCGTAATTAAGATCCCAAGCGCGGCGTTGGTTTAACTCCGTTCTTGTATTCGGATTGCTGTCTAGATCGGCAAAGAAGTCTTTATCAGAAACATAGTTGTATTCTAAATTGGTCATCCATTGGTCATTGATTTTCCAATTATGCAAGAGGTGTAAATCTTTACGATCTTCATCATCATATTTACGATCTTGTGCTAAATAACCACCCCAAATACGACCTCCACCATATTGTTCAGTCAGATATCTGAACTCACCCTCAGCCATCAATCCACGGCCGCCAATGAAACGTGGAGTTATAGTCGCATCATAATTGGGTGCTAAATTGAGATAAATTGGCGCCTCAAGTTCTAAACCACCATCGTTGGTATAACCAAAACCTGGGTTTAATAAGCCAGTGGTACGACGATCATCAATAGGGAAATTGAAATATGGCACAGCCAGCACTGGTGTGTTTTTAATATATAGTTTAGTGCCTTTGGTCACGCCACGCCCAGTGTCTTGATTTAACTCAATCGAATTGGCTTGAATCTTCCATGTTGGGCTTTGCTCAGGTGGACACGTGCTATAAGTTGCATTCTGAAGGAGTAAAATATTGGGTGAGGTGCGCTCAATATTTTCTGCACGACCATGCCCATGTGTCGCTTCTGAAATATAAAAGCTGTTATTGAGGCGTCCCGTTTGGGTTTTTAAATTGTAGTCAATTTGATCACTTTGAGCCAATAAACCCGCTTGTGCCAACTGTACATTGCCAGAAGCTTTGGCATGGGTTTGAGTGTTGTCAATTTTAATCTTATCTGCACGAACCATACGACCTTGCTGATCGATGATGACATTGCCTTCTAATTCTGAATCACCATTTGGATTGTAATATGCACGATCAGCGGTGATGATCGATGTTGCTTGCTCAGGATCAACTGCTTTAGTATCAGGGCTGATAGGTGTCAACCAAGTTTGAGCACAAAATTTCGAGCTTGGGGAGAACGTGCTACGTTGTTGCGCTTCGGCTGAATTTTTATTGACATAATATTGATCAAAGAAGCGCTGACCAGGGTAGCTTTCTTTAATTGCAGTTTGAAGTGCTTGATTGTCCACCTCAGTTGTACTGTCTTTAGAGTCGGCATAACTTGAGACTGTGCTACCACACAATAAGGTTAAAATAGCAGTCGCCAAAGGGCTGAAAGTAAACTGATGCTTCATTTATATCATTAACCAAGTATGCAAATTGCAATTAATTATTGTCGCATCATAGAGAAAAAACGGATTAGTGGCTACACTTAGCACTTTAAATATTCAGCCTGTACTAGAATTTATAGCAAATGAATACACAACGTGAACAATTGATACATACGTGGGTGCAATCTGTACTTCAATCAGAGCAGTTCGAAATAAAATATTTAGCAGGCGATGCCAGTTTCCGTCGCTATGCGCGAATCACCTTGAATAATAAATCATTTATGTTAATGGATGCACCTCCAGAAAAAGAAGATTGTGTACCTTTTGTGACGATTGATGAATTCTTTGATCGTCATGGTGTTCGTGTTCCACATATTGTTGCAAAGGATTTAGAGCAAGGGTTGTTGCTTCTTGAAGATTTTGGGGATGAGCTTTTAGCGAACCATTTAAACAATGACACGGTAGATCAGCATTATTTACAGAGTTTTAAACAACTCATTCAATTACAGTCTATTCATGGTGTGGATCAGTTTCCAGAATATAGTTACGAAAAATTAATCAGTGAAATGGAGTTATTCACAGATTGGTTGCTTCCATCACTAAATATTCGATTAAATGCTGATGAACAAGGTTTGATTAAGCGTACTTTTGCGATATTGGCAAATGTGGCTTTAGCTCAACCACAAGTGATTGTTCATCGAGACTTTCACAGTCGTAATCTCATGTTGTTGAATGATGAACAAGAACAAGGCGTAATTGATTTTCAAGATGCGGTAATCGGTGCGGATACCTACGACTTGATTTCAATTACACGTGATGCATACGTGCAATGGCCTCCAGCACGTGTAAAACAATGGTTTAAAACCTTCTATGAATTATTACCAGATGATTCAAAAATTGATCGTGATTTAGAGCGCTTCATTAAAGATGCTGACTTCATGGCGATTCAACGCCATTTAAAGATTTTAGGTATTTTTGTGCGATTGTTTGAACGTGATGGAAAGTCGGGCTATTTAAAAGACCTGCCTCGTGTCATGTGGTATTTACTCGAAGAGTCGAAGCCTTACGCTGAACTCACTCCATTTATTCAATGGGTTGAAGATAAAGTGCTTCATGCATTTGAAGCCAAGTATGGTCACTATGAGGTAGTAGCTGCATGAAAGCCATGATTTTAGCAGCCGGTCTGGGTAACCGTATGCGTCCCTTGACGCTTTATAAACCAAAGCCACTGTTGGAAGTGGGTGGAAAGCCTTTAATTGTATGGCATATTGAAAAACTAAAGTCGATTGGTGTTAGTGAAATTATTATTAATTCGGCATGGCTGGCCGACAAATTGATCGGTGCTTTAGGCGATGGTTCTCAGTTTGGTGTGAACATTCGCTGGACGCGTGAAGATGAGGGTTTGGAAACAGCTGGTGGAATCATCAATGCTTTGCCGTTGTTGGGTGAAGAACCATTTATTCTCGTCAATGGGGATGTGTGGACTCAGTTTGATTTTGCTCAGTTGCTTGAGCTTGATTTACAAGAAGATCTAGCACACTTGGTACTTGTACCAAATCCGCTACAACATCCTCAAGGTGATTTCACACTATTAGATGGTCGTGCTTATACTTTTGAGCAAGAAAAAGAGGGCGAAAATCTGACTTATAGTGGTATTGCGGTGATTCATCCTCGTTTATTTCAAGGTCTAGAATGGGGCAAGCGTCCTTTAGCACCTTTGCTTAAAGATGCTATGCACAACCACAGAATTTCTGCTGCAAAAATGGCAGAAACGTGGGTGGATGTGGGTACTCCAGAAAGGTTGATGCAGTTGGATCAGCAAATTCGAGAAGGACAATTTAACTAACTGAGTATTCACTAAGCGTTAAATAGTGTTCCACGATGCATAAAACGGTATACTTTGATTAATTTTATTGAGATGTTTACTGTTTATGCATCCTTTTTTTCATGAGTTACAACAAGGTAGTCAAAAACTAGGTTTATCACTCACTGGTGAGGCGTTGAGTTTATTATTAAAATATCAAGATGCGCTTGTATTGTGGAATAAGGCGTACAACTTGACCGCGATTCGTGATCCTAAAGAAATGTTAGTTAAGCATTTATTGGATAGCCTCAGCATCTTGAAAGACTTGCCTCAAGGGCGATTGCTTGATATCGGTACCGGTGGTGGTATGCCGGGGATGATCATCGCGCTATGTCAACCTGAGCGAAGCTGTGTGCTTCTGGATTCGAATGGAAAAAAAATTCGTTTTCTCAAACAGTTTATTGCTGATCTAAAACTAAAAAATGTTGTGGCAGTTCAAACTCGAGTAGAGAATGAAGAGAGTATTAATGAACTGGGTAAATTCGATGTAATTACCAGTCGTGCTTTCGCCTCACTGACAGATTTTATTACTGCTTCTCGTCCTTTTATGCATGAAAACAGTGTTATTGCTTCTATGAAAGGTTTAATTCCTGCTGAGGAAATTGAAAACCATAAAGATGAGTTGAGTTGCGAAATTATTGAGCTTCACGTTCCTCGTTTAGATGAACAACGTCATTTATTGCTACTTAAACAAATTTAAAAATTCTAGGGATTGGGGTTACCATGGCTCAAATTATTGCTATTGCGAACCAAAAAGGTGGCGTAGGTAAAACCACGACTGCTGTAAATTTGGCTGCATCATTAGCAGTGCTTAAAAAGCGAGTATTGTTGATTGATATGGACTCTCAAGGCAATGCCACAATGGGTTCGGGTATTCAAAAGAATGATCTCTTATACTCAGTAACTGATGTTTTACTGGGTGAAGTGCCAATTGAAACAGCCATCACTAAAGCTGAAGTTGGATATCGCGTACTTGGCTCCAATCGTGATTTAGCAGGTGTTGAATTAGCCATTGCTGAGCAAGACGGTCGTGAATTTATTCTGCGTGATGCGATCCAACAAATTGAAGATAAGTTTGATTACATCATTGTGGATTGTGCACCAAGCTTAAGTTTGATCACGGTAAATGCATTGGCTGCTGTTAAAAGCGTGATCATTCCAATGCAGTGTGAATATTATGCCTTGGAAGGTTTGGCGGATTTAACACAAACGATTGATCGTATTCAACAAGCGTTAAATCCTGATTTAGAAATCATTGGTGTATTGCGTACCATGTACGATGCTCGAAATGCGCTGACACGTGATGTGTCGGATGAGTTGGAGCAGTATTTTGGTAAAAAATTATACGAAACGGTTATTCCTCGAAATGTGCGTTTAGCGGAAGCGCCAGCACATGGGTTACCGATTATTTATTTTGAAAAAAGTTCTAAGGGTGCAGTGGCTTATTTGAATCTTGCTGCTGAAATGTTAAAAAAAACCAAAGTGAAAAAAGGAAGTAAAGCATGACCGTGAAGAAAAGAGGCTTAGCAAAGGGTCGTGGCTTAGATGCGTTATTGGGCTCTATTCAAAAAGAAAAATTACAATTAGAAGCACAGTCATTAGATCATGGTCAGCTCAAACAAGTAGATGTCAAACTTCTTAAACGTGGTAATTATCAGCCGCGACGCTTTATTCATGAAGAAGACCTTCAGGAATTAGCATCTTCTATTAAAAAGCATGGCATCATGCAGCCGATTGTCATTCGTCCAATTGAGGATGATGTACATCAATATGAAATTATTGCAGGGGAGCGCCGTTGGCGAGCAGCTCAAATCGCTGGACTAAATGAAGTTCCTGCAATTGTTCGTGATTTGTCAGATCAAGTTGCAATTGCGTTGGCATTAATTGAAAACATTCAACGCCAAGATTTAAATCCAATTGATCAAGCTATGGCATTGCAGCGTTTTCATGAAGAGTTTGGATTAAGTCACCAAGAAATTGCTGAAACGGTGGGCAAGGCACGTACTACAGTAAGTAATTTATTGCGCTTATTAAGCTTAGCGGATCCGATTAAAGACCATATCCAACAAGGTCAATTAGATATGGGGCATGCGCGTGCAATATTGACTTTGCGTGCAAAAGACCAAATTGAAATTGCAAAAATTGTCATTGAAAAAAACCTTTCTGTTCGTCAAACAGAACAGTTAGTGCGTGATTTTAATGCACCAAAACAGGATAAGCCAAAACCATCAATTTCAGCTGATTTAGAGCAACTGACTCAGCGTCTTTCTGAACGTTTCAGTGCAGATGTTAAAATTGATCACAATAAGCAAGGTAAAGGTAAGCTTGTGATTCATTACCATTCACTTGATGAGTTAGATGGTATTCTAAATATCTGTTTAGATGAAAAATAATTAATTTAAAAGCAGTAAATGTGATTTATTTAGTTGAGTTTGAGATTTAAGTCATTTAGGTCTCAATACTCCAATTGAGCTAAGGTTTACTTTGATCATTTCATACAATCAGGTCATTGATTTTAGAGTGGGGCAGACTTTAGCATTCGATGTTCGAATTATGTATGATTAAATTGCATACGTGCTGAATCTGTTTAGGTGTTTAAGGATACCGTACCAATTAGAGGTTGTGAGTGAAGCAAGATTTTAAAGTTTATATGCGTTTGTTGAGTTACTTAAAACAGTACTGGACGATTGCATTGATTGTTGTATTTGGTTTTGTGCTGAATGCCGCGACTGAAGTTTCTGTTGCGAAATTATTAGAGCATATTATCAATGCCATTCAAGAACAGGATCGAAGTTTCACGAACTTATTCCCATTTTTGGTTGTTGTTTTGATGTTTGTACGAGGAGTGGGGCTATTTCTAGGTGGATACTACACTTCGGTGATTTCTCGAAATCTAATTTTTAATATTCGCCAAGAAGTTTTTGCTAAGTTAATGCGATTGCCGTCGCAATATTATTTAGATAACACTAGTGGTCATATTACTGCCAAAATTATGTACAACGTTGAACAGCTGACTGCTGCCTCAACGGAGTCATTAAGAACCTTATTACAACAAGGTTTGATCACCATTGCGCTGTTAGGATATTTGTTCTATTCCAACTGGCGCTTGACTTTATGTATTTTGATTTTTGCGCCATTAATCGGTTTGTTGATTAGAAAAGCTGCTAAACGTATGCGTAAGCTGTCTACTCAAGTGCAAGATACGATGGGTGATGTAAACCATGTAGTGCAAGAAACCGTGAATGGTAATCTGGTTGTTAAAGGGTTTGGTGGACAGGCATACGAGCAAACTCGTTTTAAAGAAACCTCACTCGAAAACTTGCGTCGTGGTTTAAAAATGGTTGCAGTACAACAATTAAATAGTCCTGTTGTACAACTTATTATGGCGATCGCTTTAAGTATTGTGATTTGGATTGCTTTAAGACCTGAGATATTACAGGATACTTCAGCGGGTCAGTTTGTTGCGTATATTACTGCAGCCGGTATGTTGAGTAAGCCGATTAAAGCTTTAACCGATATCAATGAAAAATTACAGCGAGGAATGGCTGCAGCACATTCAGTATTTGAGTTATTGGATATGCCTGAAGAAAAAAATGAAGGGCAGTTAAAACCACAACTCAAAGGCAATATTGAATTTAATCAGGCAAATTTAACATATAGCGATGGTTTCCATGCCATCCATGATTTCAATTTAAATGTTAAAGCTGGGCAGACTGTAGCGTTGGTGGGGCGTTCGGGGGCTGGTAAGTCTTCTTTAGTTAACTTATTGGTTCGTTTTCAAGAATTAAGTTCAGGGTCAATCAAATTTGACGGCCATGATATTCAAGATATTGAAGTTACAGCGTTACGCTCACAAGTGGCTATGGTCAATCAGCAAGTCGTGCTGTTTAACCGTACTGTTCGTGAGAATATTGCTTATGGTCAGTTACAAGATGCTTCGGAAGAGCAGGTTATTGCTGCTGCGAAAGCTGCTTATGCCCATGACTTTATTATGGCACTGCCTCAAGGCTATGACACACCATTAGGTGCTCAAGGTTTAAATTTATCTGGCGGACAAAGACAGCGTATTGCAATTGCTCGCGCAATCTTAAAAAATGCTCCAATTTTAATTCTTGATGAAGCGACAAGCGCATTAGACAATGAGTCTGAATACTTTATTCAGCGTGCTTTTGATGCAGCTATGCAGGATCGGACCACGATTGTCATTGCACATCGATTATCAACGATTGAGAATGCAGATCTTATCGTAGTAATGGATAAAGGTCGGATATTAGAGCAGGGAACACATCAGGAATTACTCGATTTGCGTGGTGCATATTTCCAACTGCATCAACGTAATTTTGAGGAATAAGTTATGTCTATTGCGCAGGTCATTCAAAACGCTTGGAATAAGCAATCCAAGTGGTTGATTGTATTGCGACCCCTGTCATTGCTTTATCGATTAGGATTTTCCCTGAATAAAGCCTTGTATCAACATGGTATAAAACCTATTTATACTGCACCAGTTCCTGTCATGGTCATTGGCAATATAACGGTAGGTGGCAGTGGTAAAACACCGTTATTAATTCAATTGGTTAAATATCTTCAACAAAAAAATATTCGAGTTGGAGTAATTAGTCGAGGCTATGGTGGTAAAGGTCCTTTTCCTGCAAGCGTGAATCTCGATTCTGAGCCAAATGAAGTAGGTGATGAGCCCTGTTTAATTGTGCAATCTACTGGCGTGCCGATGGTCGTAGGTGGGCAACGACAGAAAAGTGTAGAGTTACTTCTCTCTCAGCATCAACTTGATTTGATCATTAGTGATGATGGTTTGCAACATTGGGCACTTGATCGTCAATTAGAATGGATTGTGCTGGATAACAATCGTGGTTTGGGCAATCAGAAACTGTTGCCAGAAGGCTTTTTGCGTGAGCCAGTAGCACGGTTATGCAGTGGTACAGTAATTGAGCATGCTGAACAACCAAGCTCAAATCTGTATATGCAATTACAAGTCGCAGCGCCGTACTTGTTAAATCCAGTCGAAGATCAAGTTGAATATTTTGCCACTGATTTGAATTATTATGCGGTTGTTGGTATTGGGTTCCCGCAACGGTTTTATAAAACCCTTGAAAGTATGGGCTTAAAGCATTTTCAGTGCCATGAATTTCCTGATCATTATGAGTATCAGATTGACGATTTACAATTTGAAGATTCAAATCCAGTCATCACCACTGAAAAAGATGCTGTAAAACTCCTCCCTTTGTTAAAACAACATCCAGAATTTAGTCGTGAAATTTGGGTGGTTCCTGTTGAAGCAGTTTTATCATCAGCTTGTTATGATTTGCTGGATCAACAGCTTGCAAAACTTGGTATCGTAAACACATAAGGAATATCCATGAAACATATTGTAATACCTGCTCGCTTTGCAAGTTCGCGTTTACCTGGAAAACCACTCCTTAAAATACACGGGCGTGAAATGATTTTACGTGTGGTAGATCAGGCGCGAAAAGTGACTGGGTTTGATGATTTGTGTGTTGCTACTGACGATCAAAGAATTGTTGATCTTTGTAAGGCAGAACAAATTGATGTTGTGTTGACCAGTGCAGAACACCCTTCTGGGACCGACCGATTGAGTGAAGTTGCACGAATCAAAGGTTGGGCGAGTGAAGATATTATTGTAAATGTGCAAGGTGATGAACCATTATTGCCTGCATCTTTAGTCCAACAGGTTGCTTCTTTGTTAGAGCAAAAGCCTGAATGTTCAATGTCCACTTTGTGTGAAGTGATCAAAGAATTAGAAGAATTTAAGCGCGATAGTATTGTGAAAGTTGTCATAAGTAAGTTCAATGAAGCGCTTTATTTCAGTCGTGCAACCATTCCATATGATCGTGATGGATCAAAGCAACAACCACATATACTACATCCTAAAGCCTACCGACATCTTGGTTTATATGCCTATAGAGTGAAGTTACTGCAAGAGTACGTGACATGGGATCAGGGTGAGCTTGAGGTTTTAGAAAGCCTTGAGCAACTGCGTGTTTTAGAAAATGGTCATCGAATCGCAATTGATGTGGCAGAGGTGTGCTTACCACCAGGTGTGGATACGCAACAAGATTTAGACCGTCTTAATGCAATGCCTATTTCTCATTTCCAATAGTATAGATTAGTCAATGACTCAGACTCAGCATGTTTATCCTTGGCAACTCAATGTATGGAGCACACTGACTCAGCGGTTTCCTCAAGTTGGTCATGGATTACTTTTTTATGGCAAAAAAGGCTGTGGTAAAGAAGCTTTTACCCAGCAATTTGTTACTTGGCTGCTATGTTTAGATAAGCAGCCAAATCAACCTTGTGGTCAGTGTTCGAGTTGTTTGTGGCTAAAATCAGATACTCATCCAAATTATGTTTACGTCACGACGGATGAGGACAATAAGAAACAAAACGCTAAAATTAAAATTGAGAAAATTCGTGAATTACAGCCATTCGTGCAACAAACCGTCGATGGTTGGCGGGTTATTGTGATTGAACCGGCGGAAGCGCTCAATATCGCATCGTCAAATGCTTTATTGAAAACACTTGAAGAACCAGGTGAGCGTGTTGTGATTATTCTTTTGGCGGATCATTATTTAAAATTACCTGCCACTATACGAAGTCGCCTACAACATTACGCCTTAGATCGGCTGACTGATGATCAAGCCAATGCATATTTGAATGAACATTTGAATGCAGAGCAGCAGACTTTGAGCACACTGTTGCTTAACCTTTCGAATGGTATGCCTTTAGCTGCTATTGAGTTGGCCTCAAGTGAATGGTTAACTCTGCGAAGTGAGTTTATAAATGATTGGTATCATTTAGTCAGTCAAAAAAATATGCCAATGCAGTACGCTTCTAAATGGAATAAGCAACTCAACTTTTCCGAGTTGATTGTTATGTTTGAGTACTTATTAGCTGATCTTGTTGCATACAAAATGGAACAAAATGTAAAAAATAGCGATTTAGACTTTAGTTTGTTGGCTGAGCAATATCAATTAGAGCAATTATTTGATATTTATAACGATGTGCATCAAGCAAAACAAATGGTTGAGCAGAATGTTCAATCAAATTTAATTGTTGATCAGCTTTTTATAAAATTAATGAATGTTCAATAATCATGTTTGAATACAGGGGATAGAGATGCAGCCACGTCCGGGCGGTTTATTACAAGTCAATATTAATGATCGCGAAACTCTGCAATCCAGTTATATGCCTTTTGTTGAGGGTGGTGGATTATTTATTCCAACCAAACATCCAGTCAAAATGGGTGAAGAGATTTTTATCTTGGCAACACTTCCTAATCAAACCCAAAAAATACCAATTACGGGTAAGGTGATTTGGATTTCCTATAAGCAATCGGGCATTAAACCACAAGGTTTTGGATTGCAGTTAACTGGAGATAAAGGAGCCTATTACAAGATGGAAGCAGAAAAAATACTCGCTGGAAGTATGTCAACAGCACGCGCAAGCTTTACAATGTAGGCTCTGACTTAAAAAATTAAAAGGTGTCCTTGTGTTTGTAGATACACACTGTCATTTAAACATGCTCAATCTTGAACCTTACGAGGGAAATATCGATTTAGCAATTCAGCAAGCGATTGATGCTGGTGTCACAAAAATGATGGGGATATCCGTTGATTTGGATGATCATATTGTTCTGTCAGAAATTGCAGCTCGACACGAAGGAGTGGGTTACAGTGTTGGGGTGCATCCATGTGAAGATCCAGCAGTCATGCAGCGTGCTACTGTTGAAACTTTGGTTGAATTGGCGAGTAAAGATAAGGCCTGGGCAATTGGTGAAACGGGTCTAGATTATTATCACAGTACTGAATTTGTTAAAGAACAAAAAGAATGTTTTGCACGACATATTCAAGCTTCACAGATGGTGAAAAAGCCAGTGGTTGTACACACACGTTCATCTAAAAACGATACGATAGATATTATAAGAGCTGAAAAGTCGACACATGGAATTTTGCATTGTTTTACTGAGGATTGGGATACGGCAAAAGCGGTTCTAGATTGCGGTTATTACATTTCATTTTCAGGAATAGTATCGTTTAAAAATGCTCAGGATTTACGTGATGTGGCCAAGCAAGTTCCATTAGATCGACTATTAATTGAGACTGATAGCCCTTATTTAGCACCAATGCCATATAGAGGAAAGTCTAATGAACCAAAGTATGTCCCATATGTAGCCAAAGCATTAAGTGATGTATATGATAAGTCAGTCGAGGAGATTGCCTTTATTACAACGCAAAATTTCGAGAATCTTCTACGAATGTAGTAAAAAATTTAATACGGAAAATAGAAAGAAGAGAGTTTATAGAGTGAAGATGGATCGTCAGGCTCAGTTTAGAGCGAGAGAAGCATTAATATTTCAGGTCGCAGAACAACTTCTTTTGGAAAACGGCGAAGCGGGCATGACATTGGATGCATTGGCCGCTGAGTTAGATTTAGCAAAAGGAACACTCTATAAGCACTTCCAAAGTAAAGATGAATTGTACATGTTGCTTATTATTCGTAATGAGCGCATGTTATTAGAAATGGTTCGAGATACTGAAAAAGGCTTTCCTGAACATTTAGCTTTTTTTATGTTGCACCATTTGCATCATCCAGAACGTACTGTACTCTTTCATCAAATTGAAGAACGATTATCTACAACTGGTCAGGGTATTAATCATTTATTTAATGAAATGTATCAGATCCGCAAAAGTAGACTCAGAATTATCATTCGTATGACAGAAAATCATCTAGCATCCATTCAAAGTAAGATGAGTTCTCGGGATTATCTAGCATCCATTTGGTCGATTACTCATGGTGGTGCTGCGATATTAAACTCGAGTTTCTATCAACGCTATTTAGGTTGTCGAGATACGTTAAGGGTTGCTTTAATTGATCAAGCGTTGATGATACCTAAACAGATTAATTTGACAGATTCAGTGGCCTAATATGCAATCTCTAGATCACCGTCAAGGCGGATTTACTTTAATCGAATTGATGGTGGTCATTGTGATCATCAGCATCATGGCGGCATTGGTGGTGATGAATATTGGTGGGATTGATCAACGTAAGGCAATGCAAGCTAGAGAAGCTTTAATATTAGATTTAAAACGTATTCAACGAGAGGCTGTTGATCAATCGTTAGTGGTTGCATTGGTGCCACAATGGAATGGTGATCAGTTTAGCTATACATTTCAAAAATATAATGATTTAACTCGTCCTGAGCAGACGCTTGTATCGAACAATAATCGTCAACCTTCCATTTGGGTTGAAATGCCCGAGTTTTCTGCGAGAGAACTCCCTGCTAAGGTTTCATTTCAAATTGAAAGTAGCGACTATAGTTTTGAAAATGCAACGAATGCAGACTTGATGAATAATAATGCACCGAAATTAATTTGGTTGGGCAATGGCGAGGTTAAACCTGTCACAATTCAAATGTATTATGAACAAAAAGCAATTGGTGATCTTATTCAAATAGATTACTTGGGTAAAATCGATGCGGGCGCTTAAAGGATTTACCTTGATTGAGGTGGTGGTGGCTTTGGCTATTTTCGCTGTAGCAGCAATGTCATTGACGAAGGTAGCTATGCAGTACACACAGGCGACTGCGAATGCAATTTTACGAACAAAAGCACAATTCGTCGCACAAAATGAAGTCGCTGCAATGCAAATTAGTGGTGAATGGTTAGAGGGAACTCAATCGAAGCAAATTACCTCTCAAGGGTTAAGTTGGCAAATTGATAAAAAATCAGAAGCGACTATTAGCCCAGATGTTCAGAAAATAGAAGTGCAAGTGAGTCTATATAACAATGATTTAGGTAAAGTTGAATCTGGTGTCACCACCATGGTGTTTTATAACTATCCTATCAGAGAGCAATCCAACTCATGATCAAGAGTAAACAACAAGGTTTTACCTTGGTAGAGCTTTTGGTTGCCATAGCCATCTTTGCAGTATTGTCTGCTTTGGGATGGAAAATTTTTGATTATTTAAATAAAGTCAAAGATCGCAATGCGGTGCATGAGCAGCAGCTTCTCAGTTTGCAAGATAGTTATTTACAAATGCAAAGAGATGCTTTGCAAATTGTACCGCTGACTGCAAATATCGCAGGACAAATCCAACCTGCATTTTTACTGGATGATCAGTCTTTACAATTTAGTAAGGCAGGGGTCACAGATCCGCTGAAACAGGGTTTGTCTCCATTTGAGAGAATAGAATATCGTTATAATGCACAAGATCGAAAAGTTTATCGTTTAAAGTATCCCAATCTGAACGTTCTTCAAACAACCCAACCTTTATCCAGTACGATCCTAGAGAATGTGGATGAGTTTCAAATCACAATTTTGAACCCGAATGAATTGAATTCGTGGCCGGATGCATCAACAATAAGTTCTAATGGTAATGATGCTCAAGATGGTGTTGCTCGGCTATTGCCTAAAGGTATGCGAATTAGATTTAAACAACAAGATGTTGAATACGAGTGGATTTTTAGTTTGCTAAATACTGACTATTTAAAACCGGCATCTAGTCAATAATCATTAGGAAAATGCATGAAGCAGCAAAAAGGAATCGCCCTGATTACGATTTTAATGTTAGTCGCTTTAGCAACTATCATTGCTGCGACGATTGCCCATCGTCAATACAATACCAGTGAAAATACGGCCTATGTGATTCGTCAAAACCAAGCGCTGTATTATGCAAAAAGTGCTGAAGCTTTTTTCTCTGAATTATTGGTTCAAGATGCCAAGTCCAATTCAAAATCTGATAATCTTCAAGAAACTTGGGCTCAACCGATGCCACCATTTCCAATTGATGGTGGTTATGTCGCAGGGCGAATTATTGATGAAACGGGTAAGTTTAATTTAAACAGTTTAGTCAAAGATGATGGCGTGCCGAATGATAATGCGGTGAATTACTTTAAGGGATTATTAACAAAGCTTGGTTTGCCAGAAGAATTAAATGAAGCGGTAATTGATTGGCAAGATCAAGATGATTTGACGATTGGCGCGATGGGGGCAGAGAGTAATTATTATTCAAGTTTAACGCGTCCTTATTTGCCAGCGAATGGTCCTTTTCATAGCGTGGAAGAGTTGAAGCAAGTGCGAGGATTTGAAGGTGATAAGTTTTTATTGATAAAACCTTATGTTACAGCGATTCCTTTAAAAGAAATTAAAATTAATATTAATACAGCACCAGCGATGATTATTGCTGCTATAGACCCAAGTTTGGATGTGCAAAATGTACAGCGTGATTTGAATCAGAAAAAAGCCAATGGTGAGTTTTTTGAGTCCGTAGATCAGCTCTGGGAACTCAACACTCTAAGTCAGTTAAGTGAAGAAGCTAAAAGAACAGCAAAAAATAATTTTGATGTTAAATCTGCATTCTATCGAGCAGATATTGAAATCATGCTATCTGATCGAAAGCGATATTTTTCGAGTTATCTGATGCGTGATGAAGATAAGGTTTATGTCTTCTCAAGAAGTTTGGCACCTCTTCAAACCAATTGATTAAATTGCTAAACTATTAATTTAAATAAATTGAATGATAGCTTTTTATTTTTTTTGTTTTTAATACGTTTTGCCAATTGCTTAAAACGTTAAAATTAATGATGAGTTGTGTGAATATGCACTATAATCATTTTAATCCATGATTTTTTATTGCTCTGACATATGTTAATTCGAAAATTATTTAAGTTTGAAAACGCGCATATTGTGCGAAATTGCACATCAGACCGCTGTAAGCGTTCAATTCATGGTCATAGCTATAAAGTCGAATTATTATTGAAAGCCTCAAAGCTAGATCATGGTCAAATGGTCTATGATTTTGGTTTGCTGAAAGGTGTGATCAAAGAACTTTATGATAGTTTTGATCATGCGATTTGTTTTTGGCAAGAGGATTCAGCTGAATATATTCAAGCATGTAAAACTTTTAGTGCGCGTTGGGTTTCATTGCCAGTTTCACCTTCTGCTGAACAATTTTCTCGAATTTTCTTTTATTTGGCAGAACAAGTACTGAAATCAACTATCACGCAAAATGGTGAAGGTGATGTCGAAGTCTATTCAGTGATCGTGCATGAAACTGACACAGGCTATGCGCAAAGTTTTGCTGAAGATATCGTAAATGAACAGATGGGCTTATTGGCGCTTGATCAAATCGTATTCTCAGAACAAATTCAAAATGAATGGTCTGATCCTAAAATGTACGAACAATTGAAACAAGGATTCACTTTTAAGAACCCAAGTGTAGATTTACAAGTAAAACTTTAAAGCTGTGATTGATTTAGGGATGAACACAATGCAACTCACCGAACAAGAATTAAGTCAACTGAATCAAGTTCGGTTAGAGGATGGTTGGAAGTATGCTTTAGCAGAGTTTTTGCTCAGCGATAAAATGGATCAGCTGAAAGCTTTTCTCAAATCTGAATTACAGGCGAATAAGGTGATATACCCACCTAATTCCCTTATTTTTAATGCGTTCAACACCACACCCTTAGATCGTGTAAAGGTCGTGATTCTCGGTCAAGATCCTTATCACGGTCCAAATCAAGCACATGGATTGAGTTTTTCAGTGCAAAAGGGTGTTGCATTACCGCCGTCTTTGCGTAATATCTATCACGAACTCAGCACTGACCTTGGAATAGTGCCTGCCAAGCATGGTGATTTAACCCAATGGGCTGAAGAGGGTGTCTTATTGCTGAACAGTGTATTGACTGTTGAAGCGGGTCAGCCGACTTCACACCAAAAGAAAGGTTGGGAAGATTTCACTGATGCTGCGATAGATGTTCTAAATGAGCAACGTGAAAAGATCGTTTTCATTCTTTGGGGTGCGTACGCGCATAAGAAAGGTCAACGAATTGACCAAAATAAGCATTTGGTCTTAAAAGCAGCACATCCATCACCGTTGGCAGCAAACCGAGGTGGTTTTTTTGGGTGTAAAGTTTTTTCAAAAACAAATAATTATCTTAAACAAAATGGCATTGAGCCAATTAAATGGCAGCTGGAAGCATGACAATATCTCCTGAGACGAATCAATATCATCCTGACTTAATTGTTGAAGAAGCACAGAATGGATGGAGAGTGGTTCGATTAAATCGTCCAAAATCTTTACATGCACTTGATGAATCTATTGTGACGGCTTTATTGGCTGTTTTTGAAAAGTTTCATCATGATGATGCGGTTAAAGCGATCTGGTTTGATTCAACAACCCCTAAAGCTTTTTGTGCCGGTGGGGATGTACGCAAACTCCGTCAGTTGGTCATCAATAATGAGGTTGATGCGGCAAATAAATTTTTTGAACAAGAATACGCGCTAGATCTTTTGTTGCATGACTACGCTAAGCCGATTGTCGTTTGGGGTGAAGGTTATGTGATGGGGGGTGGGCTTGGTTTATTTATGGCTGCACCATTCAGACTCGTTACACCTTATTCGCGTCTTGCAATGCCAGAAGTGAATATTGGTTTATATCCAGATGTTGGTGCTAGTCGTTTCTTGGCAGATCGTGGTCCAATTGGTCTATTTACAGGTTTAACTGGATCGATCATGACTGCGGCAGGAGCTTATGGTATTGGCTGGGCGACTCATATTTGTGATGCTCAGCGCGATGTTGTTTTACAAAAGTTGATCAATATCGATTGGGATCATTATCCTGCTGGTGATTTTAGGGCATTAGATGACACTTTAAATAGTTTGCATCGACCAGTTTCTCCAGGGCCACTGCAAATCTCGTTAGACGTGATTCACAGTGTCTGTCGTGGTGCAAACTTTGAAAATGACTACGAAGCAATTATCGGTCTAAGTGATGCACGAAGTGATTGGCTAAGACAAGCGAGTGAAAATCTGGCAAAAGGATCACCAAGTACAGCTGCCATTACCTGGTTGTTATGGCAATGGGGGCGTCAAGTTCATCCTTGGCAAGAAGTATTTGAACTTGAAACTCAAATTTCTGATTGGAAAATTAGACATCCTGATTTTGTTGAAGGCGTACGTGCACGTTTAGTGGATAAAGATTTATCTCCTGAATGGACACCTGCAGAATCCATGTCCTTAAAAGGAATTTTAAGTGCGCACCCACCAGTTACAAATATCGAGAGCTGGAATAACTTGTTAAAACAGTACGGTATTATCTAATTTTGACTGAAATCCAATTTGATACTGAAGATCTAAAATGGATGCAGCGTGCCTATGAGCAGGCTGCATTCGCAGCTCAATTGGGAGAAATTCCTGTTGGAGCTGTCATTGTGAGTCAAGGAAAAGTAATTGGTGAAGGATATAATCAACCCATCCTGAGTCATGATCCAACTGCTCATGCAGAAGTGGTCGCACTTCGCCAAGCATGTAATCAAATTCAGAACTATCGTCTACCAGAAGATGCAACCCTTTATGTAACCCTTGAGCCATGCACGATGTGTGTGGGGGCTTTAATTCATGCTCGAGTTCATCGTGTTGTATTTGGTACTTTAGAGCCGAAGGCGGGTTCTCTGGTCAGTGCGCGACAGCTATTGAATAATCAAGGTTACTATAACCATATATTTGAATTTGAAGGGGGCTGCATGCAATCAGCGTGTGCTCATCAACTTTCAGAATTTTTTAAATTCAGACGTGAACAAAAAAAACAACAGCGTGTACGACAAAAAATAGAAAATAATCAGGAATGATTGCTATTGTTGATTGTGGAAAAATTGACATAATGTATTGTCAGTATGAAGCGGACTCAATGAAAAGGAATAAAAAATGAATTCAATCCAAGTTAAACAAGAATTTAACCAGCCTATAGATCGTGTATTTGAAATTTTATCAAAACATGCGACTTATAATGAGGTATTTGCACCGATTCAGGTTGTACGCATTAAAGATGCAGCTGATCCGAGCCGTCCTGATGGGATTGGGTCAGTACGAAAAATGGGATTAGGCCCAATAAAGCCAATTCAAGAACAAATTACTGTACTAGAGCCAAATAAGCGTATTGAATACAAACTTATCAAGAATCCATTAATCAAACATCATCTTGGAATTATTGAATTTAAAGAGCTTTCATCAGCTAAAACTTTAGTCACATACACGATCGAATTACAGGCAAGAGCACCATTTGTGAGCAAATTAATTCTTGCACAACTCAAACTTGCTATTACACTTGGTTTTAAGAAATTAGCAAAACGCCTTTAAGGCGAAGTTGGTAAAGTAATGACAATTCAAATTATCACGATCGATGGACCAAGCGGTTCAGGCAAAGGCACTTTGGCAGCAAAATTGGCACAGCATTATCAGTTTCATTTATTGGATTCTGGAGCCTTGTATCGTTTGTTGGGATTGTCATTACATCAGCTGAATTTAATTGATTCAATTCACAATCCAGATGTGTTGGTTAAATGCGTAGAAATAGCGACTCATCTCGATATTCAATTTGTTAGTGATCATTTAAAAACAAAAATTTTACTTAACGGGCATGATGTAACGGATGAAATTCGCACTGAAAAAGTCGGTGAGTTTGCATCCAAGGTTGCAGTTGTACCTGAATTAAGACAGGCATTATTCGAAAGACAACGTGCATTTGCTCAAGCACCAGGTCTTGTTGCCGATGGCCGTGATATGGCGACTTCAATCTTCCCAGAAGCCCAAGCAAAAATATATTTGACGGCTTCTGCTGAGTCGCGTGCTGAGCGACGTGTAAAGCAGTTGCAGGCCATGGGGCAAAATGTTAAAATAAGCGACATTTTATCTAATATCCAAGCACGTGATAAGCGTGATATGGAAAGAACCGTTGCGCCGCTTAAGCCGGCTGAAGGGGCTTACATTATCGATAGTTCAGATCTGGACATTGACGCTGTATTTAACCTGATGACCGCATATATTGATGCGCAATAAGATAAATTAATGAATATTAGTGGAAGCATAGCTTGATCAGTTCTATATGGACTATGTCGATACTTAACTAAACCGGCCTTGTCTGATCCAAGACCGCTGACTTTTCTAGGTATATCATGACCGAATCTTTTGCAGCCCTCTTTGAAGCAAGCGAATTAAACCTCAACGTTGAAAAGGGTGCAGTCATCCAAGGTATCGTTGTTAGCATCGATTCTGACTGGGTAACTGTAGATACTGGCCTTAAATCTGAAGGCGTAGTAGCTCGCTCTGAATTCTTAAACGAACAACGTGAACTTGAAGTTAACGTTGGTGACACAGTTGACGTAGTTGTTGAAGCGCTTGACAACGGTATGGGTCAAACAGTTTTATCACGTGAAAAAGCTAAGCGTGCTGAAACTTGGACTAAACTTGAAAAAATCTTTGAAGACGGCGAGATCGTTACTGGTGTTATCTCTGGTAAGGTTAAAGGCGGTTTCACTGTTGACATCGGTCCAGTACGTGCGTTCTTACCAGGTTCTTTGGTAGACACTCGTCCTATCCGTGACACGACTCACCTTGAAGGTAAAGAGTTAGAGTTCAAAGTTATCAAACTTGACGCTAAACGTAATAACGTTGTTGTATCACGTCGTGCTGTTATGGAAGCTGAATCTTCAGCTGACCGTGAAGCTCTTCTTTCTCAACTTGAAGAAGGTCAAACAGTTACTGGTACAATCAAAAACCTTACTGACTACGGTGCTTTCGTTGACCTTGGCGGTATTGATGGTCTTCTTCACATCACTGACATGGCTTGGAAACGTATCAAGCATCCATCAGAAGTTGTTGAAGTTGGTCAAGAAGTTACTGTTAAAGTACTTAAGTTTGACAAAGAGCGTAACCGTGTATCATTAGGTCTTAAACAACTTGGTGAAGATCCATGGTTAGCGATCATGAACCGTTACCCTAAAGGTTCTATCGTTAAAGCGCGTGTAACTAACTTAACTGATTACGGTTGCTTCGCTGAAATCGCTGAAGGCGTTGAAGGCTTAGTACACGTTTCAGAAATGGACCACACAAACAAGAACATCCACCCATCTAAAGTTGTTCAGATTGGTGATGAAGTTGATGTTATGGTTCTTGAAGTTGATGAAGAGCGTCGTCGTATTTCTCTTGGTATCAAACAAACTCGTGCTAACCCATGGGAAGAGTTTGCTAAGGCTCACGACAAAGGTGAAAAAGTTTCAGGTACAATCAAGTCTATCACTGACTTCGGTATCTTCATCGGTTTACCAGGCGGTATCGATGGTCTAGTTCACTTATCTGACATTTCTTGGAATGAACAAGGCGAAGAAGCGATTCGTCGTTACAAGAAAGGTGACACTGTTGAAGCGGTTATCCTTTCTGTAGACGCTGAAGGCAACCGTATCAGCCTTGGTATCAAGCAAATGAACAGCGATCCGTTCAACGATTTCTTAGCTGCTAACGAACGTGGTGCTCTTGTTAAAGGTACTGTAGTTGCAGTTGATGCTCGTGGCGCAACAATTAAGTTGGCTGACGAAGTTGAAGCTTCTCTTAAAGCTTCAGAAATCAACCGTGACCGCGTTGAAGATGCAACTAAATTCTTAGAAGTTGGTCAAGAAGTTGAAGCTAAGATCATCAATGTTGATCGCAAATCACGCGCAATCAACTTGTCTATCAAAGCGAAAGACGAAGCTGAAGAGAAAGAAGCTGTTGCTAACTTGAAAACTGCTTCTGCAGGTCAAGACAACGGTCCTAAGACAATTGGTGATTTGATCAAAGCTCAAATGAACCACTAAGTCTTTCGTGTTCAATGTATTGTTAATGTAATTTAACTAATACTTTTTACACAAATACTGTAAACGGTAGCGTAGTATTGACTTACTGCGCTACCGTTTTGTATTTAAACAGGTTATTATCTCGCTATGCACAGAGTAGCTTGATAATTAAAGAGGTCGCAGATGACTACTGAAGCACTTAATAAGTCTGACTTAATAGAACGTATTTCTATCAAAAATCCTCATTTGGCTGAGCCATTGGTCGAAGAAGCTGTTAAAATTATGATCGATCAAATGATTGAGTCATTATCAGCTGATAATCGTATTGAAATTCGTGGGTTTGGAAGTTTTGCTTTACATCATCGTGAACCGCGAGTTGGACGTAATCCTAAAACAGGTAAGTCAGTTGAAGTGGCTGCTAAAGCTGTACCTCATTTCAAACCAGGTAAAGCACTAAGAGAT
This sequence comes from Acinetobacter sp. 24-47-66, assembly GCF_056779755.1. NCBI lineage: Bacteria > Pseudomonadati > Pseudomonadota > Gammaproteobacteria > Moraxellales > Moraxellaceae > Acinetobacter > Acinetobacter sp. 24-47-66. The sequence continues at coordinate 452,562 of NZ_JBWYIL010000001.1, forward strand.
GCTGTAAACGAATCAGCAGGAAAATAATAAATTACTCAGGGGTGGTTATGCGTTACGTATTAGTTGCACTGTTAGTTGTAATCTTCGGATATGCATTGGCATTGGTTCTGCAAAATGGTACAGAACTGACTGTTGATCTTCTCTTCACTCAAGTACCGGCAATGAGATTAGGTTTATTGCTTTTGTTGACTTTGGCACTTGGGATCATCGTTGGATTATTACTTGGAGTTCAAGTTTTCCGTGTATTCCAAAATAGTTGGGAAATTAAGCGTCTTCGCAAAGATATTGAATATCTTCGTAAAGAACAAATCCAAAATGCTCAGTTAGCTGCTGCTGAAGCTGCTGCAAATGTACGTCATGAAAAGACAGTACTAGATGTGCATTCAGATCCGCGTAACTCAAATCCGCTGTAATTTATAAATATTTAAAAAACCTCTAAAATTTATTTTAGAGGTTTTTTTATTGAAAATAAACTGTTGAATTTTAAGCTGCGTTTTTTAAAGTTAATTTTGCAGCTTAAGTTGAACATCTTTATAATGACGCAACTTTAGATGGACGGAAGAACAACCTTGAGTATCATTGTTGCTTTAGATGCAAAAAGCCAATACGACGCATTGAAAATGGCTGAAAATTTGGATCCTAAACTTTGTCGTGTAAAAGTGGGTAAAGAACTTTTTACACATGAAGGTCCGACTGTTGTAAAAGCATTGCATGATCAGGGTTTTGAAGTATTTTTAGATTTAAAATTTCATGATATTCCAAATACGACAGCACAAGCCGTTTGCGCTGCTGCAGATCAAGGGGTATGGATGGTTAATGTTCACGCATCTGGTGGACGAAAAATGATGGAAACTTGTGTAGAAAGATTAAAAGCAGGTAACTATCAAACACAGTTGATTGCAGTAACCGTATTAACTTCAATGGGGCGAGAAGATCTACGTGATCTAGGTTTGGATATTGAGCCTTTTGAACATGTAAAACGTCTAGCGACTTTAACTCAAGAAAGTGGCTTGGATGGTGTTGTATGTTCTGCGCAAGAAGCAAAAATGTTACGTGAAACTTTAGGTCAGAACTTTGCTCTCGTCACTCCAGGAATTCGTCCGGAAGGTTCTGCAGCGGATGATCAAAAACGTATTGTTACACCTAAGCAAGCAATGTTAGATGGTTCTACACACTTGGTGATTGGCCGTCCGATTACTAAATCAGAAAATCCAAATCAAACTTTAAGAGACATTCTGGCTACTTTGTAATTTTTAAATTACAGTCTTTAAGTGTTTTAAAACGCCATGAAAATTCATGGCGTTTTTTTTAATTTTATGATGTATCAATAGTTAAAGTTATATTATCTCTAAAGGGAACTACTGACCATTATTGTTAGACTCAAGAAAGTTTTAAACAAGGTTTAGTAAGAAGCAGATACAATCCAAATAGAAAAAGTTGCTACTAAAAATATGGTAAAATCAGAGAGTTAAAAAGTTTTAACAAAAGAAGAAATTGCTAAAACTGCTGGTTGTCACGTTGTTACTGTTCATAGAGTATTAAAAGGATAAGGTATGGATAATTGTGTTACAGATGGCTGGGTAACATTTAAAGGATGGACACCATATATAGTCGCTTTAAGTATTTTTTAGTTTGGCATCTACAGAAAGGGCTTGAGGTTACAGCCAGTGAATGTAAAGCATATTGGGAAAGGCTTGACGATCTAGAAAGAATTTATAAAAACTTAGAAAAGAATGCAGACTTTAAAAGCGATAATTATAAAGAATTTTATGGGAAACGAAAAAAATGGCAAGAGGTAAATTTATCTAGAACTAACTTGGTAAGAAAACTTACAAATAATGATAGTAAAGTTGTGGAAAGCACAGAGAAATTAATTGAAAAGTTTAAATCAGATAATTTTGTACATAACAAACTTCAACGATTTGGTGGTGATGAATCTAGACACGAAAGTGTTGGTTATAATCATGTGTTAAGTACTATTGCAGAAATTAAAGATAGCTTATTTCCATACATAAAATATAGATTTTTTATAACAACCTTTAGGCGCATCGTATCTCATATGTAAGAGTAACGGGGTGAATCTTGGACTCGGATTTACAAATTTATAATCTGATAAATAATTGAAGCCACAGCGATAAAGCAGAATAAGATTGTCATAGCTCTAACTCCTCAAACTATAATAATAGCTTTACAACCAACCCTAGACGCTATCGTGAACAACCATTCTTTTAAATTCTATCCTCCTCTGGGATAGTGTTAGAGAGAGGTTTGTTAGAAAATATCAATTTCCGCTCAAACTATGCCTAGAATCATCAATAAAAAAAATAAGCCCTCTAAAAAGAGGGCTTAAAATTAAAGATCATGCACGATTAGAGAATTGATTTTAAGCGTTTAACAACTTCTTTACATTGGTCTAAATCTGCTACGAGAGCAAGACGAACATGGTTTTTACCTGGGTTGCCTTGTTCAGTATCACGAGATAAATAACGACCCGGTAAAACTTTGATATGTGCTTTTTCCATCAGCATTTTGGCAAAAGTTTCATCATTATCGACCTTTAACCAATAATAGAAACCCGCATCAGGCTTTTTCAGTGGTAGCAAATGACCTAATTCTTGTTGGAATAAATCAAATTTAGCACGGTATTGTTTACGGTTTTCTTCAACATGTGCTTCATCATTCCATGCAGCAATCGATGCCAATTGATGCTGTACTGGCATTGCAGCACCGTGGTAAGTGCGGAATTTTAAATAAGGTTTTAATAGACTAGCATCACCTGCAACAAAGCCAGATCGCATACCTGGTAAATTAGAACGTTTAGACAGAGAGTGAAATACGATACAGTTTTTATAGTCATCACGACCTAATTCTGCACAAACGTCTAATAAGCCAACTGGTGCTTCATCAAACCATAGTTCTGAATAACATTCATCAGATGCGATGACAAAATTGTATTGATCAGAGAGCGCAATTAATTTTTTGAACTGTTCTTTTGAAAGCACAGCACCTGTCGGATTTCCGGGGGTGCAGACAAAGAGCAAAACTGTCTTCTCCCATACTTCCGCAGGGACAGCATCGAAGTCGCCAAGGTAACCATTTTCTTCAGTACAGTTGATGAAATAGGGTTGAGCGCCAGCGAGTAAAGCTGCACCTTCGTAAATTTGATAAAAGGGATTCGGCATAACTACATAAGGCGCTTCATCACGATTGATCAGCGCTTGTACGAATGAGAAAATTCCTTCACGTGTGCCAGTCACAGGTAAAATATGATCTTCTGCGCTAATAGCATTTAATTTGAAACGGCGTGTGAGCCATTGCGAAATACTTTCACGTAATTCTGGTAAGCCTTTACTGTTTGGGTATGTCGAAAGATGATTGAAGTTATCGACAATAGCTTGTTTTACGAATTCAGGTGCAGGATGTTTTGGCTCACCAATTGACAATGGAATTAACGGAAGATTTGCAGGTTTTACATCCTGAAAAAGTTTATTCAACTTTTCAAATGGATAAGGATGTAATAGGTTTAAACTAGAGTTCATGAAACAGTTACCGTCGGGTTAAATCTAAATTTTAATGATGATTACAGACCTGATTTGAAGCCTCATCTAATGCTGCTTTTAATTGTTCAGCAAAAGCCTGAGCTTCAGTTAAATTCATAGGTTCGCCATTCTTTTTGGTTACAAAGAAAATATCTTCTGCGCGCTCACCCAAGGTGGCGATTTTCGCGGAATGGATATCGAGACCTTGCATCATAAATAAGCCACCGATACGGGCAAGTAATCCAGGCTGATCGAGGGTAGAGATCTCGACCATATTTTGCTGTAGCGCCTCGTTCAAAGTAATATCAATTGTGTTTTCGATATCAAAATGACGAAGTTGGCGTGGAATACGGCGTTGCATTAAACCTGGATAATTTTGTGAATCTGTTAATGCGTGCACCAATGATTCTTTTACCGTATTTTCACGTTCTGGATCTGTCACTAATGTGCCAAAACGATCAAGCACCACGTAGGTGTCTAAGCTAAAGGATTTAGTTGCTGTAATAATGCGTGCATCTTGTACATCTAGATTCATACGATCTAGAACTGCAACAGTGGTTGCAAAAAGATTAGGTTGATCTTGAGTGTAAATAAAAATCTGCACAGCATCTTGCGCTGATTTACGGTGCGCGCGCATCATCACCAATGGTGCTGAATTATCACCATGATCTAGGATTGCACGTGTATGCCATGCGACTTCATCTGCAGTTTCTTTGAGGAAGTATTCGTCACCAAGTTCTTGCCAAACTTTTTCAACGGCTTCTAAAGCATAATCATTGACAAGTAATTCACTTGCAGCAAATTTGGTATCTTCGATCAGCATTTGGTAATCGACAGGACGACCCAAACCACTACGAATAACGTCACGAGCATTGGTATATAACTGACGCATGAGCGATGCGCGCCATGTGTTCCAAAGCTTAGGATTGGTTGCGTTAATGTCAGCCACTGTAAGCGTATACAGATAGTCTAAGTGTTCCATATCACCGAGCTTCTCGGCAAAATCTTTTACAACATCTGGATCAGAAATATCTTTTTTCTGCGCAGTCATCGACATCAATAGATGATTTTGGATCAACCACGCAACAAGATTACACTCACGCTCAGTAAAACCGTGCTTGCTACAGAACTCAATGGCATCAACCGCGCCCAATTCACTATGGTCTCCACCACGGCCTTTGGCGATATCATGGAACAAAGCAGCGAGGAATACGATGTCTCGGCGCACCAGACGCTGGAATACCGAACTTACGACAGGAAAATCTTTAGCAAATTCGGGTGCTTTAAAACGATTTAAATTACGTAAGAGTAGGAGCGTATGTGCATCTACAGTATAGATATGGAATAAATCGTATTGCATAAGGCCCATGATTTGCCCAAATGCAGGAATATAGTTGCCGAGTACACTATAACGTTTCATCGCAAGCAATGTTTCATATAAGTTATTTGGTGACCGGATGATCGCCATAAACAAGGCTTGATTAACTGGATTGTCTCTATACGCTTGATCAATGCGTTTTGCAGCTAAAGTAAGCAATCGAAGTGTACGAGCTCGAATACCATCAATATCAGGGCGATTTGCTAGGATATAGAAAATCTCAAGGATGGCTGTAGGCTTCTCTGCAAAAATTTTATGGTGTTGAACTGCGAGTTTACCATCCACCAATTTGAAGTTTTCATTCACTTCTTCAATTTTACGCTCATAGTTGGGTAAGCGAGGCGTGATGACAGACTCATTAAAATAGGCGAGTAGCATTTCATTCAGGGTTGAAACCTGTTGAGCTGCTCGATAGTAGCGTTTCATGAACTGTTCAATTGGATAATTGATATGTTCACCTTCGACTTTGTGGTAACCAAATTTTGCTGCGATATCGCGTTGGTAATCAAACAATAGTCGGTTTTCATCACGCTTAGTTAAGCGGTGTAAATGATGACGAATTTCCCAGAGAAAATTCTCAGCATCTTCGAGAACCCCAAGTTCAAACTCAGAAATGAAACCTAAATGTACAAGATCGTATATACGATTTACTCGGAAATGCCGTTTTGCAATCCAACCAATTTGGTTAATGTCTCGAATGCCGCCCGGTGCATTTTTGATATCAGGTTCTAAATTACTTTCAGTGTTGTTGTGCTGAGCGTAGCGTTTGGCTTGTTCTTCCATCTTGGCATCAAAGAAGGTTTTATCCGTCCAAGTTTGTGAAACAACACGACGAGGCCATTTCGCTAAGTGTTCATTGCCAATAATTAAACGAGACTCAATGAGAGATGTAGCTACCGTTAAGTCATTCATGGCCTGTTCAAAGCACTGTTGAATGGTTCTTACACTTACGCCAGGTTTAAAATTTCCAACATCCCATAGAGAGGAAATAAAAATGGTAATGGCATTTTCTTGTTCTTGTGTAAGATCATCTTCTGAAAGGATCAGAATGTCGACATCAGAGTAGGGCATCATTTCACGACGACCATAACCTCCTACAGCGAACAAACCCAGATCGGTTTGATCTAACTCAGCATGTTGCCAAAGGAATTTAAGCGCCTCATCAATCAGATTTGATCGAGTGAGAATAATCTCACGTATCGCCTTACCATTTTCAAACTCATGTTGTAATTGATTTTCAACATCTGAGCGCCATTGATTAATTGCCTTGATGTCGTGATTACTCGAAACATAGTTTGCTAATGGAGACGTATTGATCATGAAATGATGGCCTACCTAATGAATTATTTGTTTTGATTTACAATTACTTTTGAAGCGGCTTCAGACGCTAATTCGCGTGCTAAGTCAGTTGTTTCAGCACGTGCAGTTGCAACCCCCATACGGCGACGTTTAAAGCCTTCAGGTTTACCAAAAAGTCGTAAATCGACATTAGGGTTTTGCATAGCAAGATTTAAGCCAGAAAATGACAAATTCGTATCATCAACACCTGCATAGATCACAGCGCTTGCAGCAACACTGTGACGTTGCGTATTTACTGGAAGACCTAAAATCGCACGGGCATGAAGTTCAAATTCACTTTGATATTGAGATGCAAGTGTGACTAATCCAGTGTCATGTGGACGAGGAGAAACTTCACTGAACCAAACTTGATCACCTTTAATAAATAATTCCACACCAAAAATACCGCAACCGCCTAGTGCTACTGTGACTTTATTGGCAATACGTTTTGCTTCACCAAGGGCAGCTGTGCTCATAGGTTGAGGTTGCCAGCTTTCTACATAGTCACCTGCATCTTGACGGTGTCCAATAGGATCGCAGAAGTGCGTTTCGATTTCTCCTGTTTCAGGATTTTTTGCCCGTACTGTGAGTAATGTAATTTCGAAATCAAAATCAATTTGCGATTCTACGATGACAGTGCCTTGATTGACACGACCACCTGTTTGAGCATATTCCCAAGCCGCGTCGACTTCATCAAAAGATTTTACGCGTGACTGTCCTTTACCTGATGATGACATCACAGGTTTTACAAAATTTGGATAGCCAATATCATCACATGCTGCACGGAATGATTCCAAACTATTGGCAAAACGATAAGCCGAGGTTGGTAGCCCTAGTTCCTCAGCTGCGAGGCGACGAATTCCTTCACGATTCATGGTGAGATTGACGGCTTTCGCAGAGGGAATAACTACGGCAGTTTTAGAATCTTCGATTTCCACTAAGACTTCAGTGGCAATGGCTTCAATCTCGGGAACAATTAAATGAGGTTGAACTTGTTCAATCAGTTTTTTTAATTCTTTTGGATCCGCCATATTCAATGTGTAGGAGTGATGAGCAACTTGCATGGCAGGTGCATTGTCATAGCGATCTGCCGCATGTACTTCTACACCTAATCGTTGTAATGATATTACCACCTCTTTACCCAACTCACCTGAACCCAATAATAGAACTTTAAACGCCGAAGATTGAAGTGGAGTACCGAGTGTAATAAGCATTTGATTCATCCGTGCTTGATATTATGGACTTTTAGCATATCAGAACTAAAACCTCTTGAGAGCGATGAATACAAGAAAAAGCAAGAAATTATTTTGATATCGTTTAATTTTTTTATTGATAAAAATTTATAAGCCTTATCCGAGGATCAGGCTTATAAATTTAGAATCTGAATGAATAATACGCGAGAAATGTTTTAAAGTGGGAAATAGGTATACACCAAACCGTATGTGAGTGCCGCTGTGAGTGTTGCAGGTACAATCTGTTTAAATTTGAAATACAAACCCGAGAGCACAATAAAACCAATTAACATGGCAACGCTCTTATTGGGTGTTTCTAAGAGCGGCGGTAAAGTCGCGACCACGAGCATTGAACTGATTGCTGCAATACCGATAGATCCAAGGGCGATTTTAAGCCAAAGAGCACCGCGTTTCTGGCGACCTTGTTGTAGTTTCTGAATCACAAAAAAAGGACCAAAGCGTGAGGCGAAATTCGCGATGCCGACCAGAATACCGACACAAATAATTTCTAGATTCATGATTGTTCACCTGTGTGCAAAGGATCATGTTGCTTCAGTACATAATGTTTAAACAAACCAGCCAAAATACCAGAGCTTATGCCAATGAATATCGCTGCAGATAAATCGATAAAGTAACAGGCAATAGCAGAAACAATAATGGTGATGGTCACGACAAAGGTATGTTTTTTCTCAAATGCAGCTAGTAAGAAGCTCAAGAAAAGTGCAGGTAATAGAAAGTCGAGCGCTGCCTGCAAAAATTGGGGGAGATGACTGACTTGATCTGCAAATAAGCCCCCGAGAAAAGATCCGAGTGCCCAAGACAACCAGCTAAACAGACTGAGACCTAACATCCAAGATTCAGACCATTCTTGACGGCGTTGCGACAGTTTAATCATGCCTGATGCAAAGACTTCGTCGGTCAAGCCCCATGACCAAATTGCAGTTTTTTTCAGATTGAGTTTATCTTGAATTAAGTTTTGTAAAGCAGGACCATATAACAAATGTCGAATATCAAGCGCTATTACAGTTAAGGCTGTCATCCAGATGGAAGTGCCACTGCCGAGTAAGGCAACCACCAAAAATTGACTGGCACCTGCATACATCGAACAGGATAAAAATAATGCTTCCCACGCCGTAAATCCAAATTGAGTTGCCGATACACCAAACGCGAATGAAACAGGCAAATAGGTGAAAATGATGGCTTGACTGTCTTTGGCACCTTGCCAAAAACCTGCCGGTGTCATGTGTGGGGAGCTTGATTGGGTCACGATAAACCTAATTGGAGATTGGAACAAAAGGTATAAAACGAGATTGAGTATTCTACCCGAATTTACTAGCATAGTGCCGAATAGTTTATTAGAGCGATGTCATGTTTGCGATTCAATCTCCCTTTAAATTAGCTGCATTGACTACATTCCTCATCTTCACTTTATCCGGTTGTGGTGGTCAGGCAGAAACTGCCGATCAAAAGGTTGAAATTAAAGAAGCACCGAAGTTGACCAATGATGCAACTGAATATGCAAATCATGCTTGGCAATTGATTAATCAGGTTGATCCTATTCTGTATCAAGCCAATAAAGCGCTTATACCATCACAAGTACGCGAGCCTGTGCGTCAATTGGTGTTGGATTGGCGTATTAATGTCAAAATGACCGACTCAGTGACTGAAGGGAAATATGCGCTTTGTCGAAAAGCGCTAACAACCATAGATGCTTGGGCGCGTGCAATCGTGGAAAGTGAGGGGCAGCTCGCACAGCGTCAAGCCAATTATGAACGCGATAAAGCCCAGTGCAAAACTGCAATTGAGCAACCAGAATTAGGAAACACCAAGGCGTATACAAAATTATTTTAAGTGACCCTAGCAACCCCAATACAATGATTAATCCAGATTTTACTAAAGCTCTTCATCTTTAGTCGGTTAAGTTTGATCGGCTAAAGCTTTAAGTTGATTGAGATTAATCACCTCAATTTTTTTAAATGCAATTTTAATTGCGCCAATTTTTTCTAAATGTTGTAGTTCTTGATTAATGGTCTGTCTTGAGCAGACCAACATTTGTGCCAATTGTTCTTGAGATAGGTTGATGGTGTTTTTTTCAATTTCTTTGAGATTACCGTATCCATTTAAGATAAAGATTAATCTCTGGGCTAAGCGTTGAATAAGGGGTTGTGTTTGAATAGAGACTAACTCCATGAAAGCATAACGAAGTTTATGACTGACCAATTGGGCCAGATAAAACCAAAATTTTGGATATTGTTCTAAAATTAGATCAAGTCCTACACGGCTTATTTTGAGGATTTTGGATTTTTTACTGGTAATCGCATGATGAGAGCGGGGTTGTTGATCAATCAACGAAATTTCACCAAACCACATAATGGGATCTGCGATAACTGTTACCGCCTCACGACCTTCTACGTCAATATGTGCTAAACGAACAGCACCATCAATTACGGCATAAATGCCATCAAATTGATCAGCTTTAGAAAATATCAGTTGTTCTTTGCCATATTCAATGAGCTGTGCATGTTCGAGCATCAGCTGTTGTAATTCATGATCAAACTGGCTAAACCACCAATTATTTTTTAAAAGATAAACGTATTGATTTGAAAGCAAAATTATCCCTTTTATGCTGTTTATTTGTCGTCTAGTCGACAACTTATTGGTTTACATTTATATATAGTGAAGGAAATAGTCAGAAAAAGGAATGATAACATGACTCGTTTAGAGAGCTTGCTTGGACAATATGCAGCTTATCACCTAGATCGTAAAAACGTATTTTCACATTTTATTGGAATTCCCTTAATTGTATTTTCGCTCTTGTGTTGTGCAGCCAAAGCGCAATTTACGGTTGCAGGATATTCGATTGACCTTGCAATGTTATTGATCGTCGCATCGGTCATTTATTATTTGAGTTTGGATCTCATTTTTGGTGTGGTAATGGCATTGCTATTTGCTTTAATTTATCAGCCAGCCACACAAGTAGCAGCTTTAGCGACATCCTCTTGGGTATTGGTAAGTGCTGGATTTTTTATTGTGGGATGGATTATTCAATTTATTGGGCACTATTATGAAAAGAAAAAACCAGCTTTTGTAGATGATCTTGTTGGACTCGCGATAGGTCCTTTATTTGTCGTAGCAGAATTTATATTTCTTGTTGGTCTACGTAAGAAACTGGAAGAGAAAGTATTGGTTCGAGCTAAACAATTACGCTATGACATGGACCATAAACACGTAAATCACTCGAGTACTTCAACTCAAAATCCATGATCTCAATCTTTTAAATAATCTTTGCAAAAAAAACAGCCTTTCGGCTGTTTTTTTAATGACTTAAACGTTGAAACGGAAATGTAAAACATCACCATCTTGAACGACATAAGTTTTACCTTCAAGACGCCATTTTCCAGCTTCTTTAGCGCCAGCTTCGCCGTTGTATTGAACAAAATCGTCATAGGCAATGCATTCTGCACGAATAAAGCCTTTCTCAAAATCAGTGTGAATCACACCAGCAGCTTGAGGAGCGGTCGCACCGATTTTTACAGTCCAAGCACGAACTTCTTGAACGCCTGCAGTGAAATAAGTTTGTAGGCCAAGTAAGCCATAACCTGCACGAATAACCACGTTAAGACCTGGTTCTTCCATGCCCATCGCTTCTAAAAATTCAGCACGCTCATCATCTTCAAGCAAAGAGATTTCAGCTTCGATTTGGTTGCAAAGCGGAACTACAATAGCATTCTCTTCTGCCGCTAATTTTTTAACAGCATCAAGGTGCGGATTGTTTTCAAAACCATCTTCAGCAACGTTAGCAATATACATTGTTGGTTTAAGGGTTAATAAACCAAAGCCACGAACTAATTTGCGCTCGTCGTCATCAAGATCAGCTGCGCGAGCAGGGCGACCTTCATCAAGTAATGGCTGAATTTTTTCTAGTACAGCTTTTGTTGCAACAGCTTCTTTATCACCACCTTTCGCAGACTTTGCTAAACGTGTAACCGCTTTTGATACTGTTTCTAAATCTGCTAAAGCAAGCTCAGTGTTAATAGTTGCAATGTCATCAAGTGGGTCAATTTTGCCGTTCACGTGAATAACATTTTCGTCTTCAAAACAACGTACTACGTGTGCAATTGCATCAGTTTCACGAATGTTGGCTAAGAATTGGTTCCCTAAACCTTCACCTTTAGAAGCACCAGCAACTAAACCTGCGATGTCTACAAATTCCATTGTGGTTGGAATAACACGTTGAGGTTTAACAATATCAGTTAATTTATCTAAACGTGGATCTGGAACAGGAACGATGCCGGTGTTTGGTTCAATGGTACAGAATGGGAAGTTTTCTGCAGCAATAGCAGCTTTCGTCAATGCATTGAAAAGTGTAGATTTACCAACGTTCGGCAAGCCGACAATACCGCAATTAAAACCCATGAAAAGACTCACACAGTGTTATTTAAAAATTGTCGGTGATTTTACATCAAAGCCATGACAAAGTCAGGTCATGGCTTGGATGTTTCTCGAAAAGACAGATGAGACTCAATTGAATAGTGTGAATTAGATTTTACGTTTGTCCAAACCATGTGCCAATTGATCACCCAAAGCTTGAATCAGCATGACCAATACGACTAATACGATGATCACCGCCAACATAATTTGCATATCGAAGCGTTGGTAGCCATATCGGTAGGCGATGTCACCTAAACCACCCGCACCAATAGCACCCGCAATCGCAGAGGAATTGATCATGGTTACAAGCGTGACAGTAAAACCTGCAACAATACCAGGCAGTGCTTCTGGTAAAAGCACATGCCAAATAATTTGTTTGCGATTACAGCCCATGGCTTGTGCAGCTTCTATGAGTCCATGATCAACTTCTCGTAGACTGACTTCCGCAATACGTGCGAAAAAAGGTGTAGCCGCTATAGTTAAAGGTACAACCGCAGCCCATACCCCATAACTGGTCCCTACAATCAGTCGAGTGAAGGGAATGAGTGCCACCATTAAAATTAAGAAGGGAATAGAGCGCGTAATATTTACCACCCAACCCAAGGCATGATTGATTTTTTTTGATGGATAAATCCCATTTTCTGAGGTGTTGACGAGGATTACAGCCATAGGCAAGCCAATGAGAAGCGCTAAAAATGCAGAAATACCGACCATTAACAAAGTATCAATGGTACCCGTAATTAAAAGATCAATGAGCTGGTTGTGCATAGCCAAGCACCTCGATTTGTGATGTTTTATGGGGGAATTGCTGATGGAGCGTATGCACATCAACATCCAATTGAGGAATACCTACGATGAGTGAGCCAACCAGATGATGTTGAATAGTGTCTACATGGCTTTGATATAAATGCACAGGCAGTGTAATTTTAGAAAGTACATCATTTAAGTTGGGAGGATTTTTCAAATCAGTTGCATAGCTGATTTTCAAAATGGTATGCGTTAAATGTGTAGCTCGCTCTTGATGTAACTGGAATGGCAAATCAAGCTGTTCCAAATTGAGGAGTTCTTGCGTGATTTTCTGCTGGGGACGAGAGAAGACTGACCAAACTTGCCCTGATTCAACGATTTCACCTTGATCAATAACCACCACTTGATCGCAAATTTCACGAATTACCTGCATTTCATGTGTAATGAGAACGATGGTGAGTCCTAATTTTTGATTAATTTCCTTCAGTAAAGATAGAACAACAGATGTGCTTTCTGGATCAAGTGCCGATGTTGCTTCATCGCACAATAGTATTTCAGGTTTACTGACCAATGCGCGGGCAATCCCAACTCGTTGTTTTTGCCCACCCGATAATTGTGATGGATAGTGATGATGCTTTTCAGCTAAACCGACTAGATTTAAAACCTCATCCACACGAGTTTGAATCTCAGCAGCAGGCACTTTTGCGATTTTCAATGGAAGCGCGACATTTTCCCAAACTGTTTTGGCAGATAGTAAATTAAAATGTTGAAAAATCATGCCAATACGCTGGCGTAGGGCGATTAATTCATTGTGATTAAGCTGCCCTAGATCATGTTGATGTATATGAATACTACCATCAGAAATAGTTTCTAACCCATTTAAGGTGCGAATCAATGAAGATTTGCCCGCACCACTTTTGCCGATAATGCCGAAAATTTTTCCTTCGGGAATATCCAAATTAATGTTTTTGAGTGCGTGAACTTGTTTTCCTTGTACATCGTAATACTTATTTAAATGACGAATTGTAATATGGGGTACTGCAAATTCAATGTGTGAACCAAAACTCACCATGATCATTCTCCTTATTTCCAGCCTTCAAACCACAAACCTTGTCCAAAGTCTTTGTCTAGAATCTGACGGACTTTTGCAGAGTTTTGGAAGGTTTCAACCACAGTTTTTAATTTGTGATCCTGATCTTGATAATCTCGACGCGTTACAAACAAAATCGCAAATTTTTTATTAATCGGATCTAATAACAGTGCAGACGTAGGATCAGCAACTTTTGCCATTTTCAAATAATGAGGAAAACCCATAATTAAGTCAGCTTCATTGTAAGCATGCGCGGTTTGAGGGCCTTCAACTTCAATAATCTTGAGTTTTTTAGGATTACTGATAATGTCTCGGGTGCTGGTGAGCTCATTATTAATATCTTTGACTTGAAGTAAGCCTGCACGAGCCAGCAAATTTAAACCACGTGCCATGTTAACTGGATCATTCGGTACGACTACTTTCGCTTGATCAGGTATTTCCTGTAGGGATTGATATTTTTTTGAATAAAGTCCGACATGACTGCCTGAACCTTTCGCAAAAGGCACAAGGTCATAGCCTGTTTCACGCACTGCATTCGCTAGAAAAACACTTTGTTGAAAGAAATTAGCGTCAATATCACCATTTTGCACAGCAACATTGGGTGCTTGCCAGTCTGAAAACTCAATCAACTCGAGATGGATTCCTTGTGCTTTTACATCCTCAGCGACACTTTGCAGTAATTCAGAATAGGGTGGGCTAATGCCGATTTTAATCACTTTATCATTTGAGTTTTGACTGATATAACGATATCCCACTAAGGCCGCCAGTACTGCGACGATGATGACTGCAATTTTGATGAATTTAGATGATTGAGTTGAAGTAGACATGAACACTCCTTATTTCCAGCCTTTGAACCATAGTTTTTCACCAATATCCTCATTCAATGCTTGTTTAACTTTGTCTGAGCTTTGATAAATTTGGATAAATTTTTTCAGTTGAGCTGCTTTTTCAGGCTGAGTTTGTTCAAAGTCATCGCGAACAACAAATAAGATGGCATAAAGCGTGTTATTAATTTCATCCAAAATTAAGGCATCATTTGGATCAATCGTTTGTGCTAAGCGTAGGTACATTGGATAGCTAAATACGAGGTCTGCATCATCTACGGCACGCGCAGTTTGCGGACCTTCGACTTCAATAAAGTTTAATTTTTTCGGATTGGTTTGAATGTCTTTTAAGTTGGATAAGTGGTTGTTGGAATCCTTAAGTTGTATTAATCCAGCGTGTTGTAAGAGGAGTAGGGCGCGACCCTGATTCACAGGATCATTTGGGAGTACAACTCGAGCGCCATTTTCAATTTCACTAATCGCTTTATATTTTTTTGAATATAAACCGACATGTGTGCCTGAGCCGATGCCCAAGGGTTTGAGCTTAAAGTTGGTTTCTTTTAACGCATTATTCAAGAAAGGTTGATGCTGAAAATAATTTGCATCAATATCCCCGTGATTTAGGGTGATGTTGGGTGTATTCCAATCTGAAAATTCTACCAAACGTACATGAATGCCTTGAGCCTTTGCTTCTTCAATTGCAGCTTGAAGTGGTTTTGCAAAAGGTGGGCTAATACCAATTACAATTTCTTGTTGATCATTTTTTTTCAAAAAGGACCATGCAAACGCTGCAATCACAATAATGCCGATTGCAACGCCGATCCATTTAAGTCGAGAAGACTGAGCTTGTGCCATAGAAAGACCCCTAAATATTAAAAACTTAAGCTGAATGTTGGTGTATAGGATTTAAATTTGATTGTTGTATATCTTGTTTTGAGCTTGGACATCGGAAATGATGTGCAGGATGTGAATGTGGTAAATGATCTCCCGCATTGAATAGCTTGTGCCTTAAGCTACCCTCAGCATAGGCGATCTTATAGCGACCACGTTGTTGCAGTTCAGGAATGACATAACGAATAAAATCTTGATGTGACTCTGGAGCGACTGTACGGGCAAGGTTAAAACCATCTAATCCAGAAATATCAATGAATTCGATTAGCTGTTGAGCAACTGTTGCTCCACTGCCAACAAATAAGGGATAACGTCCACCGAGTACATGCTGAGCTTTTAAATCTGCCAAAGTGACTTTGTTTTCCTTAAAGCGCTCATTTACAGAAACGATGCTATTGGTTTTTTTATATAGAATAGCATCCTCATCTTTTAGATGACCTAAGTCTGTTCCGATTGAGCTTGAGAAATGCGCAATGCCAGCTTCAGGACTTGCATATCGAATATATTCCTGTAGTTTTTCTTGCGCTTGTTGATCTGTTTCAGCAGTGACGACAGTGATGCCTGCAAATAATTTAATTGCTGTACCATCACGACCGTGTGAATGGGCTAATTGGCGAATCTTTTGTGTTTGAGACGCA
The DNA here is from genome assembly GCF_056779755.1 of Acinetobacter sp. 24-47-66. Lineage (NCBI taxonomy): Bacteria > Pseudomonadati > Pseudomonadota > Gammaproteobacteria > Moraxellales > Moraxellaceae > Acinetobacter > Acinetobacter sp. 24-47-66. The sequence goes on from NZ_JBWYIL010000001.1 coordinate 468,670, forward strand.
ATTTTTTCAGCGGTATCTCCACCAATAAACATGGCTTCTGCATGCCGAGTGGCAAACTGTAGTCCTTTAGGTGATGCTCCCGCTTGATATAGCACAGGTGTACGTTGCACTGAAGGCGAGACTTGGAAGACGCCGTGACTGTTATAGAACTCTCCTTGATGGTGGATCGCATGTACTTTACTCGGATCGGTAAAAATGCGATTGAGCTTATCTTGGATGACAGCATCATTTTCCCAAGAGCCTTCCCAAAATTTGTAGCAGAGTTCTAAAAATTCTTCGGCTTGTTCATAACGTAAGTCGTGATCTTTCAGCCCTTGCTGACCGACTAATCGTGCTGCGCTATCCAAATAGCCTGTGACGATATTCCATCCCAAACGTCCTTGGGTCAGATGATCCAGACTCGCGAAGCGACGAGCAAATTGATAAGGAGATTCATAACTTAAGTTCACTGTGATACCGAAACCCAAATGCTGTGTGACGGCTGCCATTGCAGACACCAGTGTGCTTGGATCATGGCTCGGCAGTTGAATCGATTCTTTTAAGGTTAGATCAATGCTATTTTGATAGACATCGTAAACGCCAGTAATATCGGCAATGAATAATCCATCGAAAAGACCTTTCTCTAAAGTTTGAGCGAGTTCTGTCCAATAACTTAATTGATTAAAACGGTAGGATTGATCACGTGGATGTGTCCAAAGCCCATGATTAATATGACCCACACAATTCATATCAAATGCATTGAGCAGGATCTGTTTTTGAGGATTCGATTTATTTTTTGTCATTACAGCGTACCTCGTCTTGGGGGGAATACGCCGTTTAAAACATAATTGGCAATAAAAAAATATTTCCAACGCGCTGGATCATGTAAGGTATGAACACGTGCGTTTCTCCAGTATCGATCAAGATTATCTTTTCGTTGACTTCCACGGCTACCAGCCAGTTCAATTAGTTTTGACGAGACTTTTAGTGCAGTTTCGGTACTGTGTGCACGTGCTTTAGCCACTTGAATAGAAGCATGTGCAACTGAATGTTCTGAAGGGGCGACCTTGGCGTCTTGAACCGCTTGCGCTGCTTGTTTAAGTAGTAACTCAGTGGCCTTGACGTCTGTTGCAATTCGACCAATTTCGTACAGTGTCAAAGGGTCTTGAGTGGCATGTTCAACTTTTGCATCTATCCAAGGGCGTGCTTGACGAACGCGTATTAATGTTTCTTCAAAAGCAGCTCGAGCAATGCCTGTTTCAATTGAGGCATGAATAATTTGTGCAAATGGACCTGAAATGGTGGCGGTTGAATAAGCTGAATCAAAAGGGACTACATCCTCTGGGTCAATCTGTACATTTTCAAATTTAACAGTCCCACTGCCAGTGGTGCGTTGTCCAAATCCACTCCAGTCATCTATTAGGCTTAAGCCCTCGCTATGACGTGGAACAAAGACCAGAAACTGGCGCTCTTGTTCATCACTAGCAAGGGTTGGAATACGGTGAGCGAATAGACTGCCAGTGCAATAAAATTTTTCTCCATTGAGGACATATCCATTTTCGACTTGTCTTAAAGAGGTATGGCGTTGTGCTGCATTCTTAGTTTTAAACTCAGCCAAGGCATTTCCAAAGCGAGCACCTTGTAAAACTTCAGTAAATAAACGTCTTTTTTGAGCATCAGACCCAGTATTCCTCAAAATTTCAAGTGCATAGAAATGATTTTGTGGAATTTGTCCGATAGAGCCATCCACACCACTCATTAATGCGATGATTTTTGTCAGTGTATGAATAGAAACATCGGCACCGCCATATTGTTGAGGTACTGTAATGGCCCATAAGCCAGATTGACTGTAAGCTTCGATTTCTTCATGAGGAAGTTCACGATTTAAATCTCGCTCAGATGCACGGTGTTTAAACTTTTCAGCGAGTTCGTGTGCGACTTTTAATGCTTCTTCATCAGAGCGAATAATATGAGCTGGTCTATAACTGCCTGATTCTTGGATCTCTAAAGCTTGTAAAGATGACATGATGACTCCTTAAATCCAGGCATGACGTGCAGGAAAAGTATGGTTCAAGTAATACGAACCCAGCGCGTGAAGTTTCCAGCGAATGGGATCATGAAGGGTATGTACACGTGCATTTCGCCAGTGTTGATCAAAGTTATGAACATTGAGGCTGGCGCGACTTCCTCCGAGCTCAATCAACTTTTCTGAGATATGCAGTGCGGCATCATTGGCATAGACTTTAGCTTCAGCAACTTTGATCGAAGCTTCAGCAATCTGTTCATCAGTGAGTTGTTCAACTACACTGAGTGAATCTAAATAATCAGCTGCTTCATCAAGCAAAAGAATGGCGGCATCTAACAAAACATTAGCTTTGCCAGCTTCTTGTAAGGTGAAATGCTCATCACTGGCACGTTCAACTTGTGCATCCACAATTGGGCGTGCTTTACGGATCGCAAACAACATGTCCTCAAACGCTGCTTCAGCAATACCAACATCGATAGCCACTTGCATCAGCTGTGAAAAGCCACCTCTAAAATTAGGGACGTCCAATAATTTTCTTTCATCAAAAATCAGTAATGGATCAACTTCAACATGGTCTAAAATCACTGTGCCACTTGAAGTGGTACGTTGACCAAATCCATCCCAGTCATTGATCACTTCGACACCAGTGGATTCACGGTTCACTAAAACTAAAACTACGTGACCTTCAGGGTGTATGGCTTTGATGGCTAACCAATGTGCAAATGAACTGCCTGTAGAATAGAATTTTTTTCCTGAAACTCGATATTTCCCATCCTCCACAACAAGGTGTGTGTCTAAAGTCTTGGTATCTTTGGTATGACGTTCTGGCCCCCCATTGGCAAGACGCTTACCTTTTAAAATTTCATTAAAAATAAATTGCTTTTGTTCATGGCTTCCCATGATGTTGATCATATTGAGCAATGCAATTTGATTTTGTGGAATTTGCCCTAAACTTGAATCCGCTTTATTTAGAATACGAAATACTTGGGCAAGGGTACGATGAGAGACTTCAGCACCGCCATAGACGTGGGGGATGCGTAAGCCTCCTAAACCTTTTTGGCTGAATAATTCAATTTCTGCAAATGGTAAAGCTCGTTGTTGGTCACGCTGATTGCGACCTTCGAGCGCATAGTCGGCAACATGATAGGCTGCATGAATGGCGTCTTGATCATTTTCAATAACATGAACATTTTCAGTAATTAAACGAGACATAGATCAATTCCTCTTTGAGGAGATATACGCTACGCCCATAGAATATTTTTTTTAAATGCTGGTTTTCGTTGAACTATGCAAAAAAAATGCTTAAGACAAATATAGATATCGATTGAAAAATATTAGAAAACTTAAAATTTTGATTAATAATAAATTTTAATAAATTTCAGTGCTCTAAACACGTTAAATTCATTTAGACTTTGCAATAAAAGAGATAAAGATTTGCTAAACATTTATAATTTAACGGATTCATATTTCCAAAAATAACAATTTAAGTTGCAATTGATGCATTATCACATTGTGTTTTGGCATAGGGTTGCATAAAGTAAGCAAAACAATAAATCCTATGATTGATCAAGACTTCGGAGATTTTATGCGCATCCTTTACCAGTTTCCTTTATCTCACTTTTGTGAAAAAGCTCGCTGGTTACTTGATCATAAGGAATTGGATTATGTTGCTCAAAATATGATTCCGGGCGTACATCGTGCATTCGCAAAATTAAAAACAGGTCAAAACTCTCTGCCGATATTACGTGATAAAGAAAAGTGGATTGCAGATTCAACCCAAATTGCCCTGTATTTGGATGATGTCTATCCAGAGCATTCATTGCTCAGATCAGATTTAAAGTTAAGAAAAAAAGCAATTGAAATTAATGACCTGAGTAATCAATTGGGTGTATCAGTGAGGCGGTGGGGGCTTGCTCAAGCTTTATCTGAGAGCGATGAGCCGCTAGAAATCATGATTGGTGAAAAAGGATATCTGAGAAAATTTCAAAAGATCAGTAAGCCACTTATCAAAACTTTAGTTTCAACTAGCTACCAACTTGATGATGAACAAGTTGCGCTTGCTAAAGAAAATATGCATGAAATTATTTTGCAGTTAAACGACCAATTGATTCAGAATCAAGCTCGATATTTGGTAGGAGATCGTTTAGGTTTGGCAGATATCGCCGTTTGTTCAATGCTTGCTCCACTACTTGAGATCTCTGGTACACCTTGGGAAAGAGAATATCATCAGCCAGTTTCATCTGAATTTGTGGATTATCAAAATCAATTGCTTGATTTGCCGATAGGACAATATGTTAAACGTATTTATGCCAATGAACGAAATGCGCGGGTAGATTGGCGCGGGATATAACAAACATATTTTCTGTTATGTTGTCTGATTAGTTAATTTATTTTCATTTGAATCGATATTTTCGAAAAAATAACGCATAATTATTGTGTGCCATGAAAATATTGTGAAGAAGATGGAATTAGATCGTTACGATAAACAAATTTTAGAAATTCTTACGCATGAAGATTTGAATCTGAACGAGCTTTCGGAGCGTATTAACCTGTCTGTAAGTTCAGTGCACCGTCGTATTAAACATCTCATCGAAACCAATATCATGACGAATTTAAAGCGTGATATTAACTATCAAAAATTGGGGTTTAATTTACATGTGTTGTTACAAGTATCATTGAGTAAGCATGACTCAGATACTTTTGCAAAATTTTTAGATGAACTTAAAAGTATTCCTGAAGTGATCAATGCTTTTTTAGTCACAGGGCAATCTGCTGATTTTATTATAGAAGTTGTTGCTCGTGATATGGAAAATTATAGCCAGATTTTGTTACAGCGCATTGGTAAAATTGATCATGTCGTGGCATTGCATTCAAGCTTTGTCATTAAAGAATATGATGTATTTAACTGTCATGGTTTGTTGAGTAAAGCATAATTCAAGCTAGCAAAAAAGACGCCTTTTAATTAAAAAAACGCACCAGAAGGTGCGTTTTCTAATTCTGAATATGGATTAAGCATCCAATTGTGCTAAAACTTCTTCAGAGAACTCAACGTTGGTATATACGTTTTGTACATCATCTAAATCTTCAAGCATATCAATCATTTTCATGATTTTTTTCGCTTGATCGATATCTGTGATTTCTGCTTTAGTTGAAGGGTTCATCACCACTTCTGCATTGTCAGATTTTAAACCTGCAGCCGCTAAAGCATCTTGCACTGTACCAAAAGACTCTGGTGTGGTGATCACAAGAATTTCATCTTCTGTCACTTCAATGTCTTCTGCACCAGCTTCCAACGCAACGTCCATAATTTGGTCTTCTAAAGAAACATCTTCAAAAGTAATTTCGCCACGTTTAGTGAAAAGGAAAGCAACAGAGCCGTTAGTACCTAAGTTACCATCTGTTTTAGAGAAGCAGTGACGAACATCTGGTACGGTACGGTTTAAGTTATCAGTCATTGTCTCCACAATAACGGCTACACCACCAACACCATAACCTTCGTATGTGACTTCTTTTAAATCATCATTGTCTTCACCACCAGCACCACGCTGAATGGCACGGTTGATGACATCACGAGTCATGTTAACGGACAATGCTTTTTCAACAACTGCACGAAGACGTGGGTTGCTTGCTGCATCAGGACCACCGAGTTTTGCAGCTGTAACAATTTCACGAATATATTTTGTGAAAACTTTACCACGACTAGCATCTTGTTTAGCTTTACGATGCTTAATATTGGCCCACTTGGAATGACCCGCCATGCGAAATATGCTCCTTGTAGATTGGCCTTATGCCTAATCAAATCTGCGAAATTCTACCATAAGGGCTTTTTTTTAATAAAGACCCTTATTTTAGCAATTGATCAAGATCAGGCTTTATTCTTCGGTTCAGGAATAATAATGTCTAAACCTGTATGTTCCTTATAAAGTTCCTGAATCAATTTCAAATCATGATCCAACTCTGATGGCATGATTTTGCCAAAAATTCCGCCTTGTTTGGTTTTTTGGTTCACAAACAAGAAAACGATAGGGACGTTTGCCGCTTTTGCGATATGCCAAAAACCGGTGCGGATCGGTTTACGTTGTTCACCATTTTTCGCACGAGTCGCTTCAGGCGCAATCACGAGATTAAATTTGTCATTGGAGTTGAAGAGTTCAACCATTTGCGCCACGATATCTTTATTTGAGTGACGGTCAACTGGAATACCGCCAACCCCTTCTAGAATTGGCTTAAAAGGTCCTTTGAATAGTTCTTTTTTAATTAGTGTGTGAATCGGGATATCATAGATTTGAAACAGTGCGATTGAGAGTACAGCATCCATCATCGTGGTATGTTCAAAACCGATAATGACTTGTTTATCACCAAGAACATTCGGTTCAACATGATATTTGACACCAGCAAGTTTAAATGCCATTTCGGCAATGTGTTTTTTCATGATTCACAGAGATATTTGAATTTTATATGGCAGAGTTTCTTACTTCATTTTAAAAAATTCAATCCCTTTAGTAATAAATTATAGAAAAATTGACTACTAAATTTAGATTTTATTTGCAAACTTTACATCCTCGACGCTTACCGAAAATTCATAATTTTTCACATATTTGTGACTGAAATTCTATAGATGATCAAGATCGTACGTGATTTGTAAACTGCGATGAATAAATTTTGGTCAAGCTGAAGATAAAAAAATGAAAAACCTTGTTTTTGAATTTGATATTGGCTAGTATTCTGATTCGAAAATACTTGAGAAATCAGTATTTATAGGGCCTATAGCTCAGTTGGTTAGAGCAGCGGACTCATAATCCGTTGGTCGACAGTTCAAGTCTGTCTGGGCCCACCAGTTATTAAACCCCGTAAACCTTTGGTTTATGGAGTTTTTCACATGTATAGTTCAGGGATAATATCTTATTCGGATGGACCTTATGTGGTCCATCAACTTGATAATCCTATGGTCTTACTTCAATTATTTAGATTAGAGTAAGTACATTTCCTATTAATTCTTTAAGTTCAGATTTTTCTACCTGAGTAGTCGGGCAGAGATATAGGGAATTCTTAATGATCTTATCTTCTGTCATCAATGGCCAAAATTTTTCAATTACATCATCAGGCTTGATTCCAATTGCTTTCCCTATAATCTTTTTTGCATCACATGTAGACGAATAAGAAACCTCATGACCTGTTTGGGCCTTAATAAGATCTGGGCATAAATAATTTTCAATTTCTCTTTTTTGTGTGAGGTAACAAGGCCTACCAGATTGCTCCACCTCTTTTTTTCTTTTAAGAATCGATTTCACTTGCCCCTGATCTGCACCTATATCTGAATCGAGTACTACACACCAAGGTAAACCTAAGTCTTTGGCTAAATTTAGAGTAACCCAGTGTTTTATCGTTCCACATCCGCCTACTACAATCGGGACAATCTTTGCTTCTTCTAGACTTAAAGGAAAATGCCCAGCATTTCTTAAGACTATACTTGTATGTTTTAGAAATATTACATCTGATTTTCCTTCTACTAGTACTACTGCTTTAGCACGTTCCATTCCAGTTTCAGGTAAAATTCCTAAACTTTCTGTAGCCTCTTTTAATACATGTTCGTCAGGCATTTTAATACATGGTTTTAAGTCATTATCTTTTGTGACAAAGCGTACACCTTCTATAGGAATTAAACCTGCCAAAGCAGGAACGTGAGTCGTAACTAAGATTTGTTTATTAACGTGTGTAGAAAGCTCTAGCAGTGCTTTCATTAACATTACTTGATAATTAGGATGTTGTGAGGTTTCTGGTTCCTCTATAGCATAAATTACATTTCGGTGATGTATATCTATAGATTTTTCAGCTTCAGCTCTAAAAAAATTTAGAAGAATTAAGCGTCTTACACCACTTCCACGTTTATTAATAGGTATGCCATTTTCACCATCAAGTGTAAAATTAAATGTCCATTTAGGCTTATCTTTAAAACGTGGTTTTAATTCATTAGCCAATTCAGGCGCCATTTCTTTTAATTTATTTAATGTTCGGTGAGCTACATCAAGAACTCTTTGCTCTACTTGAGATTCTAAATCTGAAATTTGAGATTGCAGGTCGGATAGAGCATCTTTTACAGCTTGTTGTAATGGATTTTTAGCTTCTGTATCTCCATCACTACTTTCTCTATCAGCTTTAAAGAGAGCATATGTTGGGAGGTGATCCTGAATTTTTCCCCATATAGATTTACTCTCCGCAGAGAATTCTTTTTCAACATCTAATATATTTCGCTAAGTTGCAAGTTAGTAGAAGCTCTTAGAGCTTTGCGCCATAATGAAGCTATTCGTTTATCACTAACATAATCAGAGATATTGAGTTCTTCACCTAATTTTCGTAAATCGCTAATTTTTAAACTTAAAAGATTATTTAGTTTGGTATTCTGAGGATGTAAGCACTTAATACAGGTTTTATCTGGTTTGCCTGTAGTAGAAGCTTTAAAAATTTTGACGACTTCAAAGTCCCCATCTTTGTTTAGGAGATGTTCTTCTTTTAATGTGGTTTCTACGTTTTCATCAAGAACTATAGAATCTGGAATTTGATCGAATATACAAGTGATCTCAAATGTATTTGCGCCAGATGCTGAACTAAAGCAGTTTATATCGTTTTTATCTGCTTTATAGCCTTCAATTTCAAAAAAAATCGCTAAAGCCTCCAAAATTGTTGATTTTCCGTAATCATTACGACCAACAATTCCTGTAAGGCATTGGTCGATAGGAATTGAAACAGTATCTTGATATCCCCTGAAATTGGTGAGTTGTACGCTTTTTAGTCTCATTTTTTGCCCCCGATTGCTTTATTAAAAAAATAGCTTTACCAAATAATTATTAAAATCAGTTAATTAAATTTTATAGTAAGACATTTGTATCAATATATTTAAGATATTGAAAATGAATAAACATATGATAGTTTAGATTAATCATATATCAATAAAAGGAAGGGATGATGCCTTCTCCTAAAGATACTCAAGGTCCAGTAGTTAAAACAGGTCCAACATCGGGTCAAAACCGGTCACGTAATAAGGATGGAGAGTGGCGCAAAAAACGTTCTGATGCTGGAAAGCCGCGAGCTAAATAAGCAAACTGGATTTAAGCTAAAATTAAATACATATTATTTTCATGGTCTTGAAAGAGGAGTGACCATGAAAAAACATTATCCGAGCCTGTAAATTATTTTGTGTAAGTTCCATTTTTTATAAATGATCTTTTAATCGATCATCGAAATGAATCGTAAACCAATTCATCGCTAAACGCCAATTTTGGACTGGCATCGTCCATTTTTTAGCAGCGTTTGATGTTGCTAAATAAATGACCTTTTTTACTGAATCATCTGAAGAGAAGATCTTTCTCTTTTTTGTTGAATGGCGGATTACGCTATTCAGTGATTCAATCGCATTCGTCGTATAAATAGCATGACGTATTTCAGCTGGGACAGCATTCGCTTCTTTTCGAGTCGAAAACACACTGCCATGTACAACATGACCTTTTAATGTATGAAAGAAGCTTTCAGTCACTGCATTATCCCATGAGCAGTATACTGCGCAAGGCCGCGTCTAGACATACTTTGAATACAATCATTTGTCAATAATAGCGCTCTAAAATCACGACTAGAGTACTGTGAACCTGAGAAGCACTGCTTTGCAAGGGAATGAACCATAAGCAGGTGATCCCTGCCGATGAAACGCCCGTCACCATCATGCGGAGGGTGAGAATGATAAAAAACCGATTGCATGCGAACAGATCAAGACATCATCGCATCAGTAAGCATTAAGTGCCTAAAGGTGTAGATAGCTATGCCTTTTGGTTAGGGAGAAGGTCAATCATCATCTATAACGCTCCAAATTGCTGCCAAGTTTCACCATTGTGCAGCGAGTTATAGTAGTTTTGTAGTTCAACCAACTCATAATATTGGCTATATGCCAGCAGCAGCAGACCCAGCACAAGTCCAATTTTCAAGAGCATCAAGCGAGTTGGATGTTTATATATACTATCAAGACCAAATAGTGTCAGCATGAGCGCTGGAATTAATATAATCGCTTTTAAATGACTCAAAAAATCCAGCCCGTGGTTATATAACAATCCTACAATCAGCAATACCAGTCCTAAACTGGTGTAAATGCGACTATTAAGCGAAGTTCGCAAGGCAAAAATAAGCTGTAGAACCAGTAGAAAACTGGCAAAGAGATAGAATGTCGTACCCCCAATAATCACGGTATACATTGCATTAAGCAGACAATACGCCATGATGACAAAGATGATCACAAAATAAATGAGTGTGCAAAGTCGGTGAGTTAATTCGGTTGTTTTTGCCATAAAATCAATCCTTATCTAAACTCATTACGCATGAAACAAGTATGGGCAAATTTTGTGTAAGCTTCTATTTTTTCTATTATAGGTATTTATACTTCTCATAACTTGATGGTGTTTTGAGTAAATCTCTATTACGAAAAAAGCTGAAAAGACAAATGCTTAAACATAGGCTTCCTCCGATCAGTATCGCAGGCGTGATGGAAAAATAACGTGATGCCATACTGCTGTTTAACGCACCCAAGTGGTTGCCTGTAGTGACCCATATCCCATTGAGTGCCGCCACACGACCATGTAAGTCTTGAGGAGGAAGTTGCTGTAACAAACTCTGGCGAATCACCATACTGATGCTATCTAAAGCGCCAATCAGTATAAGCAGAGCGATACTTAGCCATAGTGATGTCGATAAAGCAAATACACATGTCGTGATTGCAATTCCTATACTGGCAAGTAACATATTGCGCCAAGCTTTTTGGCTTGGCGAAAAATGCAGTAATACACCCATCATTAGAGCCGTGCCGATAGCTGGTGCTGCTCTTAGTAAGCTTAAGCCTTCGGCGCCTAAATGCAGAACATCGTGAGCGACGATTGGGAGCAGCACGATAACACTACAAAATAAGGCTGTCACAAGATCCAATAACATACTCCAAAACAGCACACGTTGTTGCAACATAAATCTAAAAGTATGTTTTAAACTTTGCAACACTTGGCCGTGTATCGAGATGGGAAAACTACGTGGACTGAGTTGCCAAACAGCAAGGCTGCCAATACAACTCAACAGAAAGATGACACCTAGCGTTGCAACAAGTCCCACATGGCTCAGTAATAATCCAGCACATAGCGGAGCCGCAATGGCTCCAAATTGCCAGATCGAAGTCGTCCACATGGAAGCATTGTTTTCTGCTTGCCGAGAGATTAAAAATGGGCGTATTGAATTAAATGCAGGGCTGTATATTCCCCGCAAAATGCCTAAGCAAAAAATAAGAAAATAAACTAAATAGAGCAGCGTGTTTTGCTCAATCTGTTTGGTCTGGAAAACATAAAAAACAACAATCATTAATAACGGAATGCCGCTACTCAGACTAAAGCTCCATTGCAGCAGCTTTTGACGGTTATATCGATCTGCCCAATGCCCGCCGAAAAAAGACAAGCCAATAAAAGGCAGCAGTTCTACTACGGCAATGAAGCCTAAACTGAGCGGATCTTGGGTTATTTGATAAAGTGCAAAACCAATTGCGACTTCCTGCATGACCACAGCAAGCACCAAACAAAGTTGATTGAGGCTTAGTAAAGAGAAATCACGACAACGAAAAGCAATAAAAGCTTCAGACTGAAGATAAGACATAAACAAAGATAGGAATAATATGAAAAGCAAAAGGATGAACCGTAGTTCATCCTTCCGATAGAAAAGAAATTATTGCGCTTTGCTTAGAGCAGGTGTTGAATTATTTGCTGCTTGCGCCATAGGCGTATATTTCAATCCTAAAGTTTGGCTGGTGTATTGACGTACTTGGTCAAGTAACACAGGGTTTGAGCTTAACTCTTGTTGGTACGATTTTACAATTTCATGTAATTTCGGATTCCATTTACCCTGTACTTGTTGCGGGAAGGCCTTTTCAAGCAAACTCAACATGATGTAGGGTGAAGTCGAAGCACCAGGTGACGCACCCAGTAAGGCCGTTACAGCACCATCTTTAGAAGCGAAGATTTCTGTACCAAATTGGAGTTTGGCTGGTTTACCATCTTCTTTTTTGATGATTTGTACCCGTTGACCGCCTTGGCTTAAACGCCAATCTTCAGGCTTTGCATCTGGATAGTATTTTTTCAGTTCATTGAAACGATCTTCATCCGTCATCATCACCTGACTCACTAAGTATTTAACCAAGTCCAGATTTTCCAAACCGACAGCGGTCATAGGTAAGACATTGTTTTTGTTGGTAGATTTTAATAAATCTAGCTGAGAACCTTGCTTCAAAAACTTGTTTGAATAGGTCGCAAATGGTCCAAATAACACATATTTTTTACCATCAATATAACGCGTATCAATATGTGGAACAGACATTGGCGGTGCACCGAGTTCAGCACGACCATACACTTTAGCCGTATGACCAGCAGTCACTTTAGGGTTGTCGGTCATCAAGAACACGCCACCCACAGGGAAACCTGCATATTGCTTAGATTCAGGAAGACCAGTCATCTGCAATAATTTAATTGCAGCACCGCCCGCACCAATAAATACGAAGCGCGTTTTCACATGGTTAGTTGCATCTGTTTTCAAACTCTTGAAAGAAACCGTCCAAGTTTTGTCATCATTTTGGCTAATGCCCGTGACTTCTGTTGAGGTTTCTAATTTGAAGTTGGATTGTTTGTTTAGGTGATTAACCAATTGCGTGGTAATCGCGCCATAGTTGACGTCTGAACCAACATCCATACGGGTTGCAGCAACTTTTTGCGCAGTATCGCGACCATTCATGACCAATGGCGCCCATTGTTTAATTTCAGCAGGATTTTCTGAAAACTTCATGCCGTAGAACATTGGATTTTGAACCATTGCTGCATAACGTTTTTCTAAGAAATTAACGTTGTCACCCCAGACAAAAGCAATGTGCGGAACAGGGTTAATAAAGCTTGTTGGTTCGCCTAAAACACCTTGTTTAACTTGGTAAGACCAGAACTGTTTTGCAACTTCGAACTGTTCAGCCACTTGTACCGCTTTAGTAATGTCCATCTTACCGTCTTTCTCAGAGGTATAGTTCATTTCCATAAAGCCTGAGTGACCTGTACCCGCATTGTTAAAGCCATTCGAGCTTTCTTGAGCAACTTGATCGAGTCGTTCGTACATGCGGATTTTCCAGTTCGGTTCCAGTTCGGTGAGATAAGTGCCTAAGGTTGCACTCATAATGCCCCCACCAACTAAAACGGCATCAACAACAGGTTCATCATTTGAGGTTTGAATTTTTTTAGACGCAGTTGAACGGAATAAAAAAATCAACACTGCAAGCAAAAGCAGTACGATAAATACCGCGAGGTATTTTAAAAAAGTTTTCATGCGATTTTGACCTTGTGAGCAGGTGTTTTGTATCGCTTTAGAGCGAATAGAGAGCAACAAAAATATAAAAAAGAGGGTGACAGAAATGGTCGTAAACTAAAAGTTCAGAAGAGAGAGGGAGTGAAATACATGAATCCTAACCATTAAGAAAAATGTAGCATTTAGTTTAACTAGACATTTCTAATCGGTTGCTATTTTAGACGAAATAAGTATTGACTATGTAATTTTTATTATAAATGTAGATATAATGTATATAAATTTGAGTGATGGTTATTTTATTTTTATTAATTTCAGTGATTTATAATAAATTTTTTGCACTTAAAGATATAAAGAATTAAAAAGACCACATTAATTCATCGAAGTAATGTGGGCTGATTGCTGATTGCTGATTGCTGATTGCTGATTGCTGATTGCTGATTGCTGATTGCTGATTGCTGATTGCTGATTGCTGATGAGTGTGAGAAAACTATGCAGATGAACGAGCTTGATAAAAACCTGCATCGGAACGAGCTAATGCTGGTAGTCCACGAATTTGATCGGCAATTTTCTCAGCCATCATAATGGTCGTAGCATTCAAATTCCCTGTGATAATTAACGGCATAATAGAGGCATCAACCACACGTAAATTGTGCAGACCATGCACACGCCCTTGACCATCGACCACGGCCATTTCATCTTCGCCCATTTTGCAGCTACAAGAAGGGTGGTAGGCCGTTTCAGCATGATTGCGTACGAAGTCATCCAATTCTGCATCACTGCTTAAATGTTTACCCGGACTAATTTCTTCACCGCGATAAGGATCTAATGCGGGTTGTTGCATGATTTCACGTGTAATCCGAATAGCATCGCGGAATTCGCGCCAATCTTGCTCTGTGGACATATAGTTAAACAGAATGCTTGGATGTTCAAATGGATCTTTAGATTTTAATTTGATGCGTCCACGCGAGGGTGAGCGCATAGAACCGCCGTGGGCTTGAAAGCCATGTTCTTTGACTGCGTTGCTACCATTGTAGTTAATCGCAACAGGCAGGAAATGAAACTGAATATTGGGTCAAGAAAATTCATCGGAAGAGCGAATACCCCCCCCTGCTTCAAATTGGTTGCTGGCGCCAATCCCAGTTGCATTGAATAACCATTCGGTACCAATAGCAGGCTGGTTATACCATTTCAAGGCGGGGTAGAGCGAAACAGGTTTTGTGCATTTATATTGCAGGTACATTTCCAGATGGTCTTGTAAATTTTCCCCGACACCAGGTAAATCATGGACAAGTTCAATATCTAGATCACGCAGTAACTCGCTAGAGCCTACACCTGAACATTGTAAAATTTGCGGAGATGCAATTGCACCTGCACAGAGCAAAACTTCTTTATTCGCATAGACTTGATGTAACTGTTGCCGATTTGCACCTTGCAGGTATTCCACCCCAATTGCTTGTTTGCCACTAAACAGAATTTTATGGGTGGTGGCATGCGTCATGATGGTCAAGTTGGGGCTCTGCTTTGCCATATCCAGATATTCGCGGGCTGTACTGGCACGTCGAGCATTGGGCGTGTTCGATCCATTGATTTGAATCAATTGCGATTGTTGTCGTACCGAAAGTTGATGGGTCTTATCGATCATTTTTTGTCGCTCAGCTGCCCTATTTTTCTGAGCGCATCTTCTAAAAAATCAATTTGCAATGCCTGATGTCCTATCTTGGCATGTAAAGCTTTGTGAACCGTACCGGGTTTGTCGGAGAGTCAATATTCTGAGAGACTATCCTGATGACAAAATTAAAATATACCCCTGAAATCAGAGAAAGAGCGGTTCAATTATTGATTGAATCTGAAAAAGATTATCCATCGAATTGGGCTGCGATCACCGCTATTGCTCCCTGAGCAGTATACTGCGCAAGGGTTGTACTCCTGAAACACTACGTGTTTGGTATCAAAAATATTTAGATAAACAAAATCCAGTTAAAGTACAGCAGCTTTCAGACCAAGAACGTATCAAACAACTCGAACGCGAAAATAAAGAACTGCAACGCGCCAATGA